>JBHAEB010000026.1:0-10051 GCA_041855345.1 Arachnia sp. | reverse complement strand
GTCCATCACGCCTATGGCGGACCGGCTGCCTTCGTCGCCTTCATTGACGCCTGCCATGAGCGTGGGCTGGGTGTCGTGTTGGATGTCGTCCACAATCATCAAGGCCCAGAGGGCAACTATCTGGCTCAGTTCGGCCCCTATTTCACCAGCGCGCACCACACCCCTTGGGGGGATGCGGTGAATCTGGATCAGCCCGGTAGCGCTGAGGTTCGAGCATTTCTACTCGGGGCCTGCCGACAGTGGCTGGTGGATTATCAGGTCGACGGGTTGCGGTTGGACGCGGTACACGAACTGCAGGACGACTCCCCGGTCCATTATCTAGCCGAACTCAGCCAGGCTGCCCAGGCTTGGCAGGCTGAGACTGGACGCCAGTTGACGCTATTCGCTGAGTCTGACCGCAACCAGCCAGCAACGGTGTGTCCCGTCGGATCAGTTCCGGGGGCGCTGGGGATGGCTGGCCAGTGGGCCGATGATGTTCACCACGCCCTACATTCTTTCTTTACCCGAGAGCAGGTCGGCTATTACGTCGACTTCGGCTCAGCAGAGGTGCTTCGTCATGCATTGACGAGGGTATTCGTTCACGAGGGCGGGTACTCCACGTTTCGGGAGCGACTCTGGGGAGCACCGGTCGATGCCACCTCTTCCCACTATGACGGTCACAGCTTCGTGGTGTCCCTGCAAAACCATGACCAGGTGGGCAATCGGGCGGTCGGCGACCGGATCTCCCACACCAGCCCGATGGGATGTCAGGCTGCTGGGGCTGCGTTATATCTGCTCTCCGCGTTCACCCCGATGCTGTTTATGGGTGAGGAGTGGGCGGCTTCGTCGCCCTTCCCCTTCTTCAGCCAGCTGGGCCCCGAGTTGGGACCGTTGGTGACTGAGGGGCGACGCCGCGAGTTCGCCCGGATGGGTTGGGATGCCGAGGTGCCCGATCCTCAGTCCCCAGCCACCCGGGATATGGCGGTGCTGCGGTGGGAGGAGTTGACCAGCCCCGATCATGCCCCCATGTTGGCCTGGTATCGCACCCTGCTGCAGCTGCGTCGCAATGAGCCTGACATGCGTGATCCGCATCTTAGCGACATTCGCGTGGAGGTTCTGGGCGAGGATTCCGTGATGATGATGCGCGGTCGTTTCGGGGTCCTGGCTACCCGCAGTGAGGCCCTGGTCGAGTTCCCGATTCAGGGGGAGATTCTCGCCTCATTCAGCGAGATTCACCCCGGTGTCGATGGCATCGCCCTGCAAGGTCCGGGGGCGGCGGTCATCCGTATTGGTTAGTCGACCTTTTCCTCGGTGCCAGCGGGATCCTCTTCGCTATCAGCTGAGTCCTCGCCGTCGGTTGGGTCCTCGCCGTCGGTTGGGCCCTCGCTATCGGCTGAGTCCTCGCCGTCGCTGGTCTTGGCCTCTTCCCCACCGTCGGTGATTCCTCGCCGCTCAGCGAGCACCCAGATCAGGATTCCAGCCAGAATCATCGGTAGCGATAGCCACTGCCCCATGGACCAGCCCAGGGACAGGAAACCCAGGTGGGCGTCGGGTTCCCGCCAGAACTCGGCGGTAAACCGGAATACCCCATAGCCCATGAGGAAGACTGCTGCGACTTGGCCTCTGCGACGCGGTTTACGGGCATACCACCACAGCAGGATGAATAGCGCTACGCCTTCTAGTAGTGCCTGATAGAGCTGTGAAGGGTGACGCAGCACATCACCGCCGGTGGGGAATCGCATGGCCCATGGCAGGTCAGCTGGGGCTTCTCGTCCCCATAGTTCGCCGTTGATGAAGTTTCCGATCCGGCCGGCAGCAAGCCCCAGCGGAGCCGCGGGGACTAGCAGATCCGCGACCTGAAGGAAGGGCCGCTTACGTCGCCAAGAGAACAAGGCGATACCGAGCACGACGCCGATGGCGCCGCCGTGGAAGCTCATACCGCCGTCCCAGGTCTTGAACACATCAAGTGGGCTGGCCAGGTAGCGAGGAAGATCGTAAAAGAGCACATATCCCAGCCGCCCGCCGATGATGACCCCGGCGATGCCATAAAGCAGCAGATCCTCCACATCCTCCTTGGTCCATGGTTTTGGGGTGTGGATGGAGGCAAACGGCTCCATCCGGATTCGCCGCCGCATTAGGTAGTAGGCAATGGCGAAGGCCAGCAGATACATCAAGGCATACCAGTGCACCTTGAGGGAGCCGATGGCGAAGGCCACAGGGTTGATGTTAGGGAACGGCAGCTCCAGCAATGTCACGCCCACAAGCTTCCCATACGTCGAATGGAACCCCCAGATTCGATGTCGCTGGCAGTAACCCGATCCGTTCGATGGGCCGGGTTCGTGCACGCTACCCGCTTCCAGAGGCACCCGCTTGGCACCGCCCACCGAGGGTCAAGGGATCGACCCAAGGCGGCTATCTTGAAAGGAGACAACTCCCGGTTTCCCAACCCAGGCACCTGGCGGCTATGATGTCCCGGTCTTGGGGCATTAACTCAATTGGTAGAGTGCCACCTTTGCAAGGTGGAAGTTAGGGGTTCGAGTCCCCTATGCTCCACAAAGGGTTTCGGAGGCGGTGTCAATCGCCCCTGAAACCCTTATTAGCTGTTGCGGACTCGAACACGTGAGGGCTTGGCCGGAACCAGGCGAGGCCCCAGTGGGGCGTCGCCCCGGCCAAGGAACCGTGCGGCCCCAGGCCGCCAGGGAAAGCAGCCGCGACGCGGCTGCACGAGTCCCCTATGCTCCACTAAGGGTTTCGGGGGCGGTTCCATCCGCCCCTGGAACCCTTAATTACTATCGCGGACTCGAACCCGAGAGGGCTTGGCCGGAGCCAGGCGAGGCCCCAGTGGGGCAAGGCCTCGAAACACTTCCACGCGGCACACCTCGGACTCGTGTTGGCCGTCCTTGTTGCGCGCCTTGGCGAGTTGTTTGGCGAAGCGGTAGGGCTCGATCAAGCCTTCTTCGATAGGGCGCCCTGGAAGGAAGAGCTTCGACGCCGTGAGGTGAACGTTCTGATAGTCGATGACAACGGCCATGCGCGCGGTCATTGCGGGCCCTCCGGATAGAGTAAACCCCGCCAATCCCGGAGGATGACGGGGAGCTATGCGCCCATAGCTAGCGGCACTCTGCTTGCCTATGCAATTCCGGCGACGTGACTCAGCTAAAAGGTCCGGGAAGCTCAGCGCTTGCTTCAGATGAGGATGTCCGCTTGGCGTTGGTGTTCCCTGACCCTGTGAGTGAGGGGTTATCGATGGCTGCACGCCGTGAGATCACGAAGAAGATTACACGCGAGTACCTCAAGGCGGGCAAGGGATGCGGGAGGGAGCCAGATCAACCTTGCCGGTGACCTTCTTGGTCCCCCAGGCCGCCCTGATCAACGGGTTTGGTGGAGACGTGGCGCCAGATGTGTTCATCCACACCCAACGCAGTAACACCGCCGACCTGGCCTCGTCATCGGCCGCATCCCTCAAGGACTGGCTCCACGGCCCGCCACAGCGTCTTCGATGAACGAGACCACCTCACAGGTCGGCTCAGGACACAACCAGCGTCGCTTCCGCCACCACAACCTCACCGACGCCGTGAAACACGGTGCGTCGATCAACTCGATCTTCTGCCAGCCATGGGCATGCGTGACCACCCCACAGGCGGGACACCCCAACCCACGTTCAAGTCAGAAGAACCCGAAAGCCTCATCGCTCCAGATCGTGCTCTTCGCGCTGCCCCGCACGGTCCTGCTTCAAGCTCTCTGACAGGTGCGTGGCGTGGGTGGTCACTCGCAGCAGCTGCGCGGTCTCCTCAAATGCCTCATAGATCATCACACGCGGCTCGCGCACGATGTGTATGTTGCTTTCGGTCGGGGGTATCGAAGCGGCGGTCACGGACCAAGAGCCGTAATGGGGACGACACAGACGCCGTCGGGACGCCGGTAACTGAAACGACCTCCTGTGACAATGATGAGCGCCGCCGCCTCACCATGTCTCTCGTGATCGATTTTGCTGCCCATCCGCAGTAGTGAAGCCGCAGCCGCATCTGCTGCAGACTCTCCCAGCTTGACTTCGATCCCGGCCCATCTGCCATCAGGGAGCTCGAGCACCGCATCGACTTCGTGTCCGACCTGGGAATCCCGCCAGGACGCCAGCGTTGCGCCCAAGGACTGTCCGTAGACCCGCAGGTCACGCATGACGAGAGACTCGAAATGCAGACCCGCAGCGTTGAGGTCCTGACGCAGCTGCCGAGTCCCGACCCCCAAAGCTGCCGTACCCAGCGAAGGGTCGACAAAGTGGTGGACGGCGGATGCACGCAGCCGGGTTCGAGAACGCATATGAGGACGCCAGGCTGGAACGGGCTCGATGAGCATGAGACGCTCCAGCGCATCCATATAGTTCGTGAGGGTCTCCGACGCGATCGGTCCCCTGGCCCCACCGACATCCTGCGCCAATGACGTCAAATTCAGCGGAGTCGCTACAGACCGTCCAAGGGCGGCCAGCAGTCGTGTGATGTTGCCTGGGTTTCGCCGGGGGCCCAGTCCCGGAACATCCACTTCGGCGAGTGTTCGTAGATAGTCGCTCAACCACAACGATGCCTCTCCCTCGCCGACGTCGAGCAGGTCCGGCCACCCGCCGACCACAATCCGCTCCAGCAGTCCATCGATGCTTAGACCAGAACTCGCGCCCACGGGATCGTCCCCGTCCAGGAGACGGTGCAGGCTGACCTCACCCGTGGAATGTCCGGTCTCGAACAGGGTCATCGGCCGCATGCGCAAGCGCGCAATCCGTCCCGCACCCGAGTGGACCCGCGCCTCGTCGCGCGGACGCGAGGAGCCGGTGAGGACGTAGAGACCTCTCCCGGCATGGTCGTCGACAGCACGACGCACAAGATTCCACAGGCGAGGGGTCTCCTGCCACTCATCGAAGACGATCGGAGTCGGGGAGGAAAACAGCTGTTCGGGCGCCACCTCGAGGGCTGCGCGAGCTGCCTCATCGACATCCATCCTGAACACCGAGGCTGCCACCTCGACAGCAGTGCGCGTCTTGCCGACCGCCTTGGGGCCGTCGATGAGCACAGCCCCCATCGCTGCCATCCGCCGGCTCAGCTCACCGTCCACCACTCGAGGTCGATAATCAGTCATACATGAAATCTACAGTTCGTCATCCCTCAAATCGAAGATTCGTCATACTGACCGAAGACAGATACCGCACCCCACCACGACCGGGATGCCAGTCCTGCGCGACCAGATACTCGAGCAGATCATCCACACCGCCCTCGCCCAACTGGTCCAGGACCGCGTCGGGATCGACTGGAACCTTCTTCACACCACCCTCTGCGACACCACCGAGCTAAAGACACAAGCCGTGCAGCAACGGGATGCGGCCAATGCTGCGACGAGGATGATGGAAGACGCGATCACCGACTACAGCACCCGCCTGTAAGACCAGCACGCCTACAAGCAACACTTCGCGCAACTCGAGACCCAATGCCGGGAAACACTCGACGAGCTCACGGCGACGGAAGCGCAGAATCGCGGGGACTGTCTGAATAATGGTGTGGGAAGGTTCGGCCTGATCCGAAAGGAGATGGCCGTGACTGACGCAACCTCTGCCATTGTTGACGACGACATGATTGATCCGGTGACCGGGAAGATTATCGATTAGAAAGACTCGCAGAACGCTTGCTCATGCAGGTGAAGGAGCAGGACTTGAGCCTGGTCGGCTCGGGAGGGCTGCTGAACTAGCTAACGAAGAACGTCCTCGGGACCACGTTGTATACCGAGTTGAGCGAGCACCTGGGTCACGAACACGACGGAACCCCAATCGGGGAGAACATACGTAACGGAACGCGGGTCAAGACGGTGCTCACCGAGACCGGTCCCGTAGAGATCGAGGTGCCTAGCGACCGTGACGGCTCAGCCGAAGCGGTGATCGTCCCCAAGCGCAAGCGTCGGCTGGACGGGGTCGATCAGATCGCGCTCTCATTGACCGCTTCGTTCCTTCAGCACTGGGTGCGCTAACTACTGGCGTGCTGGCCAGGATGGGAGGGAAACCCCACGGGCTGACCCCAGCCTGCTGTCTGTCGCGGAAGCGTTCCGCTCGCGTGTAACCGACGATGTGCAACCAAATCGCACGTGAATAGCGCCTTAGAGCATCGGTATGGCTATCTTCCAGATATGAGTCAACGTTGCCTATTGCGTGTGTTTTTGGTTGCAGGCATTGCGTTGTCCTTGTCAGGGTGTTCTTCGCCGGGAAACTCGGACACGACCCCCAGCGCCCCTTCGTCAACCCCGGCCAGCACCAGGACCACTGCAACGCCTAAGCCGTCGCCGAGTCCATCACCGACACCAACCACACCTCTGACCCCGAAGACACGGCCATTGCAGGCGAAGTGCCATGACGATCGATTTACCGACACCGTCTCGGTGACATCTCTTGAAGAGGCTTGGTTGTTAGATCCCGCAATGCGAGCGCACTGCGAGGTGTCAGACGTTGATTCGTCTGTTTTACTTGTGGAGGAAACTGAGGCCCTCCAAACTACTGGTCGATCCATCGAGAGTCTCGACACCCTTTACTCGATGTGCATGGAAACGCAGGTCTACCCTGAAATTATGACCTCGCTATCTGCCGCACAGATCCCAGAGGCCAATGGGATGTTGACACTGTGCCCAGAGCATGATGATGCAGCCCGCGTGCAGGAACTGATCGACGCAGGCATTGCGGACCAGGAACTTGAGGCGGCTGGACAGCTGTTTGGCCCAGGGACATTCAGAATCGGGGCTGAGATCCAGCCTGGCCGTTACTATTCAGAGCGCTCAGATGGCAGCACGTTCGAGGGATGCTATTGGGAGGTGACTGATTCGGCGGGCAACATCGTGGACAATAATTTCGTTACGAGCGCTTTCCGGGCAGAGGTCTCAATTCCCTCGAGCGGCTATTCGTTCACCTCGGAGTCGTGCGGTGTCTTCCGCCCTGTTGAGCGACATCGAAATGTGTGGGCCTAGGCGAACAGAAGCTGATACCCCCTATCACCATCATGATGGTCGAGTGATCTCGTTTCCCGCCCGACGTCTCATTTCAGGTCGGCAGCGATCAACTGTGCGAGCCTCAGAGGAGCCGAATGAACGGAGCCGCCCCGCTAAGCGTCGCAACCGCGCATCCTTTGGTTGCATCATCCGATAAAGCCCTATCAGGCAGCCCATCGTCATGAACTCGGTTGCGGCCCACACCGGCACGTCACCGTCGTACTTGGTGGCGAAGTGGACCACGTAATCCTCACGGTCTGCCTTGCGCTGCAAGGAGTCGTACTCGCTGCGCCAGGCATCGTATTTCGTCCCCGCTTGGTCGGGTCCACGCGACACCTCGTTGCATCGCTGGGGGTCAAGGCCGCTACGGTCCAGGTGGGCTAGAGGGCCGTGCTTCCCCAGGTGGTAGCCCACCTTGGTGCGAAGCGCGACCTCCAGGGACTGGATGGCAGGCAGCAAGGTGCGTCGAAGCCGGTGGTCGAAATCGTGGAGTGCCACGGCATCCGACAGGCATGCCCCTGCCACGAAGTCGTCCGAGCGGTGCACGTTCCCAGCATCGTCAGCGGTGAACGCCCTCATCGGGTAGGTGTAGGCCGAGAGGCGGTAGTAGCCGATGCGCTTCAAGGCGCGAACCGCGTCGCCTTCACGACCAACGTCCAGCCCGCGAGAGGCCAATAGACAAACCTGCTGATCATAGGGCAGGGGCTTGGAGTAGCGCATCACACTATGCTGCCAAAGGAAAACCGACCCATGCACGACAGGTGGCGCAAGGCCGATTGCCGAGAGAGGGGCCGGTGTTTATGCCTTCATGGTACCCGCCAGAACCGACCTCCCGTCAAGGCCTGTTTTCTGCACCTTCCTAACAAGCAACCCGCCGGTAGTCGGGGGGTGAGCCAGCCTAGGGTGACTGCAGGGCGTCCGCCCAGGTTCTTCGGCAATGGCGCCTGCGGTAGGTCTGTGTGGTGATGTGGTTGCTTTGGGTAGGTACTCGCGGATCAGTCCGCCTGTGTTTTCGTTGGTTCCCCGTTCCCATGGAGAACGAGGATGAGCGAAGTACACCTTCATGTTGGTGGCCAGGGTTCGGCATCTGTCTTTGGTCAGTATGACGAATCTTCGATTTGAGGGATGACGAATCTTCGATTTCATGCATCACTGATTGCCGACCTCGAGTGGTGGACGGTGAGCTGAACCGGTGGATGGCAGCGATGGGGGCTGTGGCTCATCGACGGCCCCAAGGCGGCCGGTAAGACGAGCACTACTGTCGAGGTCGCGGACTCGAACCCAACAGGGCGTCGCCCCGACGGTTTACCTGCTTGGTGCGACCTATGGGGTTTCCGGAGGCCTCAGGGGGAGCCAGCAGGTTGGGACGGGAACGTTGGCTGACCGTAATGAAGAAGGGGCCCCTAGCCGACGGGTGCCGACTAGAAACCCCTGCATCTGTTCACGCAATCGTGAGCCTACTCCAGGATTTGAGCTAGCGCTAGTGTTTCCGGGAAGTTCTGGCCGATCGGCCAATCACCCACAGCTATTTGGCAACGAAGACCGGAATAATGCCGTCGAAAGTAAGTCTGGCGCCCATGCCGTGGGCGATGATGGTGCCAATGCCAGCCAGGATTCCGAGGATCACCACGGCGAAGCACAGCCACGCTAAGGCTCGGCCCAAAGCAGTCGGCTTCGCCTCATCGGAGCCATCGGTGCCGATGGCCAGCGCCCGCACCCCTAAGGCGAATATCGCAGGGATTCCCGCACCCAGCAGCAGCCCCGCGATGAGCACATGCCACGCTCCCTCAAGGGCAAGCCATAGATTGTTCATCGCGCATCCTCCTCGGCTTCTTCGGTGACCGTTCCCGCGGTGACCTTCTCCACCCACTCATCGTTCACGTTGCTGCTGTCGACGACGGACTTCCGGGAATGCAGGTACATCCAGCCGGCAGCGGCCACCAGGATCACTGAGATCACCACTGCCCCCAGGAACCCGCCAATCAGATGCGCAATCAGCCACATCAAGGCACCCACCACGGCCGCTGAGGGCAATGTGATTCCCCACGCCACCAGCATCCGGCCAAAGACTCGCCAATTGACCTTGGACCGACGACCTAGGCCACTGCCCAGGATCGATCCCGTCGCGACATGAGTAGTTGACAGCGCGAAGCCCATATGGCTCGAGGCCAGGATCACCGCGGCCGAGGATGACTCCGCCGCCAACCCTTGGGGCGGGCTGACTTCGACGAGTCCCTTACCCATGGTACGGATGATCCGCCAACCACCCAGATAGGTACCCAGCGCGATCGCCACCGCGCAGGCCACCTTCACCCAAAATGGCACGGCATGGACGTCGGTCCAGCTTCCGGTCGCAATCAATGCCAGGGTGATCACACCCATAGTTTTCTGGGCGTCATTAGTGCCATGGGCCAGCGAGATCAGCGACGATGAACCCACCTGCCCAATCCTGAAACCGGCGTCGCGACGATGCTGCGACATGCGGCTGGTGATCTTGAAAACTAACCAGGTCCCCACCGAGGCGATGATGATGGCAATTATTGGTGACAGTAACGCTGGCAGGATGACCTTGCCGACGACGCCATCGAGTTTGGTGCCATCGCCTACCCATTTCACGCCATCGACGCCTAGCCCAGCGATGGTGGCCCCAATCAGGCCGCCGAAAAGGGCGTGGGAGGAACTCGACGGAAGTCCCCACAGCCAGGTGGCAAGGTTCCAGACGATGGCACCAACCAGTCCCGCCAAGACAATGAGCAACAGCGCCTCACCACCGTCGGCTATCAGTTCGGGGCGGGGCGCACCATCGCTGGCTTGCAGATTGACAACAGCGTTGGAGACGGTCAGGGCTACCTCCACGGAGAGGAAGGCCCCAATAAGGTTCAATATCGCCGACAACAAGACCGCAGTCTTCGGCTTCAAAGCCCCGGTGGCGATGGATGCCGCCATAGCGTTGCCGGTGTCGTGGAATCCGTTGGTGAAGTCGAAAGCCAGCGCTGTGATGATCACCAACCACAGCACGATCATGAGTTCGATTGGCACGGGTCTAGTCTGTAACCTTCACCAG
>JBHAEB010000025.1:0-19176 GCA_041855345.1 Arachnia sp. | reverse complement strand
GTCCTGGATCTTGCACCGGCCACCGGTGATGACCAGTGGTTGACGCTGGACTGGGAGCCTGTCGGACGCCTCTCTTTCCATCGTGTCTCCGATTACGAACCCCCGCAGTGGCCGGGACATAGAGGCGAGCTGCAGGTTCACCTTGACCTGCTAGTCGATGACCTCTCGGAGGCGTGTGCCGCCGTCGAAGCAGCAGGTGGCCACCCACTCACAGATGTGTTGGACCCAGGCCCGAAAGCCTGGCGCATCTACGCTGACCCCGCAGGCCATCCCTTTTGCCTCGTCACAGTGCCCGAATGACCCCACCCTTTCTAGTCGTCAGACCTGCCGGCAGAGGGGTAGGGCTGCGGCGGTGAAGGCTTTGGCTTGTTGTCCGACGAGGAGTCGGGTTTCGCTGTTGGCTTGGATGGCGGCTTGTTCGAGGGCGGCGACACGGGCATCGAGGTCCTCGACCGTGGTGGCGGTGATGGTGACCAGGCCGGTGTAGCGCAGGATGCCGTGGCCGGCGGTGAGGTCGGCTTCTTGTTGGAGGACGTCGTAGTATTCGGCGGTCTATGAGGCGGCCTTGATTTGCCCGATTTTGGGCCGTTGAGCTTGGTCGGAGAAGTGCTCGACTTTCTTCTTGCGGATGTCTCGGGCGGCTTGGTCGGAGCGCATGGGGGCGCGAACACGATCGCGACCAGCAGCACGGCCTTGCCGCGGCCGACCAGGTGCGGGTTAAAGGAGTTCACTCCGAATCCCCTCACGATCGCGGAGATGATCAGCGCGAGCACGACAGGATCAGCCCGATCGTTATCACAGCGCCCACGATCGTGCGCCCCTGCTCGATCCACGGCAGCCCTTCATCATTCGGCGTGATGTCTCCCTCCATCGGCGGCATCATCGGCAGAGTGGGCAGGACAGAAGCCATCAGATCAAGCACGGCAAGCTCCTTCGAAGCAGACGGCCGACCCGCTGCTGCGGGCAGGCCCTTGGATGGTCTGCCTGTCAGGTGCGCGGGTACGACCGGGCCCAGGCGCGAGCACGCAAATCCGCCGGTGAGGTTGGCCCATGCTGGCTGGCAACCTCTGAGTGAGGCTCCGTCATCAGCGGTCAACTCATGCACTACCCGGCCAAGTGCATTAGCGCTTCATCATGTCATTCGCGCTGGTTGGTTGCGTCAGAGCCGCATCCGTGAAAAGCGGCTAGACATGCAACGGAAGAGTTTTCGCCACCAAGGCGTCGGATGGATCTGATTGTCCGCGCATGACTCGTTGTTTCCAGCGGCCAGGGAAATCCAGCCGCATAGGCGCGGATCTGTGGAACGAGTAATTGCCAGATCTGCGTAAATGAGCGTCAAGCCTCCATGGGCGCAAATTCTTTCCACGATCTGGGGTGGAATGTCCTCGACGGTTACCCAGGGGGTGCCTTTCGCGTCAAAGATGTTGATCCCGTCGGTGGTGAGTCGGGCTAGCCAGCCAGGGGTGGGCTGTGACGGTTCATCGTGAGCGACTTCCGGAAGTCCTGCGCGCTCCATACCTTGACGGACGGGGTCGATGCGCCCCGAAGAGCTGATGGTGACAATTCCTGGCGCGTGCACCCAAAGCTCGGGTGCCGCGGGGCCCGTGTCTGGCCACCAGACGTTGAGGTGATCGCCCCCATCGATACTGTACGTAACGGAAACGGATGATGGTGGATCGCTGAAAATCTTGCGGTAGCACATGGATTCGCGCTGTTCTCGCAGGATCGTCGCCAGTTCGGCCCAAGCATCCAACTGGCGTGTGCGCTGCTTGGGAGGCGGTAGCTTCCTGATCACGTCGGAGAGCGGCCCGGGGCCCTCCTCCGTGAATGCTCTCAGGATCGCAAAGCGGTTCTGGTGAGTGGCCTCGTCTAGCGCGGCGGAGTTTTCATCCAGCCACACCACGAGCCGCTTAGCTGAAGCAATGAGAAGCTCGGGGGTGTCCAGCGGACGCTTACTCGCCTCGATCATCAGTTCAATCCCCACGTCGAGAAGCCCATCCACCAATTGATCGACGAGGGCCCCTGCCTCCAGAGCTTGGTTCGCAGCTCTCAGCACGGTATCCACCCCAGCCTGCCAGGCACTGCGCTCCACCAGCAGGAGCGCTGTCACTCTTTCGATGTAAAGCTTGTTAAGTAGAGTGTTTCCTGCCCCACTCACTGCTGGTTCAGGTGCTCCCGAAGGCACCAAGGCGTCTAGCACCTTCAGCGCATTACGAGCACGACCCGGACTGGAGTCAGGCAGGCACGAATGCAATACATCCCGGATCATGCGCAACGCATGATGCGTGGCCGGATCACGCAGGGCTTCCTCGTTGCCCATTTGCAACACAGCCTCGGAGAAGAGCGCGACTTCGACAACCTCCTCGGCCTTGTGAAGACGCGCGGCAGTGATGGCGATAACGGATAGGGTCTGGAGCTGCATCTGTACCCACGTCGCATGGTCGCGAACCGACTCCAGCTGGTCCTGCCGGACCCGGAAGGCCTCGCGTGACCAGAGGCGTGCGATCGCAGCCTGCGAGGTGATGAAGGCCAACTGCGCGAAGTTGTGCATAGACACGCTGGCCAGGGTCAAGACTTCAGGGCTGTCTTTGAATACCTCGACCGTCTGTCGAAGGAAGTAGTCGATGGGGTGAATTAAGGCACTGCCTTCGCGAAAGCGCCCATCCTCGGTCAGCTGCCGCACCCACTTGTCGCTGGTGCTTAGGATGGCCCATATCTCAGGCCCGTTCAGTGGGATGCCTTGTTTCGTCATGACTAGCTGGACGAAACCGTGAATTGTTAGAACTTCATCCAAATCGTGGGGCCGATCTGGCGTGAGAATCTCCTGCCTAATGAATCCGAAGGAAAGGAGTTCTTCCACTGCCTTTTGAGTCATTCCAATCTGGGTGAGGGCGTCAAGCAGCAGGCGGCGGGGAACGCGGCTTCCACCTGTAACTAATAGAAATGAGGCCAGCTTTTGCGCTTCTGGAGACAGTTCTTTCCAATCAGCTAGCACCACTTGGGCTACAGTTCGAGGATATCCATGCGGGAGCAATTCCTCACTGTCCAGGTCGAGGCGATCCAATCGGTCAGAAAATTGCAAGATGGCTTTTTCCGGACCGCCATGTCGAGCAATCCAACCAACAGCCAACTCCAGAGCCAAGGGCCATCCGGCGAGCGCTCTTGATATGGCATCACAAGCGGATAGCTGCTGGGGTGACCACGACTCGACTGCTTGCCCAAACCGTCGCGCCTCGATCTCGTCAAATCCATCCAGTGAAGTTGTTGGCGCGAGAGAGTCCGGCCAGGTCGCCACTCGTGTGGTTATGAGGACTTGTCCGTAGCCACTGCGTGGTATCCAGGGGTAAACATCCTCCAAGGAGGAAGCTCCATCGAGGACTAGCAGCCAAGGTACCGGCGATCCCGACAAGACATCCACGAGATCAAGTCTGGGCATATCGGTGGGAGTAGTCGCTGCCCCCAGCTCTTCAAGTGCCATCGGAACTTGTGATTCGAGCACCTCTTGTGAACTTGCGTCTAGCCATAGAACGAACGCCACGTGTTCCAGGAGCGATCGAGCATGCAGATAGGCGGCTGCGGATTTTCCGGTACCGGACATGCCTTTCAGGACCGCAATCTGGGGGGCGCCATCATATAGGGAGCCGATAGGGAGGTTTGCCTCAAGGAATCGAGAAGATTTCTCTCGCTCGATATAATTCCCGACTGGGACCTGAACACACTTCCCCCAGATTCGCGCTCCAAGGGCGCTACACAGTAAGGGATTTGAGCCCGTGAGAATCTGGCGAATGTCATCGCGGGACAAGCATTGGTTATGAGTGTTGGAACCGGCCTCGTGAACACGATCAATTAGTTGACGCAGAAGTAGATACTGTAGTTCGCGGCCAGTTCCGCCGTCGCTGGTGGTGCGCAAGCGTCCGATGGTGCTCAACAGCTTCTCAGCCACCTGATGAAGTGTTTCCTGATGGGAAGTGAACCGCTCTCCTTGTCTAAGGAGTCTGCCGTCTTGTCGTTCCAGCTCTGTTTCGAGTTCAGCAGTCTTGATTCGGTTGGTGAGAATCTCGCATAGTCGAGCTTTAGGGTGTTCGCGGCGCAGCGCATCTAGTATTCGCCGGGTTTCGTCGATTCCGATGGTAGTTGATGAGCTCGGCAGAGACGCCTTTATCTGGAGGACGCGGTCGGGTGGGCCGTCTGTTGACAAGCGAACAATGATGTCCGCTGAGTCCTGGTCGACAGGGTCAACGTCGACTGACCAGTCAGGCGAAGAATTGGCGTACAGATCCAGCAGCAAGTCAACTGTGATTAGGTACTGGTACCTGAACCCGAATGCAGCCGCCACACCGCCGCCAGATCGTTTCATGGCACCCACTGTACGTGGAGCGTCCAGGGCATCGGACGCCTTCCGTCGCCCATGGCGTTGGCCAGGATTTCGTGCGAGTTACTTTCGCTGACACACAGTCAGTTCAGAGCGAGGCCTCCGAAATGATCGTGTGCAGAACTGGTCGCCAAGCGCGATGAGCCAGTTGAGCCAGGTGATCCCGGCGCCGGCGAGGATGGCTGTGCCGAGGGCGACGAGGAGTCCGGTGCGGGCTTTGGTGGCGGTGGTGTGGTTGCCGTTCGCTGTGGCGATGGCCCGGGTGATGCCGGAGATGAGCATGGTGAGGACGGCGGTGACGAGGACGAACGTGAGCAGGGCGCCGATCACGTTGTGGAGGGTGGTGTTGTCACCGAAGGCGCCGAAGTCGGGGTAGATGTTCGCGGGTATCAGCTGCCTTCTTTGACTGTGATGTGGACGTGGTAATAAGGACCGCCGGTGACGTCGGTTGGGTCGTGCATGCCGCCGCCGTTGTAGGGACGCCAGCCCTCGGCATCGCGGGCGAGTGACCAGATTTGGCCTTGCCATATGAGGTACTCGACGCCGAGGGTTTCGGCGTTGTCTTTGAGCCAGTTCGTCAGCGCCCACCGCCGCGCCCTCACACCAGCCCCCAACCTGCACCCACCAGCACCCGCACCGGCGATGCTCGTCGGCGTCCCTCACTTTGCCATCGCCAATGTGTGCACGATTCTGATCGACCGTGGGGAACCCAAGTGGTTGCACATGATCATGCTGTGGGGCATGTGGAACGCTCTCAAGTTCGTTCTCAACGGTCCCGTCAGTCTGTTCCGCCTCGTGCGAGCGGTCATGCGCGAGCAGATGATGGCCCAGTAGGTGCGGCCGACGGACCGGCGGTGGCTCCCGACCAAATCAGGCTGCTGAGCTGCTGTTCGTTTCATGCCGACGTGGTCGTCCACCTGGTCGGATCTCCACCCCTTGACGAGCGCGACGGCTCGACGCACGGTCTGCGCATCCATCTCGAACCGACGGCCCACCTGCATGATCGTTGACCTAGCTTGGTACATCCGGGCGGCTTCCTTGGTCTGTGCAGAGTTCAGAGCCGCGCGGCGAACGGGGATGCCGCGGCGTGCGAGATCGGCTGCTGCGGTCAGGCGGTGGATGTGGAACTGCTTGGCTAGCCCGCGCAGGGCCGCTCCGGCCTCGTGGGCAGCAACCAGCTGATCGACTTCGGCGTCGGTCAGAAGAGTTTGAGTCATCCCAAGTGAGCGGACAGACTGGCCCCGGGAGACCACAACACAGGGTCTCGATGTCCGGTAAATCCCTCGCGACCAACGTGAACACACGGTTCGCGTGGCGGAGCCAAAGTTGTCAAACTCTTTACGTAGGTCCACCAAACGCGACATAAAGCACCTCCGGCCAAGGGCTGGAGGTGCTTTGTTTTCTCAGACGTGCTGCTCCTTGGCCTGGCCCTCTAGCAGAACCAAGAGCAAGCTATCCAGCAGGTAGCCCGCTTCGCCTTGAATTCCCGCGCCCGTCGAATCCGGTTAGCTCTCGCGCTGCTCGCAGGTTGCGATCGAATCGGGGACCGAAGACAGGTGAGGGTCGGCCCGTCGTTCCCCCTGCCGAGCCGACCCTGTTGGGGTCGCAGACCCGCGATATCACTGGCTGAGGTCCATGCAGAGTGGGCATTGATGGGTGCGGAGCTGGTCAGGTAGTTGAAGTTGAGCATCCCTCACTTCTTATCAATCACCCTCCCTGATGACCTGACCAGCCACCCCGACCTATGTGTTGTGGTAAGCAGTCATAACCCGACGTTCGTAGATGGCCCCGCAAGGTCGTGAAGGACGGGTAGGTCCCAAGGGTTCAGGAATCATGACTGCTTACCTCCTTCCACACAGACAACAGCTGGCTGCCAAACTCTGATGACTGCCCTGATAGCGTTGGCCCCCAGGCTAGCAATGCGGCAACCGCGATGCAATGTCTTGAGACACAATGTCTCAAGCGACAAGGAGGGTGTGTGAGCGTCGAGAAGGACCCGTTTGGCCGGACCTACCGGGCGCGCAGGCTCAGTGACGAGGAGACCGCGCGTCGGATGATCAAGGTCGGATCCGAGCGTGTTCGCAGGGAAGGGCTTCGCGTCAATTTCGACCTGCTGCGCTTCGAAGACCTCATCGCTGAGGCTGGGGTAGCCCGCAGCGCCGTCTACCGACGATGGGAGACCAAGGGACACTTCTATGCCGATCTGTTCCTGGAACTGGCTGGATATGTCCACCCTGCCATGGCTACTGAAGACTGGGAGACGGTGATGATCGTCATCAGTCGAGCTCGGGAATGTAACGAGGAATTGCGCACCGACGAAGGCCGTCGGTGGCTGGCCGCAGAGTTGTGCCGGGTCGGCTCGGCCCACAACTTCGACATGCTGAGCCAATCTGGTGAGTGGTCGGTCTACGTCGCACTCATCGCGACGTTGCACAGCATGCCCGACACCGACTTCCACGCCAGGCTCACCGAGGCCCTCGGCACCTCTGAGCGTCGATTCTTGGCCAGTATGGGGCTGTTCTATGTCTCCATCTTTGAATACCTGGGATTTCGGATGCGACAGGATCTGGGGGATATCACCCCAGTCCTCATCGGGCAGCTGGGCTCTGCCATCGTTTCTGGGCTATCGCTGAACAATGTGCCGACCCCAGAATTGGGGGATATCAGGCTGCATGTTGACCCATTCCGCACTGGAAGGCCTGCCGAATGGACGCTGACCGGGTTCGGTTTCGCCAGCATTGCACTCAACCTGGTGGAACAGGATCCAGCCCATGCCGGGACCTGGAGCGACGAGCGGCTGGCACACTGCCTGGTGCTGTTGGATGAACTTGAGCAGTTCATCCTGAAGCTGGCTGATGAGAATCAACTTACCCACGAGGCTGAGTGAATCTTCGACCTGAGATGGGGGTGGCAGCTGCGGCTGCCCAGCTAGCAGGAACCATCGTTCTTCACGGCTGGGCCGTCAGCGTCCTGCTTTCTTTGTCCTGGTAGCAGGGCCACCCTGATGGAGGGTGCCTGAGACGCAGCACTGGAAAGATGGGCGAAAACCCACCCTCCTCTCATCGAAGGCCAGACTCGTGGTGGCAGAGATCCGCTAATGCTGGATGGCTGCGAAGCTGTCTCGGAAGAACTTGGCCCGTAGCTGCGGTTCCATCGGCAAGGACCGTCACAGCAGACCCACACCAAACCGCATCCGCGATTCTTGGGCCTGCGGTGGCAGCGACCTACGGATCACCTGGGCGGTTGCGACGTCCAGTCATGGCACAGCGGGTGCTCATTGAAGCTGACGAAGGCTGAAGGTCCTCGACGAGTCGGTGTCTAGGCGCCGACGAAGAACTCTTTGACGCCGGTGAACATCATCTGCACTGACATGATGACCAGGATCATGCCCATCAGGCGCTCAACCGCAATCAAGGCGCGGGTGCCAACCACCCGCTGTAAGAAGCCTGCACTGTACAAGGTGACGGTACTAATGGCCCAGGAGATCACCAACGCGCCCAGGAACCACCACATGTTTTGGGGCTGAGAGCTGACCAAGACCACGATGATCGCTAGGAGAGAGGGACCAGCCAGATAGGGCACGGCCAACGGCACGATGAAGGGCTCATCATGGGTGTTGGGTTCTTTGAGGTTTTTTTCGTCGGTGGGGAAGACCATCCGGATGGCGATGAGCAACAAGATAACGCCACCGGCTGCTTGGAGGGCATCGTCGTGGATATTGAGCAGGTTCAGCATCCCCTTGCCGAGGAACAGGAATACCACCATGACGAGCAGCGCGATGAGACACTCCCGCAGGATCACCCACTGACGACGCTCTGCCGGGGTCTTCCGCAACGAGGTCAGGAACAGCGGAACATTGCCCAACGGGTCCATTACGAGCAGGAAGGTGATCGAGGCGGCCAGCATGGCTTCCATGTGAGAGATGCTCCTTTACGTGAGATACACCGCGGGTATGATCGCGCAGTTGACGACGGAAGTCGAATGGGCTGCTGAGGCTCAAAATACTCGCGGCGCTAAAGGAGAACCGATGAGTGCATCAGATTCGGGGGTTATAACACTGCGGGCCCGGCTACGAGCGGACCTGAAGCAGGCCATGCTGGCCCGCGAAGCCGACGTGACAGCGACGCTGCGATCGGCCTTAGCCGCGCTGGATAACGCGGAGGCGGTGGCGGTTTCGGACGCGCCCGCCACAGCGACCAGCGAGCACGTGGCCGGAACCCTGGTGGGCTTGGGCGTCGGTGAGATCTCCCGACGCCAGTTGAGTCTTGGTGATGCCCACGCTGTGCTCGCCGCTGAAATAGCCGAACGCCAGGATGGGGCCGACGAGTTGGATCGCGCGGGCCGCGCCAATGACGCGGCCCGGTTGCGACGCCAAGCCGCCACTCTCCAGCGTTACGTGGACTAGGGCTATCGGGCCAGTTGCTCAGCCACGTAGTCGATGTCCTTATCCCCGCGACCCGACAGGTTGACGATGATCACCTGGTCTGGGCTCATCGTCGGGGCTAGCCGCATGGCATGGACCAAGGCATGGGAGGATTCCAGGGCCGGAATGATCCCCTCGGTACGGCACAACAACTGGAAGGCCTCTAGGGTCTCTGCATCAGATGCGGTCACATACTCCACCCGACCCATGTCCTTGAGGAAGGCATGCTGCGGGCCGACACCGGGGTAGTCCAGGCCCGACGCGATGGAATGCACCGCTGTGGGCTGACCATGCTCGTCTTGCAATAGCAAGGTCTTCATCCCGTGAAGCATGCCGGGGGTTCCCAGGGTCATGGTGGCGGCGTGCTCACCCACCACATCCAGGTTCTTGCCAGCGGGTTCTACCCCGAACATCCGCACCTCCTCGTCCTCTAGGAAGGCGGTGAACAGGCCGAGGGCATTAGAGCCGCCACCGACGGCTCCGATGAGAACATCGGGCAGCCGCCCCTCCTTCTCCAAGACTTGGCGGCGGGCCTCACGACCCACAATGGCCTGGAAATCACGCACCATCGACGGGTAGGGGTCCGGGCCAACCACGGAACCGATGGCGAAGAAGGTATCGGCGTAGTCGGTGGCGAAAACCCCGAAGGCCGAGTCCACAGCCTCCTTGAGGCTGCGCCCGCCAGTCTCGACGGCCACGACCTTCGCACCGAGGAGTTCCATGCGCACCACGTTCGGGTGCTGTTTGGCCACGTCGATCGCACCCATGTGGATCTCACATTCCAGCCCCAGTAGGGCAGCAGCAGTGGCCAGGGCGACGCCGTGCTGCCCGGCACCAGTCTCCGCGATGAGCTTCTTCTTACCCATGCGCTTGGCCAAGAGCCCCTCACCCAGGCAGTGGTTGATTTTGTGGGCGCCCGTGTGGTTGAGATCCTCGCGCTTGAGGTAGATCCTCGCTCCGCCCAGGTGGCTGGTCAGTCCCTGGGCTAGGAAAAGCGGCGACGGCCGCCCCACATAGTCAGCCAACAATGCCTCGTAATCGGCCTGGAATTGGGGGTCCTGGCGGGCCTCGGCATAGGCGGCGGCTACTTCCGCTATAGGAGCCTCAAGCTGTGGGGGGAGGAATCGGCCACCGTGGTCCCCGAAGAACCCGGCGTCGTTTGCGTGGATCAGCGACGTCATGTCCGTAATCTACCGCTGCTTGGCAGGAGGCTCGTCCGCGTCCTCATCTGTGTAGATACCAGGAGCGTCGTAGATCAGGGATGCACCATCGGCAGCTTCTCGAAGCTCCCGGGGCGCGATAGCCCGGGCAATGTGGTAGACACCAACCGTCACGATGGTTCCCAAAGCGATACCACCGAGGGTGAAATTCTCCCCGATGGGAAGTTTCACATCACCGATACCGATGATGATGCCTGCGGCTGCGGGGATCAGGTTGATGGGGTTGCCGAAGTCGATGCGATTCTCCTTCCAGATCTTCGCGCCCAGCAGACCGATCATGCCGTAGAGCACCACGCAGATACCGCCGAGCACAGCACCGGGGGTCGCAGAGATGACCGCACCGAACTTCGGAGACAACCCGAACAAGATGGCCACGAGAGCAGCCACCACATAGGCGGCGGTGGAGTAGACGCGGGTAGCGGCCATGACACCGATATTTTCGGCATAGGTGGTGGTGGGGCCAGCACCCACGACAGTGGCCACCATCGATCCGGCACCATCGGCGGCGATGGCCCGGCCCATCATCGGATCGAGGTCTTCACCAGTCATTTCGGCCACAGCCTTGACGTGACCCGTGTTCTCGGCGATGAGCGCGATGACCACGGGCAGCGCGATGATGATGGCGCTCAGCGAGAACTGCGGCAGATGGAAGCCCACCACATTGTTGGCGGCACCGAAACTCCAATTGGTCAGGTCAGTCACAGGCGGCAATCCGAACCAATCGGCACTAGCCACCCCAGACCAGTCGACGCGCAGAGTTTCGGTGACGGTGCCGTCCTCAGCCACAGACTGCTTTGGGCCGAAGACCAGATCAAAGACCCAGCTCAGCACATAGCCGATGACCAGCGACAAGAAGATCGCGATCCGTCCCAGGAAACCTCGCAGCCCAACGCTGAGGGAGATCACCACCAGCATGACGATGAAGGCCAGCCACGGATCCTGGGGCCAATACACACCAGCGACCACCGGGGCCAGGTTAAACCCAATGAGCATGACCACCGCTCCGGTCACCACCGGCGGCAACGCGCGGTGAATGATCCGGGCACCCGCGAAGTGAATGATCAAACCCACCATGAACAAGGTGAGGCCGACAACGAAGAGGGCACCGGTGAGTTCAGCTGGGTTACCCCCGGCCGAGTAGATGGCGGTGGCGACACCGACGAAGGAGGCCGAGGAGCCGAGATAGCTTGGCACTCGGTGTTTCACCACGACCAGGAACACCAGTGTGGCGACCCCGCTCATCATCACCGCGAGCTGCGGGTTGAGGCCCATCAGGAGTGGGAACACGAAGGTGGCGCCGAACATCGCCACGACGTGCTGGGCTCCTAGCCCAATGGTGCGGCCCCACCCCAGCCGCTCTGTGGGGGCGACAACCGCCCCCGGTTCCAAGACTCCGTTGTTGTGTAGGCGCCAGCCAAACATTCCCATCCTTTCGTCGCGGGAATGCTACTGCCACCTGCGCATATCCGCACGGCTTGTCCGTACCCGATACCGCATCCTGAAGGTCTGAGCCCTCGGATCTCTGGTCAGCCCGGATTTCGACGACCCACCACCTGGGTGCCCGGCTTTGTGAGGGTCCGCTACTGGGATCTATGGCGAGGGATAGTCTGGGGCCATGGTGTGGGACGTCGTAGTTCTCGGGGCAAGCATCGCTGGGTTGAGTGCGGCCCGGCGATTGGCTAGCCATGGCTATGCGGCCGTGGTGCTCGACCCCAACCCGCCGCTGGCCAGCGCCACCATCGGGCATGGGGTGGCGGCATGCGCCCACGCCAGTACCGTCGCCAGAATGGCTGCGGTTTATGGCGACGGCGCTGCCGGGGAACATGTGCGTCGTAATCTTGCTGGGCTTGAGGAAATCCGTACCGTGGCAGCTGCCGGGGGCCTGGACCTGACGGAAACCGAGTTACACGACCACTCCTTAGGGGTGGCCTTGGAACGCGAACTCGGCCACATCCTTGAGGTGATGACAACCGCAGGAGCCCAGGCGTGGCTACTGCCGGGGGCCACCCGTACCCGAGCGACGGCGGGGCTGGGATCGCAATGCCTGCTGATAGACCCAGGCGAGTACGCTGCCACCTTGACGGCCCAGGCGGATGCCGCTGGAGCCAGGCTGATCAATGATGTGACTGTCACCCATATTCGTCGTCTCGACGGCATCACCAAGGTGGTCTATCGACCTAACACCGCCTGGCGCCATGAACTCGACGTCGTTCACGGCCATGCCGTCATCGACACTCTGGGCGTCACCCCCTGGGGGGCGTTGGCTGGGATGGGGCAGCCGCAATATGTGCCAACCCTGCGGGTCGGGGGAGCCGAACCCCCAGACCACGCGACCCTTCATTCCACCCCGCCGGTGTGGCTGATCCGTCCGGCGGGTGACCAGGTGCTGTTGCTGGGGCCAAAGTGCACCCGATCTCAGCTGTCCTCCGCTACTGGGGCGCTAGCCAACTGGGCGCGGGCAGAACTGGGCGCCAGCGACATCCTCCCTGGCCATCTGGTGATCGATCCCAGCGACCATGGCCGTCCGATCGTGGGCGCATCGGCTATTCCCGGCGGCTTCTACACCCGCGGCAACGGGCGCGGCGAGTTGATGAATGGCACAGCATCCGGCTGCTATCTCGCCTCGCTGCTGCTGGGCCATGATGCGGCTGGTGCCGTGGCCCTGCCCTGGGAGTCAAAGCTGCGAGCTGGGGTCTCCCGACTGTTTAGCCGACGACGGAAAAGCTGAGGGCTAAATCCAGGTCCCAAACCACATCCGCGCCAACCACTCGGGGCGGGTGAGCAGGGCGTCGGTGAGGATTGGGTAGATGAAGGCGAAGTGCAGCACTACCAAGGCCACTGCGATGCCGATCGCCATCGCGCGGTCGCGTCGTCTTGGGTGGTGGGCTGGGCCTAAGAGCCGACCCATGGCCATCGCCAATCCGATGACATAGAAGGGCAGCAACACGATGGCGTAGAAGAAGAACAACGGACGCCCTGAGTATTGGAACCACGGCAGCCACACCGCCATCACCCCCAGCACCGGTACGGCGAAGCGCCAATCCCGTCGTCCCAGCCACCACCACAGGCCTGCGATCAGCGCGGCGAAGGCCAGCCACCAGAGCACAGGAGTGCCGATACCGGAGATGACTCTGAGACAGGTGGTGCCCACAGCTTGGCAGCCCTCCGTGCCCGGCTGAATGTCATTTTGGGCGTCGATACCGATGGGGCGCACCATGAATAACCATCCCGCCGGATGGGCTTCATAGGGGTGGGTTGCATCTTCCATCATGCCGGGGCCGGTATGGAAGTCGTAGGCGTATTTGTGATAGGCCCACAATGCTCCCAGCGGAGCACCCAGCAGCTTCACCACCGGATCCTCAGGGTTCTTCCAGCCCCAGTCGCGGTAGTAGCCACCGGTGGTTAGCAACCAGCCACTCCAACTGGCCAGATACACCGGAATGGCCGCGATGACGGTGTAGCAGAATGCCAGCGGCGCCTCCCGTCGCAACGAAGCCCACAACCCGAGCCGATGCGCATAGAGCATTAGCCCGCCAATCCCGCCGACGAGGACAACACCCAGTAGGGGACCGATCTTGACGCTGAGGATCACCGCAGCACAACCCATGACGGTGATTACTGGAGCCAAGCTGACCCGGGTCAGCTGGACCCGTTTGCCTGCGCCCGCCAACCACCTGCCGCTGATATCCCAGGCCACCGTGACGATCCCAAAGACCGCCATCACATACAGCGAATTCCATTTCACCGAGCAGGCCAAACCAAATAGCAGTCCGGCGGTGAGGCGCCAAGGTCGCCACCACAGTTTTGGCCCGTACTGGCCAGCCAAGTTGATCAGGTTGTGTTGTTCCAGATAATCGGCGAGTTTGCCCCGGAACCAGTCACGGTCTGCCACCAGGGCCGCCACTGCCGCCAGTACGAATACCGCCTGGAAGATATCCAGTAGCGCGATCCGGCTCATGGTGAAGGCCAAGCCATCAAAGGTGATGAGGATTCCTGCGATGACACCAACCAGGGTGCTGCGGGATAGCCGACGTGCCAGCCGGACGGTGAGGAAGACCAAGGCGGCGCCGAAAACACAGGACATGAACCGCCAACCGAAGGAGTTCATCCCGAACATCCACTCGCCTAGGGCGATCAGCCACTTGCCTAGGGGTGGATGAACCACGACAGCGGGGTCTTCGAGGAAACCGCTCAGATCCCCTGCCGCGATCTTGTCGTTGGTGCCGTAGGTGTCATTGTTCTGCCAGGCACGCTCATAGCCGGAATGGAGTAATCCCCAGGCTTCCTTGGCGTAGTAGGTTTCGTCGAAGACGATGGATTTGGGGAAGCCAAGGTTGTAGATGCGAAGCCCAAAGGCGAGCAGCGCCAGCGTCGCGGCCGCTACCCAGCCTGCCCTACGGTCGCGTAACTGGCCGTCACGTAGCGCCTGGATAGTGGTGATCACCGGGCAAGTCTATGGTCATCTGAGTAACTGCTAAGGTCGCAACACGATGTGAATGGTGATCTTGGACGGACTCAGTCGGCGATATTGGGCACATTCAACGGCTCGTCCTGGTGGTCGGTGAAGTCAGTCTGCGCTATGGCGGCTGGTGGTCTGTGAGCCGGCCAACACGCCAGTTGGGGCAATCGTGATGTCTGGCTTCATTGCTTCGTCCTGGCCAAACCAACCCGGTAGTGACCGATCCGTGGCGAAGCAGGTGCCGGGCTGAGCGGCCTGGTCTTACTAAGCTTGCGACTATGGACACCATCTCCGCAGGCCGACTCGTCCTAGCGGCGACCCCCATCGGGTCCCATACCCATGCCAGCCAGGCCCTGCGTGAAGCTCTCCGCCAAGCCGATGTGATCGCTGCCGAGGACACCCGAAAGTTCGCAACCCTGGCCCGGCGCCTTGACCTTAGGGTGAATGCCTCAGTGGTGTCCTATTTCGAGGGCAATGAGGCCTCCCGAACAGCAGAACTGGCTGATGCGGTTGCCGCTGGCAGCGTTGTGGTCGTGGTCACCGATGCTGGCATGCCTTCAGTTAGTGACCCGGGATATCGACTGGTGATTGCCTGCATCGAGCGGGACCTCCCAGTGACCGCGATCCCAGGGCCCTCTGCCGTACCGACGGCCTTGGCTGTCTCCGGCCTACCCTGTGATCGGTTCTGTTTCGAAGGTTTCCTGCCGCGCAAATCAGGGGAGCGACGTTCCCGGCTGGTCGCCCTGGCCACGGAGGAGCGAACCATGGTCTTCTTTGAGGCCCCGCACCGGCTCGCAGAGTGGCTCGCCGATGCGATCTCAGCCTTCGGGCCGGATCGTCGGGGTGTGGTGTGCCGAGAATTGACCAAACCCCATGAGGAAGTGGTGCGTGGCCGGTTGACTGAACTCGCTCAATGGGCCGACCACGGGATCCGTGGCGAGGTCACCGTCGTGGTGGCTGGTGCCGAACCGGTAACAGCAGGTCAAGATGAGGCCTTGGCCATGGTGACTGCTCGTATCGCGGAGGGTGAGAAACTATCTCAGGCGGTGCGTACCATCGCTGACCTTCTGGGCGTGCCCCGAAAGGATCTGTACGAGGCTGCTCTCGCGGCCAGGAATGAGGCAACGTGAGCTCCCTGCCAGCTGCTCCTGACATGCTTGCCACGCATGTCATCGACAATCACACCCATCTGGATTCGACGGCTGAGTATTCCGGTTTGGGTATCGACGAGTCATTGGCTAAGGCCTCGGCGGTCGGGGTACTTGGCGTGGTCGATGTCGGATGCGACGTCGCCTCCTCACGACAAGCCGTCGCGAACGCGGCACGTGATCCGCGAGTGCGGGCCGCCGTAGCGCTGCATCCCAACGATGCTGCCCGGCTCTATGCGCGAGCAGGCTGTGCCGCCATCGATGAGGCCATGGTGGAGTTGGAAGCATTGGCCCAGCAGCCAGGGGTGGTGGCTATCGGCGAGACCGGATTGGACTACTACCGCACCCGAGATGATCAGGGCCGCTCCGGGCAGCAGCTGTCTTTTCTACAGCACATCGATTTAGCGGCCCGGCAGCAGTTGACCTTGGTGATCCACGACCGCGACGCCCACGACGACATCCTGGCGACGATGGATAGTTGGACCGATCTTCCCGAGCGGGTGGTCATGCACTGCTTCTCTGGCGACGTGGATTTCGCCAGGGAATGCGTCCGCCGGGGCTACTGGCTGTCCTTCCCCGGCACGGTCACCTTCAAGGCCAACGACGGCCTCCGGGAGGCCGCCAAGGCGACACCACTGGACCGGATCCTGGTGGAAACAGACGCGCCGTATCTGACCCCGATGCCCCATCGGGGAAAACCCAACGCCCCCTATCTGTTACCCCACACGGTGCGGTTCCTGGCTGAACTGCTTGCCCAGGACCTCGACGAGTTCTGTCGGCAGCTCACTGCCAACACCGAAGCCGCGTACCACACCAGCTGGGGGAGCCATGCCTGAACTGGGTCTGCTGGACCCTCATTCGGTCAGAGCCATTGCCGCCGAACTGGATCTGCGCCCCAGCAAGGCGCGGGGCCAGAACTTCGTGATCGATCCCAATACCGTGCGACGTATCGTCGGGCTATCCGAGATCGGGTCTGAGGATGTGGTGTTGGAGATCGGCCCGGGGCTTGGATCACTGACTCTTGGCCTATTGGAGGTGGCCCGAGCGGTCATCGTCGTAGAGATCGATCAGCGGCTAGCTGACAGATTGGCGGTCACGGTAGCCCAGCGAATGGGAGCCGAGGCTGTCGCCAAGCTGCATATCGTTACCGCAGATGCGATGGAGATCACATCCCTTCCTGGTCCACCACCCACAGCCTTGGTGGCGAATCTGCCCTATAACGTGTCGGTTCCGGTGTTGTTACATCTTCTGGAAGCATTCCCCAGCTGGCAGCGGGGTCTGGTCATGGTGCAGCTTGAGGTGGCCGACCGACTGGCCGCCATGCCCGGCAGCAAGATCTACGGGGTGCCGTCAGCCAAGCTTGCGTGGTGGTCCTCAGCTCGTCGGGTCGGCACGGTACCGCCCAAGGTGTTTTGGCCGGTGCCGAATGTGGATTCGGGTTTAGTGCGGATGGAACGCCGAGACCCTCCCACCACCTCAGTTCCACGGGAACAGGTATTTCGGGTCATTGATGCGGCCTTTGTGACCCGTCGCAAGATGCTTCGCTCGGCCTTGGCTGGGCTTTTTGGTGGGTCAGCAGCCGCAGCCTCAGCGATTGCGGCGGCAGGGGTGGATCCCCAAGCCCGTGGTGAGGTGCTCGATATTGCCTCCCTGGCGGCCATCGCCGCACAGCTTCCAGCGGAGGTGGTTAACGATGGCTGAGGTGAGGGTTCAGGTACCGGGAAAGGTGAACCTGGCGTTGGCGGTGGGTCCCCCAGATGAGCGCGGCTACCACCCGCTGGCTACGGTATTTCAAGCTGTCTCAGTGACCGACGAATTGGTCGCCCAGCCCGCACCACCGGGCCAGATGTGGCTGAATTTCTCTGGCGAAGGGGCATCCTTTTTACCCACTGACGAGACGAACCTTGTTACCCGAGCGGCCCGGTTATTGGTGAAAACCTGCGGGCTGCGTGACGCCGGTGCCGAGATGCATGTGACCAAACAGATTCCGGTCGCCGGTGGGATGGCAGGAGGGTCCGCCGATGCTGCCGCTGCACTGGTGGCCCTTAACGAACTCTGGCAGGCCGGGCTGGGACGCGCCGAGTTGGCTGAACTGGCCGCCCAACTGGGGGCCGATGTGCCATTTCTGCTCCATGGCGGTACCGCTATCGGCACCCGATATGGCGATGTCATCGAGCCCATCCCGTGCGCTGGGCAATACCACTGGACCCTAGCGATCAGCCACGGCGGATTATCCACCCCCGCAGTATTTAGGCGCTTCGATGCAACCGCGACCCCCGGGCCGGTTCAGGTCGCGCCCGAGCTGTTGACGGCACTGGCCGAGGGGGATGTGGCAGGTGTAGGGGCGTTGCTGAGTAACGATCTCGAAGCCCCAGCCAAGACCCTAAAACCGGAATTGAAACAGGTATTGCGACTCGGACGGGGCGCTGGCGCCGATGGGGCTGTGGTCAGTGGCTCCGGCCCAACCTGCGCCTTCCTGAGTGCCGAGCCTGCCCAGGCGGAACTCGTCGCTGAAAGGTTGGCGGCCTCACCGCTGGTGCGTTCAGTCGTCCAGGCCCATGGCCCAGTTCCTGGAGCTCAGGTAGTGGAGGTGAATCATGGATGAGGTCGATGAGATGCTGGCTGCCTGGGGGAGGGAACGTCCAGACCTGGATACTGCACCAATGGGAGTGTGGTCCAGAATCCACCGGTTAGCGGAGTTGTTGGAGGGGCAGCGCAAGCAGGTATTCGCCGCCCATGGCCTTGAACTGTGGGAGTTCGATGTGCTCGCAGCCTTGCGCCGTTCCGGGGAGCCCTACCGGTTGTCCCCTGGCCAGTTGCTGCAACGCACCCATGTCACCTCCGGGACCATGACCAACCGGGTCGATCGACTCCGCAGCCGAGGGCTGGTCAGCCGCTTCGCCGACCCCAGCGATGGTCGCGCTGCGGTAGTTGAACTCACCGACGAGGGCCGCCAGGCCGTCGATCAGGCTCTCGTCGCCTTGGTGAGGCTGGAGGAGTCGCTGCTGAGCCAATGGTCGAGTGCGGATCGCGCCTGCCTGGCTGATCTACTGCGTCGACTCCTGGCCACCCCACAGACCCTGGCCGAGTCGTGACCACCTGGGGCGAATAGCACCAAGGTCGGAGGGCTGGAGTCGCTGCTGTGGCTTCTGGCTGGGTCGTGGCTACTGGGGTCAAGCCACGGTCGGAGGGATTGGTGGGGTTTACCGTGGATCCTGGTTGGATCGTGGTTGTCGGGGGCGGTCGAGGACTTCCACCAGTAGTTTCGGATCGGATTTGAGGTTGGCCATGCCGTTCCAGGCCAGGTTGATGAGGTGGCGGGCTACGATCATCCGATCTGGTTGGCGGTTATCCAGCCGCTGTGGGCCCTGGCTGGGGTGGATGCCGTGGTTTCTGGCTACTGGGGTCAAACCACGGTTGGAGGGCTGGTGGGGCTTACCGTGGATCCTGGTTGGATCGTGGTTGTCGGGGGCGGTCGAGGACTTCCACCAGTAGTTTCGGATCGGATTTGAGGTTGGCCATGCCGTTCCAGGCCAGGTTGATGAGGTGGCGGG
>JBHAEB010000024.1:0-6194 GCA_041855345.1 Arachnia sp. | reverse complement strand
CGCGATCTGCATGCCGGGGATCACCGCGAATGTGGTGTTCCTGGTGAAAGAAACCTCGGTGGTGAGCATCATCGCGCTGCCCGACCTGGTATTCACCGCTAAGGAGCAGATTGGATCGGCCTATCAAACTTCAGAGGCGTTGCTGTTGTTGGTGGTGTGTTATCTCATCATCCTGCTGCCGTTGAGCCTTGGGGCTGGGGTGGTGGAACGGAGGATGCGTCATGCAGCTTTCGGGAATTGAGTTGTTATTCCAAGGCCGCAATATTGTGCGGCTGCTGGAAGGGCTGTGGGTCAGCGCCTCGATCGCCTTGCTAGCTATGGTCTTGTCGATTGTGCTGGGGATCGGGCTAGGGATTGTCATGACGTCACGACATCTGGTTGTGCGGTGGCTTACCGGCAGTTACTTGGTCGCGGTGCGGATCATGCCGCAGATCGTGCTGCTCTTTCTCGTGTTCTTCGACCTGACCCGCTATCTGGGAATCAACCTGGATGGGTGGGCCGCCGCAGTTGTGGTGTTCACCCTGTGGGGGACCGCCGAGATGGGGGATTTGGTGCGCTCAGCTATCACATCCATCCCTAAGCACCAGTACGCCAGCGCACAGGCTCTGGGGCTAAGCCCCATACAAACCCAGATTCACGTGGTGTTACCGCAGGCCGTTCAACGGTTGATCCCCACGACCATCAATCTGACCAATCGCATGATCATGACCACGCCGCTGGTCGCGCTCATCGGGGTGGTGGAGGTGCTCAAGGTGGGGCAGCAGATCATCGATGCCAACCGCTTCAACTATCCCGATGGTGCGCTGTGGATCTATGGCACCGTCTTCATCTTGTACTTCGCCTTGTGCTTCCCCATCTCCTGGGCGGCTCGACGGTTGGAGAGAAAGTGGGTCACAACATGACACCGATTCTGCGGATCACCGGATTGGAGAAGAACTACGGCAGTGTCCAGGCCCTGCGCGGGATCGATCTAGAGGTCGCATCGGGGGAGGTGCTGGCGATCGTGGGTCCCTCTGGGTGCGGAAAATCTACCTTGCTGCGGTGCCTCAACGGCCTAGAGCAGATCACAGCTGGCAGCATTGAATTGGATGGGGAGACCATCACCGAGGGTGCTGGCGATTGGACGCGGATCCGGCAACGGGTGGGGATGGTGTTCCAAAGCTATGAGCTGTTCTCCCACCTGAGTGTGATGGACAATCTGTTGTTGGGGCCACGGCTGGTGCAGCGTCGGCAACGACGAACCACAGAGCCTGAGGCTGAACGGCTGCTGGCTCGGGTTGGGCTGGCGGATAAGGCCAAGGCCTTCCCCCGGGAACTATCCGGTGGCCAGAAGCAGCGGGTCGCCATCGTGAGAGCTTTGATGATGCATCCCGAGATGCTGCTGTTGGATGAGATCACGGCGTCGCTTGACCCAGAGATCGTTCGAGAGGTCCTCGACGTGGTGTTGGAGCTGGCCGCCGACGGTATGACCATGCTCATCGTCACCCACGAGATGCCCTTCGCCCGAGCGATCGCAGATCGGGTCGTGTTCATGGACGCCGGTCACATCGTGGAGGTTGCCCATCCTGAGCAGTTCTTCACGGCACCTGCCAGCATCAGAGCCCAGGAATTCCTCAATACCTTCACTTTCACCCCAGTTCACCGCTCCAATCAGGGAGCTAACTAGTCCCTCCCAGCCGGTGCGTCGATGAGTGGCGCCGGTGCATCTTACCTATCAAGGAGTCAACCAAACCTAAACTCGACCGTGGCCTGATGCGACCACGAATGGGGTGGCTGGGGGCGGTGGAAGAAGTTTCCGCACTGGCCGAGGCGGCAGCGCGGAGTCGAGTTGGTGAATCTGGGGAGCGTGGCGTAGGCTTTGTCGTCGGTCCTTTCTGCCCGGATACTGTTGCGTGCCTGCACGTCACAGCGGATATGAGAGGCCGAATCATCCACCACAGATTGGGTATCGATACCCAGTCGCCGATTGAAAAGGTTGCTCGAATGAAGGTTCAGCCGAGCGTCAAGAAGATCTGCGACAAGTGCAAGGTTATCCGCCGGCACGGTCGTGTGATGGTGATCTGCGAGAACCCGCGCCACAAGCAGCGCCAGGGCTAAGCCCCGGCTGGGAACTCCCAGAGCATCGCGGAACGGGGCAGGTCGCCCATCCCGCCAGACAACTCAACAGCAACGTGATCGCAAGGGCCATCAGAACACCGCTGGTGACTTCCTACCCCCGGACGAAGGCCGGGGCCCCGCCGCGAGGGCAAACCTCGCACGCCAGGAGGGGACGCGACACGCCTCACACCTTCGCGGTCCCCGACCTGAACGGGCACGCCCACTGGGACTGAATGATTTGAAAGGTAACTTATGGCACGCCTCGTTGGTGTCGACCTGCCGCGCGACAAGCGCCTAGAGGTCGCTCTCACCTACATCTTCGGCGTCGGCAAGACCCGTGCCGCCGAAACCCTCGCCGCCACCGGTATCAGTGGTGATCTCCGAGTCCACCAGCTGAACGATGAGCAGCTCGTCGCGCTGCGTGACCACATCGAGGGCAACTACGAGATCGAAGGTGACCTTCGTCGTAGCATCGCCGCCGACATTCGCCGCAAGGTTGAGATCGGTAACTACCAGGGCCGTCGTCACCGCAGTGGCCTCCCGGTCCGTGGCCAGCGCACCCGTACCAATGCGCGTACCCGTAAGGGCAAGAAGAAGGCCGTGGCCGGCAAGAAGAAGGCACGCTGACCCGCGCGGTGAGCGAGACAGGAGATTTGACTACTGATGGCAACCGCTAGCCGCAAGCAGGCCGCCAAGACCAAGGTGCGCCGCAAGGAGAAGAAGAACGTCCTGGCTGGACAGGCTCATATCAAGAGCACCTTCAATAACACGATCATTTCCATCACAGATCCCAACGGCGCTGTGATTTCTTGGGCCTCCGCCGGCACCGTCGGCTTTAAAGGCTCCCGCAAGTCGACCCCCTTCGCCGCCCAGATGGCCGCAGAAGCCGCTGGCCGTCGCGCCATGGAGCACGGCATGAAGCGCGTCGATGTGTTCGTTAAGGGCCCAGGCTCGGGCCGTGAGACCGCGATCCGCTCGCTGGGTACCGTGGGCCTCGAGGTCGGAGCGATCTCCGATGTGACCCCGGTGCCGCACAACGGCTGCCGTCCACCGAAGCGTCGTCGCGTCTGAGCACCGAGAAGTAAAGGACTGATAATCGATGGCTCGTTATACCGGCCCCATGACCAAGAAGTCCCGTCGTCTCGGGACGGACCTGGTTGGCAACGATAAGGCGTTTGAGCGCCGCCCCTACCCGCCCGGCGTCCATGGCCGTGGCCGTACCAAGGACTCCGAGTACTCGCTGCAGCTCAAGGAGAAGCAGAAGGCACGTTTCGCCTACGGCGTCTTGGAGAAGCAGTTTCGTCGCTACTACGAGGAGGCTGACCGCCACCCCGGCAAGACTGGTGACACGCTGCTGCAGATCCTCGAATCCCGTCTCGATAATGTGGTCTACCGCGCTGGCTTCGCGGCTACTCGTCGTCAGGCTCGCCAGCTCGTGGTGCACGGCCACTTCCTGGTTAACGGCAAGAAGGTGAACATCCCCTCCTACCGAGTGAAGGCACACGACATTATCGATGTGGCTGAGAAGTCCATGAACCTTCACCCGCTGGTGGTGGCTCGTGAGACCCATGGTGAGCGTTCAGTTCCGGCGTGGCTAGAGGCCCGTCCGAACCGGATGCGCATCCTCGTTCATCAGCTTCCTGTCCGCGAGCAGATCGTGATTGACGTGCAGGAGCAGATGATCGTCGAGCTCTACTCGAAGTAACCCCAATGGCTGGCCGATGAGTATCGGCCAGCCATGCTCGGCAGGCTGCCGGAGTGGTTCTGGCAGCAACAATCACGTCATCAAATAGCGGGTGACGTGGAAAGGAAACACAATGCTCATCGCACAGCGTCCCAACCTGTCGGAAGAAGTGGTCTCCGAGTACCGTTCGCGGTTCATCATCGAACCCCTCGAACCGGGCTTCGGCTACACCCTCGGCAACTCCATGCGCCGCACCCTGCTGTCGTCCATTCCGGGCGCAGCTGTCACCAGCATCAAGATCGAAGGCAACCAGCACGAGTTCTCCACCCTGGAGGGCGTCGTCGAGGATGTCACTGAGATCATCTTGAACCTCAAGGGTCTGGTGCTGTCCTCCGAAGAGGACGAGCCCGTGGTGATGTACCTGCGCAAGACCGGCGCTGGTGAGGTGACCGCGGCTGATATCCAGCCCCCCGCTGGTGTCGAGGTCCACAACCCAGAGCTGCACATCGCCACCCTCAGCGAGGGCGGCAAGCTTGAGATGGAATTGGTGGTCGAACGTGGCCGAGGCTACGTCTCCAGCGTCTTGAACAAAGACCCCGACGCTGAGATTGGGCGGATTCCGGTTGACTCCATCTACTCCCCGGTGCTCAAGGTCAGCTACAAGGTGGAGGCCACCCGTGTGGCCCAGCGCACCGACTTCGATCGTCTGATTGTCGATGTGGAAACCAAGCCGTCGATGGCCCCGCGCGATGCCGTTGCCTCGGCAGGCCGAACCTTGGTTGAGCTCTTTGGGCTGGCCCGGGAACTCAATGTCAATGCTGAGGGCATCGAGATGGGTCCCTCCCCGGTGGATGAGCAGATCGCTGAGTCGCTGAGCCTACCTGTGGAGGATCTGAACCTGTCGGTTCGTTCCTACAACTGCCTCAAGCGAGAGGGCATCCACACCGTCGGTGAACTTGTCGCCCGCTCCGAGGAGGACCTGCTGGATATCCGCAACTTCGGGTCCAAGTCCATTCTCGAAGTGAAGGTGACCCTCCACAATCTGGGTCTGTCGCTGCGCGACGCCGCCCCAGGTTTTGATCCGATGGAGGCGATCGAGCGCTATGACGAGGAGCACGGCGATGATGTCGACGCCGAAGCCGACGACGACTACGCCGAGACCGAGCAGTACTGAGAACCCACACCGAGCGCTGCTCGGGCGAGACCGAAAGAAATAGACAATGCCGAAGCCCACTAAGGGACCCCGCCTGGGCGGATCCCCCACCCACGAGCGCATCATCCTGCGCAACCTGGCCACCCAGCTGTTCGAGCACGGCCGGATCACTACCACCGAAACCAAGGCCCGTCGGGTTCAGCCCTTGGCGGAGAAGCTCATCTCTAAGGCCAAGCGCGGTGATCTGCATGCCCGTCGCCTGGTGCTCAAGTCCATCACCAATAAGGACGTGGTTGCCAAGCTGTTCGAAGAGATCGCGCCAACTCTGCAGGGCCGCGACGGTGGTTGCACCCGCATCACCAAGATCGGTTTCCGCAAGGGCGATAACGCCCCCATGGCTGTCATCGAACTGGTGACTGAGCCGGTTGCCACGAAGGCCGCACCCAAGGCGGAGAAGAAGGCTGAGGCAGCTCCCGCCGCGGTTGAGGAAACCGAAGAGGCAGCTGAGGCCCCAGCCGAAGAGGCCGAGGAGCCCGCGGAGGCTCCCGCCGAGAAGGCTGAGGAAGCCGCCGAAAAGAAGTGAGCTGAGTCCCGCTGAATCGGGGAGGTGCCTACTGGGTGCCTCCCCGATTTGTCATTCTCGGCCCCGTGCGTCGTGGCCTGCCCGCTGATCGACGCCCTGGATAAGGCCCCGTCGCGCCACGACAGCCGAGACCAGGACAAATTGAGATTCCTCGACGAATTCCCTGACAGCAGACCCGCAGATCGCCAGCGACGGGGTCAGGTTAGAGCCATTCCAAGCTGGTGGCTTTAGCTCGCAGATCGGTGAAAAGCCGGTCAGCATCCGACCTGATGGTCTCACGGTATGTGGTTGGAATCTTCTTCTTCACGCGCTCATACCAGGCATCGAAGACATCTTTCCAGCGGTCCACCTCCGACTGCTTCACCCGGCTGGTCAGATCGTTTGGGAACAGCTCGCCGATGTCCAGCAGGATGTGAAGAAAGCCGAGCACACACTGACAGGTGTCGTTAGTGTCCGCTAGCCACGCGATATTCTCCTCGATTTGCCCTTTAGAGAACTCAATATAGGAAATCCCCACTGTGTCAGCGCGTTCATTGTCGAAGACGCCCTCGCCATAGATCTTCATGGGTACTCAGCGTAGTGAGAGCCCGAGGACTGCATCGCTTGCCGTTGTAGGCGTCAATCGGCGACGATACCCCAGGCGAGTAGATGGGGGCCGCATTCCTTTGCTCCGGGGG
>JBHAEB010000023.1:0-28893 GCA_041855345.1 Arachnia sp. | reverse complement strand
TGGCGATGGCATCGTCAAGGTGCCCGCTATCAAAGCGTCGATGACACCTCCATCGGGGTGGTCGATCCAGTACTGGTGACCAGCCCAGACAAGCAATACGTGGCGATCCGCATGAAAGGCCCGCTCGATACCTTGTGGCCTGAGGGTCCCAGCTATCAGATACGTGGTGATAGTTGGACGGTGGTGCTTGAAACAGCCACTGGCAGACCCGTCGCGGAGCACATCTCCAGCTATCGCGCCCAGCTGCAGCTGACTAATCAAGCCGTCTTGGATGGTGGTATCGCCTACTCGCTGCGCGATGGTTCTCAGCTGTGGGCCACCGAACCGGCCGATGCCACCGGCTACACCGGCACCGCAGGGGAACATACCTTTATCCTGGCTGGCAAAAACTCCCAGGACTTGACTGCCAGCATCATCCCCGACGATGACCCCAGATCCCCCACCCCCATCGGTCAGTTGGCCCGCGATCCGAACACCTATCAACTCGTCGTGGAAGCCGGCTGGGCAGTGCGATATTCCGAGAAGGTCACCATCGAGAAGGGTGTGGTCTCCTCCCAAGCAGCTGCAGCGGTGCCGGTGGATGACTTGGCCGCAGCCGATAGTCCTCGGGCGGTACCGCTGGGTGAGATCGGCGGGATCAATGCCTTGGCCTCCCGCTCCTCAGGAACCCTAGCCCTCAATCCGGCATATCCCGATGGCAGCAACCCAACGGTCGATGCCAGCCTCCCCCAGGTGGGTCAGGTCTTTGATCCCAGCTCGGGCCAAGTCCTCACCCCCGATGACGGATCTCTGGCCACCGCGACCATCGGGCGCACGGACACCGATGTGGTCGTGACCTACCGGGATGGTCGAAAGCTCACGATCCCTCTTCCTCAGGCTGCGACAGCCATCCCAGAGTCGCCACGACAGTTGGGAGACTGGACCCTGCAGCAGCGACGCGCGATCTCGCTGCTATCCACCCCAGACATCACGGTGGCGATTCTCGGCGAGGGTGAGGGCACCCTGCTCCTCGGCTACCGTTAAGGGATGAGACGGCCTTAGTTGTGGTTGGGTACCGATAGATCGGAGTGTGCGATCTCCTCGATGGATACATCCCGGAAGGTCAGGACCTTCGCGGATTTGACGAATCGGGCGGGCCGGTACATATCCCACACCCAGGCATCCCGCATCGAAACCTCGTAGTACACGTCGCCCCCCTCGGTGCGGACCTTCAGGTCCACCGCATTGCACAGGTAGAAGCGACGTTCGGTCTCCACCGCATAGGTGAAGATGCCCACGACATCTTTGTATTCGTGGTAGAGGTCAAGCTCGAGTTTGCTCTCGTATTGCTCCAGGTCTTCTGTGCTCATGGTGCTCCAACTTTAGCCGCTGCGGCCACAGGTGCGTAGCTCAGTCGGTGAATCTCGCAGGGGCCTAGCTGGGCCAATGCTCGCTTATGCGCAGCCGTGCAATACCCCTTGTGTATGGCGAAACCATAACCGGGGTAGGTGGTGTCGTAGTCGACCATCAACCGGTCCCGTTGCACCTTGGCCACGATCGATGCCGCTGAGACACAGGCTGCGACCTTGTCCCCTTTCCAGATACCTAGGCCTGGCACCCCTAAACCGGCCACTGGGAAGCCATCAGTCAGCACGAAACCAGGGCGAAGATCCAGGCGAGCCACCGCGCGTCGCAGCCCCTGCAGGTCGGCCTCATGCATGCCCAGGGCATCGCATTCAGGAGGCTCTACCCGCACCCAGGCCACCGCTGCCGCATCGGTGAGGATCTGGTCACATAGTTGTTCGCGACGTCGCGGGGTCAGTGCTTTGGAATCGTCAAGGCCGACGATTGGTCGCTGCGGGTCCAAGATCACCGCTGCCGCCACCAGCGGACCGGCACAGGCACCGCGACCGGCCTCGTCGGCCCCAGCTACAGGGGCCAACCCCAACTCGCGCAGCCTGGCCTCGTAGTTCAACACCCCGGTGGAGCCTCAATGATGGTTGGTTCGCTGGGGGCTGGTTGCTCCGGGTCAGGGATGGCGGCGAAGGTTTGCGGCACTCGGAAGGTCGCTAGCCGATCCAGTGGCGCCACGATCGCCACCGCAGCCCCAACCACATCGCTATTGGGAACAAAGGCCGGTGACCCAGTAACACCGTCATCGCCGACGCTCTGCAACCGGCATCGTGAATCGGCCGAGGCGTTGCGATGATCCCCCATGACGAAAATATGGCCGGCTGGAACGACAACATCAAAGGTGACGCTGGAGGGAGCCACCTGCACGCCATTCTCGGAATACAGGTAGGCGGACTCGTCGAGGGCTACACCGTTGACCGTGACCTGCCCTTCCGTAGTGCAGCAAGCCACCCGGTCACCTTCGGTACCGATCACTCGTTTAATCAGGTATTCCACCCCGGAGTTCGGCAGCACACCGATGAACTCCAAGGTCGCCTCCATCCCGGTGGGCTGTGGCGGCACTGTTCCCAGCCATCCGGCCGGGTCTTGGAATACCACGACATCGCCACGCTGGAAGCCGCCGAATTTAGACACCAGCACCCGGTCACCGACCCGCAGCGTGTTTTCCATGGAGCCGCTGGGGATGATGAACATCTGGCCCACGAAGGTCTTCAGGGTCATCGAGATGACCAGAGCGCCGACGACGATGATGACGATCTCGGCGAACCCGCCAAGAATCCGACGCAGCAACGACTTCTGCTCGGTGGTGGTGGGTTCCTCTTCGCTCACGAGATCACCTTTCATTAACAATGCGGCCCGCACCGCAGGCATAGCCTACCCGTGCGGGCCACATACCGAAGGCAGCTGATCAGCGCTTTTCCTTGATCTTGGCAGCCTTACCGCGCAGACCGCGCAGGTAGTACAGCTTGGCGCGACGGACATCACCGCGGCGCTCGACCTCGATCTTCTCAATGATGGGGCTGTTGATCGGGAAGGTGCGCTCCACACCAACCCCGAAGCTCACCTTACGTACGGTGAAGGCCTCCTGCACCCCAGATGCGTTGCGGGCGATCACCACACCGGCGAACACCTGAACCCGGGAACGGTTACCTTCAATAACGCGCACGTGGACCCGAACCGAGTCGCCAGGGCGGAACTCTGGGATATCGGTGCGCAGGGAGGCCTGGTCAATGGCCTTGATTAACGGATTGGTCATCTCGTCCTCGTCAGTGCCACAGGTCACTGCGGTAGTGCTGTCCCCTCATCTTCGGACGACCCCCCTGTGGCAGGAGCCGGGGATGAGTGGGTTGCCCGGTGGGGCAACAGGGATTAAGTATGCCATGGCTGCTGGGTGAATACGATCTCAGATGCCAACGCGGGACGCCCATGAGGAGCGCCCCCGCCAAACGTACTGGCGGGGTCACGTGAATACGACCTCAGACGCCAACGCGGGACGCCCGGTATCGGACGCCCCGCGCGGGTGGCTCAGTCACAGCAATTACTTGCCATCTCCCTTAAACAGGGACTTGATGAGGTCGCGGTTCAACTGGGAGATCGACTCCAGCGGGATGCCCTTAGGACAGACCGCAGAGCATTCCCCAATGTTGGTGCAGTTACCGAAGCCCTCCTCGTCGTGCTGGGCGACCATGGCCTTGACCCGGCGGTAACGCTCGGGCTGGCCCTGGGGCAGCATCGCCAAGTGGGTGATCTTCGCCGAGGTGAACAGCATGGCCGAACTATTCGGGCAGGCTGCCACACAGGCGCCACAGCCAATGCAGGTGGCGTTGTCGAAGGCGATATCGGCTTCGCGCTTGGGTGCCGGGGTGGCGTGGGCGTCGGGAGCCGAACCGGTATTGGAGGAGATATACCCACCTGAGGCGACGATCCGGTCGAAGGCGGTGCGATCGACAGCGAGGTCCTTGAGGATGGGGAAGGCCCCAGCCCGCCAGGGCTCGATCTCGATGGTCGCGCCGTCTGCGAAAGAGCGCATATGCAGCTGACAGGTGGTGGTGGCGGAGCCGCCGTGGGCGACGCCGTTGATCACGACACCACACATACCGCAGATACCCTCACGGCAGTCGTGGTCGAAGGCCACGGGCTCCTGGTTCGCGTTGGTGAGGTTCTCGTTGAGGAGGTCGAGCATCTCCAGGAAGGACATGTCCTCGGACACTCCGTCCAGGTCGTAGTCGACCATACGCCCCACCGCGTTGGGGCCGTCTTGGCGCCAGATGCGCAGCTTGAGCTTCACTTGTAACTCCGTTGCTTCAGTTCGATTGCCTTGTAGACCAGGGGCTCGCGATGCAGGATCGGACGCTGGTTTTCACCCGTCCATTCCCATGCAGCCACATAGAGGAACTCGTCATCGTGACGCAGCGCCTCACCTTCATCGGTTTGGGACTCGGCCCGGAAGTGGCCGCCGCAGGACTCGCGACGATGCAGGGCGTCGATACACATCAACTCGCCCAGTTCGAAGAAGTCCGCGACCCGACCAGCGCGTTCGAGGGCCTGGTTGAAGTCCTCGTTCTTGCCGGTGACCCGCACATTGCTCCAGTACTCCTCACGGAGTTTCCGGATCATGCCGATGGCCTTGATCAGGCCCTCCTCGGTGCGGTTCATGCCGCAGTATTCCCACATGATCTGGCCCAGTTCCTTGTGGAAGGAATCCACCGAACGGGTGCCCTGGATGCTGAGCAGCTTGTCGATGCGGGCCTTAGCGGAATCGACGGCCTCAACCACGGCTGGGTGGTCCTGGGTGACCTTCTCGAAGGGAGCACCAGCCAAGTAGTCGTTGATGGTGTTGGGCAGGACGAAGTAGCCATCAGCCAAGCCCTGCATCAGCGCCGAAGCACCCAGCCGGTTTGCGCCATGGTCGGAGAAGTTAGCCTCGCCGGTGACATAAAGACCGGTGATGGAGCTTTGCAGGTCGTAGTCCACCCACAGCCCACCCATGGTGTAGTGCACCGCCGGGTAGATGCGCATCGGCACATCGTAGGGGTTCTCACCGGTGATCTGCTGGTACATGTCGAACAGGTTGCCGTACTTCTTCTCGACAGCATCCTTACCCATCCGGTTGATGGCATCGGAGAAGTCGAGGTAGACGCCACGACGCACCTGCTTGGTGGAGCCATCCGGCTGCTTCTCAGCCACCGCGGGGCCCACACCACGACCGTCGTCGCACATGTTCTTGGCCTGACGCGATGCGATATCGCGGGGCACCAGGTTACCGAAGGCCGGGTAGATGCGCTCCAGGTAGTAGTCGCGATCCTCTTCAGGGATCTGGCGGGGATCCTTGGCGCAGTCCTCAGCCTTCTTCGGCACCCAAATCCGGCCGTCGTTACGCAGCGACTCCGACATCAGGGTCAGCTTGGACTGGGTGTCGCCGTGGACCGGGATGCAGGTGGGGTGGATTTGCGTGTAGCAGGGGTTGCCGAAGTAGGCGCCCTTGCGGTGGGCCCGCCAGGTGGCGGTGACATTGCAGCCCATGGCGTTGGTGGACAGGAAGAACACGTTGCCGTAGCCACCGGTAGCCAGTACCACCGCGTCAGCGGTCCAGGCTTCGACCTTGCCATTGACCATGTTGCGGGTCACGATGCCGCGGGCGCGACCGTCGACGACGATCAGTTCGATCATCTCGTGGCGGGAGTACATCTTGACGGTCCCGGCCTGCACCTGACGCTCCAGCTGCTGGTAGCAGCCGATCAGCAGCTGCTGCCCGGTTTGGCCACGGGCGTAGAAGGTGCGCTGGACCTGCACCCCACCGAAGGAGCGGGTGTCCAGGAGGCCACCGTATTCACGGGCGAAGGGAACGCCTTGGGCCACGCACTGGTCGATGATATTCGCGCTGACCTCAGCCAGGCGGTAGACGTTGGTCTCACGGGCGCGGTAGTCGCCGCCCTTAACCGTGTCGTAGAACAACCGGAAGGTTGAGTCATTGTCGTTGCGGTAGTTCTTGGCGGCGTTGATACCGCCCTGGGCTGCGATCGAGTGGGCCCGTCGTGGGCTGTCCTGGTAGCAGAAGTTGAGGACGTTGTAGCCGGCCTCACCCAGGGTTGCTGCGGCGGCGCCACCGGCCAAACCGGTGCCGACGATGATGACGCTCAGCTTGCGGCGGTTGGCTGGGTTAACCAGCTTCGCCTCGAACTGGCGGGTCTGCCAGACCTTCTCGATGGGGACATTGGGGGCTTTGGTGTCGGCGATATCCGAGCCCTCGGCCCAGTACTTGGTGCTATCAAAGGTGGTCGTCATGGTGCTACTCACTTCAGGATTCCGAACTGGACGGCCAGCGGCATGACCATGAAACCGACGTACAGGACCACGGCCACGATCACGGCGATGATGTTGAGCCATTCGCGGGACTTGGCAGACAGGTTGCCGCCCAGCGTCGCGAAGGCGCTCCACAAGCCGTGTCGGATGTGCATGCACACCAGCAGGATCGAAACGGCGTAGAAGGCCGTGATCCACGGGGTGCTGAAGCTGGCTAGCACCATAGTGTGCGGCTCAGCGGCCTGACCGCCGGTGCTGCCGGGCACGATGGTGAACTGGATGAGGTGGAAGATGACGAACACCGCGATGATGACGCCACCCCAACGCATGGTTCGTGAGGAGTAGGTCTGGGCCTGACGCTTGTTGACCTGGTACTTATCGCCACGCACCTTGATGGTCCGGGCTGACAGGGTTGCAGCCGACCAAATGTGCAGGACAATGGCCAGCAGCAATGCAGCCCTAAACACCCAGATGAACTGCCCAGCAGGCATGATCGGGGCCATGATGCCACCATCAGAGGTTTGCCCCTTGAGCCAGTGAGCATAGTGATCGAAGGCTTCATAGCCGACGAACATCTTGAGATTGCCGTACATGTGAACGAGCAAGAAGACGATGAGGATCAAACCGGTGACCGCCATCAGGGCCTTCCGGGCGACCGTCGACCGCAGCGCTCGTTGATGGGTAGTTAGTGATGTTGCCACGAGGTCACTTTAGCCCTACCCGGTCCCGGTTTTGCACCCCGGTGCCAAATTAGCGCCGTCGCGTCGCAAAAACTGCTAAAAGCCGCTGCCAATCGGCATTTTACGCTACTTAATAGGTGCGAAAATCAGGACTCATCGAGTAGTTCTGGACGTCGGGTTCTGGTGCGTTCTTCGGCCTGTTCGCGACGCCAGGTTGCAATAGCTGCGTGGTGTCCCGACAGCAGAATCGGCGGCACCTCACGTCCCCGCCACACCGCGGGTTTGGTGTAATTGGGATACTCCAGGAGCCGATGTCCTAGGGCGTGGGATTCCTCTACTAATGATTCAGGATTGCCAATCACCCCAGGAATCAGCCGCACCACGGCCTCGGTGATCGCCAGTACCGCCACTTCCCCACCGTTGAGGACGTAGTCACCCAGGCTGATCTCGATTAGTTCATAGGTATCGGCGCAGTAATCCAGGACCCGCTGATCAATACCCTCATAACGACCGCAGGCGAATACCAGACGCTGGCGCGAGGCCAGTTCGTAGGCGAGTTCCTGAGTGAATAGCTGGCCGGTGGGGGTAGGAACGATCACTGTCATGGGGGCAGAATGCAACTGCTCCATGGCATCGAATGCTTCTCCCCAGGGCTCAGGCTTCATCACCATACCGGCTCCGCCACCGTAGGGGGTGTCGTCGGTGGTGTGGTGACGGTCATGGGTCCACTGCCGAAGATCGTGGACCGCAAGATCGATCAGCTCAGATTCAATAGCCTTGCCAACCAGGGATAGTCGCAGCGGCGCGAGATAATCAGGAAAGATGGTGACGACATCGATCCTCACAGCGACTCCCCTAGCAGACCGCCCACTTCAGCCAACTGGATTTCCCCGGCAGCTAAGTCCACACGCGGCACTAAGGCTGTCACGAAGGGCACGAGGTGACGGCCATCGGCAGTATCAATACCGAGGCAGTCTTGGGCTGGCAGATGCAACACCTCGGCGATGACTCCCACCTGAGCCCCTGTGGAGTCCAAGACTCGTAGCCCCACCAGCTGCCGATCGAAGTATTCCTCTTCTTGGCTTGGGAGCTCGTCGGCGCTCACCTTCACTAAGAGCTGCTGGCCTTTCAGAGTTTCGACGGCGGTGCGGTCAGGAAAACCGACGAATCTGGCCACTAGCCTGCCGCGATGCCACCTCACCGTATCCAGCACCACAGTCTTGCCGCCAGAGGCCAAGAGCCCGGCGCCGGGGGTGAACCGGCGTCCGGGCTCATCGGTACGAACGTCAATAAAGACCTCACCTTTGATGCCGTGGGCCTTACCCACGACACCAACGATGACCTCAACCTGCTCGGTCAAGGAGTTGCCCTCAGCGTCGGCGTGGCCGGTCGACATCGACAAAATCGATGCGCACCTGCTCATTGCCAGCCAAGGCACCGACAACGGTGCGCAGGGCACTGGCGGTGCGTCCCTGCCGACCGATGACCTTGCCGATGTCTTCGGGATTCACGCGCACCTCAAGCAAACGGCCACGACGTAATTCCTTATCGCGGACCACCACGTCGTCAGGGTTTGACACGATCCCCGCGACGAGATGCTCCAATGCCTCGGCGAGCATCTGACTCAGGCCTCCTGCTCGGCAGCCTCTTCGGCTTCGGCCTCAGCAGCGGCCTTGGCGGCAGCCTCATCAGCCTTCTTCTTCGCCTTCTGAATGGCCGGGGCCACGGCGCTGCCGTCCTCGGCCAGGGCCTTGGCGAATTCAGCCTCGTGGTCGCGACGCTCAGGCTGCGGCAGGATCCCAGACGGGCTGGTGTCGCCGGTGAACTTCTGCCAGTCGCCGGAACGCTTGAACAGCGCGACGACGGCCTCAGTCGGCTGGGCGCCCACGGACAGCCAGTACTGGGCCCGCTCCGAGTCCACGCGGATCACGGAGGGATCATTCTTCGGGTGGTAGATGCCGATCTCTTCGATGGCCTTGCCGTCACGCTTGGTGCGGGAATCCATCACGACGATGCGGTAGTGGGGGGAGCGAATCTTGCCGAGACGCTTCAGCCGAATCTTGGTAGCCAAGTGTCAATTCTCCTGTTGCGAAGTCTGGAACCTAAACGAGATAGGGATTGGCCACGGGCTTCGCGTGTGGGGCACGCAAAACCGGTTGCCGGATGAACCTTGCTCGCCGGAGTGAGAGGGCGCCAGCGACAGGTGCTGAAGTATTCTGCCAGATTTCCCCCGCCCGCGACTAATTCACCCCGCATTTGCTGGGCTGTAGGCTGCCTGCGTGGAGATCAGTGAGGAGGCATTCTTCGCTCTTGTCGAGCAGGCCCTAGATGAACTACCCGAGGAATTGGTAGCCGACCTGGACAATCTCGTGTTCCACGTCGAGGATGAACCCGAGGATGGTTCAGAGACCTTGGGCATCTATCAAGGTGTGGCGCTGACTGAGCGTGACAGCCAGTGGTTCGGAGTGCTTCCTGACCGGGTCGTGCTCTACCGCGGGCCGTTGACTCGGATGTGCCATGACGAGGAGGACCTCTTTGAAGAGATCGTCATCACCTTGATCCATGAGCTGGGCCACTACCACGGCATCGACGAGGACCGACTCCACGAACTTGGTTGGGGTTGACAACCCGCCAGCCGTCAGCAGACCCGCCCTCGCAGCAGCTTCACAATCGGGGTGCGCAGTGCCGAGACATCCACCCGGGGGTCACGATCGCAGACGATCAGATCTGCGCTAGCACCTTCGGTGAGACCATCGGCCCGCAACCAGCTACGCGCCGCCCAGCTGGAGGCCGCCACCGCGAATTCGTGACCACCCAAGCTGGCCAGCTCAGCCACCTCCGCGAGGATCTCACCATGGGGTACGACGGTTCCCGCATCGGTACCGGAGTAGACACTGACTCCGGCCTCAATCGCATGACCGATGGTCTCGCGTCGCCGGGCATACAGGTCCATCATGTGGTTGGCGAAGGTGGGGTATTTCTCACGACCGGGCTCAGCATATTGTGGGAAACGGTTGAGATTGATCATGGTGGGAACCAAGGCAGTGCCCTGGCAGGCCATCTGCTGGATGACCTCGCCGGTCAATCCGGTGCCGTGTTCAATACAGTCGATTCCAGCAGCCACGAGTTCGGCTACGGATTGTTCACCGAAGCAATGTGCGGTCACCCGCGCCCCCTCCTCGTGGGCTACGGCGATGGCTTGGGCGGCAATATCGGCCGGGAAGGAGGGTTCAAGGTCTCCGGTGGAGCGATCGATCCAGTCGCCAACCAGTTTCACCCAACCGTCGCCGGAGCGGGCCTCATGCCGCACCTGGGTCAGCAAATCCTCCGGCTCCACCTCCACGGCCAGATGCCGGATATAGCGGCGGGTGCGGGCGATATGGCGGCCAGAGCGCACCAGTGTGGGCAAGGAAGGATCGTCGTTAATCCACCGGGTATCGCTGGGAGAGCCGGCATCTCGTACCAGCATGGTTCCGGCAGCCAGGTCGGCGCGCGCCTGCCGCAGCGTCTCCTCCCGGCTGACCTGGCCTTCGACACCTAACCCGAGATGGCAGTGGGCATCAACCAGCCCCGGAACCACGAAGGCGTCCCTGGCCAAGGTGACTGCCCCAGCAACAGGCTGGCTGGTGAGTAGCCCGTCGAGGATCCAATAGTCTCTAGGTTCAGTCTCGGGCAGGAAGATGCCATGAATGTGGAGAGGCTCAGCAGTCATGGGGGCTAGCCTATCCCCGCGATGATGACTCGATAGCGCGCGGTATCGACAGTCCCACTACCAACCACGACAGCCTTCACGTCGATCTAGCGCGCTCCCCGCGACATCGTCGATGGAACGCGATCCGCCCTAGCGACCGGCGGCGCGATCAAGCAATCAGCCCTGGCAAATAACCCATGGGCCGCGAACATCTTCTGCACGATAGCCGCCAGCCATCAACAGGCCGATGGAGTTGGGGCTCTGGCAGCTTACTGCTGGGCCTCGAACATCTTTTGCACCTCGGGTGGCAGCTGGAATTCATCCATGGTTTGCGGAATCGCAGCGGCTTGCCCGCCGGCTGCACGTTCTGCGGCCTGCTGTTTGCGTTTGGCCGGATTGCCGGAGACCTTGCTGGCGCGTTTGCTGGCCTTGGCTGTTTGTTTCTTGGTCTGGCGACGCGATCCACCGGGCATCCCAGGCATCGCTCCGCCTGCCAATTTCTCCATCATCTTGCGGGCCTCGACGAACCGGTTGACCAAATTATTGACATCGGAAACCTGTACCCCAGCACCCTTCGCGATCCGGGCGCGGCGAGATCCGTTGAGGATGCTGACATCGTCGCGTTCAGCGGGAGTCATGGAGTTGATGATGGCCTCGATGCGGTCAACTTCCTTCTCATCGATGGCGTTGATGGCGTCTTTAAACTGACCAGCTCCGGGCAGCATTCCGAAGATCTTGCTGAGCGGGCCCATCTTGCGCAACTGCTGCATTTGGCCCAGGAAATCCTGCAACCCGAACTGACCCTTGCCACCGCTGAGTTTCTCGGCTGCCTTCCGGGAGGATTCGGCATCGAAGGTTCGCTCGGCCTGCTCGATGAGTGTCAGCACATCACCCATACCGAGGATGCGGGAGGCCATCCGGTCTGGGTGGAAGACGTCGAAGTCCTTTAGCCCTTCGCCATTGGAGGCGAACATGATGGGCTTGCCGATGACCCGGGCAATCGATAGCGCTGCGCCGCCACGGGCATCACCATCGAGTTTGGTCAAAACCACGCCGTCGAAGCCGATGCCCTCATTGAAGGCCTTGGCGGTATTAACCGCATCTTGCCCGATCATGGCATCGACGACGAAGAGGACCTCATCGGGTTGTACGGCGGCCTTGATATCGGCGGCCTGCCGCATCAGTTCCTCATCGATACCCAACCGGCCGGCGGTGTCGACGATGATGATGTCATAGAGGCCACGTTCGGCATGGGTGATCGCGTCCTTGGCCACAGCCACCGGATCGCCAACGCCATTGCCCGGTTCGGGGGCGAAGACATGGACTCCAGCCCGTTGGCCCATTACTTGCAGCTGATTGACCGCGTTAGGACGCTGTAGATCGCAGGCGACCAGTAGTGGGCTGTGCTTGTTAGCTTTAAGCCAGTGGGCCAGTTTGCCAGCCAGGGTGGTTTTACCGGCACCTTGCAAACCAGCCAGCATGATCACCGTCGGAGGCTTTTTGGCAAACCGGATGGTGCGGGCCTGGCCGCCCAGAATGGCGATGAGTTCCTCGTTGACGATCTTGATGATCTGTTGCGAGGGGTTGAGTGCCCCGCTGACCTCTAGGCCAAGGCAGCGCTGTTTGATAGCGGCGATGAATTCCTTGACCACAGCGAGGTTGACATCGGCTTCTAGCAGCGCGATGCGGATCTCACGCATCGTGGCGTCAATATCGGCGCTGGTGAGGCGGCCCTTGGAACGCAACGACTTGAACACATCGGCGAGGCGATCTTGAAGAGTGTCAAACAAGGCTCTGGGTCTTTCGGTTGGCGCTGGTGCGGTGACCAAGAATACAACTAGACCAGGGTGTAGGCGCTCACCCCACCGAGGCTCTCGGCCTCTCGATCACCTGATGGCAGGGCGATGGCCACCACCCAGAGTCCCTGCTGTGGACCGGCCTCGAAGGTGCCACCAGATAGGTCGACCCGTTCTCGAATTCCAGCTAGCCCCAGCCCCAGTGATAGTTGTGAGCCTCGCCGATTGTCTGGCAATTCGCTGGTGACTCGGAGGTTTACCTCCTCCGATTCGGCGGTGAGGGTGATGGTGCACTGTCCGCCACGTTTGGCATAGCGCAACATATTGGTCACCCCCTCCTGCATCACGCGGGTCAGGGTGCGTTGGGTGATCGCTGGCAGCTCATCAGCGGCTGGGTCGATCTCAATATAGGCTTGGAAGCCCTCCCCCTGCAGGGTTTCCAGCAAGAGGGCAGCCACGCTGGTGGGACGGACCAGGGCCGCCTGGGTGTCACTTTCGCCATTGGACATCACCGAGGTCAGCAAGGCCAATTCATCCTCGGCGCTCTTGAGGGATTTACCAATCCGCCCCATCACCATGGTCAACTCAGCGATGTCCTCACTTTCACCATAGGCCATGCATTGCAGCAGAATCACCGAAAGGTGATGAGCCAAGACGTCGTGGAGTTCTCGGGCTAGCAGGTTGCGTTCTTCAACACTGGCGCGATCGACTGCCTCGATCAACACCCTGGTCCGTTCAGTTTGGGCGATCTGCACGACCTGGAATTGCCGGATGGTCACCGACCCAATGAGCCCAAAGAACAACACAGCCAAGGCAATACCGAGCTCGATATTCCAGTTGCCCCCAATAATGCCCAGGGTCAGCATTCCGGCTAGGGCTATTCCTCCTAGGGCCAGGATCCAGCGGCGGTTGCGCAGCCGGGAGGCCTCCCAGGTACCAGCCAGCACCACGACAACCATAGCCACCGGGGTGATCTGCGGGGTGAGCACCATCCCGATAATCGAGGCGATGGCCGGCACTGCCCCCACCAAAGGCCGCCAGTGCATCAGCAGCACGCTGACATAGGCCAACACCGCCCAGGTCAGTGGCCAGCCAAAGTCTTGGCTCATTCCGGTATAGACCGCCATCGTGATCAGTAGGGCGGCTGGCAGCCAATACAGTCCGCGCAGGAACAGTCGACGCCACCCAGCATCGGGGCTGTCCTGCTCGCTCTCAGAGAGCTGATCGCCCAGGGTGAGCACTAGGTGGTGCTGGTTGGAGCTAGCTTGAACCCGCAGGCTACCCCCCAGCGCCTTGACCCGCTCGATCAAGCGTTCTAGCGCCAGCCGATCATCGGCAGTCAAATCCTGAGCGCGGGTCATCGTGATATCGATATGCATCCCGGCAGCCCCCGAGGCCAGAATGGTGATCGTCCGTGGCCTTAACACTGGAGCTGATTCCCGCAGCCAGTCAAATAGTCGGATAACTGTGAGTTGGGTCACCAGATTGTGATCATTGAGGGCCTCATCTGCCTGAAAATCCACCCTCAACCCCAGCGAGGCCAACGCGGCTGTCGTCTTGCGGATTACCTCGTCGGCGGTGGGATAGGCGATGGATTCATCGGAGCCACTGGCCACCGGATCCTCCCGCAGCATTCCCACCAAGGCGCGCACCCGAGTCACCGCATCCACACAGGCCAGCCGCACCGCCTCTAAACTAGCCTGCAGCCCAGCCACATCAGAATCAGTCGAGACCTGCTGGGCCTGCCAAGCCTGAACCAGCTTCTCACTGACGGCGCTACGCAATTCCCCAGCCAAATGCACCCGTTCGGCAGAGCGAATATCGGCAGCATCTTGGGCCAATACCTCCAGTCGGGCCTCCCCCTGCCGCATCTTAGCCAGCAGATAACGCAGGGTGAGGCCAGCCAGCATGGCCCCCAGCATGGTGACGATATAAACGGTGACATCGGGAACCGAGGTTCCCCAACGCAGCCAGGCAAAACCGATGCCCAGTGCTAAATACACCCCGATTTGCCAGGGTCGTCCCTTGATGGCCACTATCCCAGTAGATAGCACTATGAATAGGCCCTCGGCATCGAGAGCCCCCCAGGCTAGGGTCATAGCGAGCGGCACGATACCTAGCAATAGACCCAGTGCCGGGTTCCACAACATGATGGTGCAGGCCGCTGCCTCAACCACCTGGGCCACGAAGGCCTGGGGCGGCTGGTCCTCACGGATGATGGAAAGGGCGAGATTAACCGCGAGATTGCCAATAATGAGGACAACAACAACCCAGCGCCCGACCTCGATGAAACGAGAGACTGAGCGCTGGGTGGTTCGGTTAGTTGCAGTTTTCACCAGCTGTCACTAATAGCGAATTAGCGGTAAAGCCGGTGGCAGAAAATGCGAATCCGCAAGAAGCAGAAGAAGTTCGAGGTGCTGTCACCTTCGGTGGCAACAACGGCGGACTGCTGGGCAACAGCAGGAGCCTCAACGGCATTAGCCGGGAGAGCACTAACAGTAAAAACAGAGGCCAATGCCAAAGCGGCGGCCGCGAGACGGACCTTCATGTGTAACTCCTGAGAATCACGATGGTTAGTTTCTGGGCGTAAACAGGTTTCTGATATTACACGGTTAATACCCGTTCGTGCACTTCTGCGAAGCAACGCTGCTCACTTGGGCAAACGATCGGATTCCGACACCAACCTTCGACACTGCTTCACAGACGACACATAGCTGCCCGTTGATCGAGATTTACGACGGATGTTTGGCATTTCATGGCTTCTGTGCAATACAGTTCGCCCCATGACTGAACTGTGCCGCGTTCTAGTTGTGGACGATGACCCGATGGTCCGCGAGGCCTACCGGATGTTTTTAGAACGTCACAACGATCACGAAGTGGTTGGCGAAGCTCGCAATGGCCGAGAGGCTATTGAGAGGTATGCCGAACTCCTACCAGATGTCGTATTGATGGATCTGCAGATGCCCGAACTCTCTGGCGTCGACGCAATTCGAGAGATCGTGCAGAAACACCCAGGCGCCTGCATTGTGGCGTTGACTACCTTTGGGACCCAGGAATATGTGGTTCCGGCACTGCGCTCTGGAGCAGCTGGGTATCTAACAAAGGACTGTGGTGGGCCCGCCCTGTTGACCGGTATTCAACAGGCCCGAGACGGCGAGATGCCACTGGCTCCAGCCGTTCGTCGAGAACTGGTAACCGATCTGCTATCAGGACAGAAACGCGCTGCTAACCCGCAGGCTTATAACTTGGCCCGCAGGGAGAAGGAGGTGCTGATTTGGCTGGGTCAGGGTATGACTAATGCTCAGATCGCAGAGAAGATGTTGGTTTCCGAGGGTTCGGTGAAGCAGTACCTCTCCCACATTGGAGACAAGATGGGGCTGAAGTCGCGCACCCAGATCCTGGTGCGTGCCATTCAACTGGGGCTGATCGACCCCGGACTCATGACGCCCGGGGTCGAGTAGCCGCTACTCGCCGAGGATCCCGGCAACGAATCCCTCGGGGTCGAATGGGGCGAGGTCGTCGACGCCCTCGCCCAACCCCACCAGTTTCACAGGTACACCCAGTTCACGCTGTACCTGGATGACGATGCCGCCCTTGGCGGAGCCATCCAGCTTGGTTAAGACGATGCCGGTGACATCCACCACTTCCGCGAAGACTCGGGCTTGGGTCATGCCATTTTGGCCAGTGGTGGCATCAAGAACCAGCAGGACCTCGCTGACGGGGGCCTGCTTTTCCATAACCCGCTTGACCTTGCCCAGTTCGTCCATGAGCCCCACCTTGGTGTGGAGCCGACCAGCGGTATCGACCAACACCACATCAGTCCCATTGGCCTTACCGGTAGCTACGGCATCAAAGGCCACCGATGCGGGATCGGCGCCTTCAGCGCCACGCACGGTCGCTACCCCGACCCGCTCACCCCAGGTGCCAAGCTGCTCAGCAGCCGCAGCCCGGAAGGTGTCGGCGGCACCCAGCACCACAGACCGGCCCTCGGCCACCAGCACCCTGGCGAGTTTGCCGACGGTGGTGGTCTTGCCGGTGCCGTTGACGCCGACCACCATGACCACAGCTGGATCGCCGGGGGCGGCTTCAAGGTTGAGGCTCCGATCCAGGCTGGGATCCACTAGCCGCAATAATTCGGCACGCAGCACTTGCTTAGCCTTGGCCGGATCGGAGACCCCATCCACGCTCAGTTCGCGGCGCAGGGCCTCAGTCAATTCGGTGGTGGGTCCCACTCCCAGGTCGGAGGCAATCAGGGTGGCCTCGAAGTCATCCCACACCTCAGCATCGAGCCGGTCGACGCTCAATAACTCGCCCAGGGCTCGGGCAAGCACATTATTGCTGCTCGCTAGCCGACGACGTAGCCTGGCGAACCTGGAGCGGGGTTCCTCCGGCACCTCAAGTTCAACCGCCGGGGCTTCAGTAACGGCAGGTTCGGCCACTTCGGCCTGTTCCTCAACTGCCTCAACCTGTTCCTCGACGGCTTCGGCAGTAGCTGGCGGTTCAGCGGGCTCCTCGCGCCCGGCCAATTCCTTGGGCTGCTCCCCTGGCGGGAGCTCTTTCTTTCCAAAGGTGATGATCAACGCAGCCGCCACCAGGGCGACGCCTACGAGTGCGACGATGGTCCAGAAAATCCAATCCACGCCTTCATCCTAAGCTCAGTTCAGCCGCTGGCTCACCACCGTCGAGATCCCATCACCGCGCATAGTGACCCCATAGAGGCTGTCGGCGATTTCCATGGTCCGTTTCTGATGGGTGATCACCAGTAGCTGAGAGTTGACCCGCAGCTCCTCATAGATACTTAACAGCCGTCCCAGATTCGCATCATCGAGGGCCGCCTCCACCTCATCAAGAATGTAGAAGGGGCTAGGCCGGGCGATAAATAAACTCACCAGGAAGGCCACCGCCACCAAGGAACGTTCACCACCTGAAAGCAGAGAAAGCCGTTTGACCTGTTTACCCGCGGGACGGGCCTCAACATCGACCCCGGTCTCCAGCCAATTACCAGGATCGGTCAGCACCAGCTTGCCTTGGCCGCCAGGAAATAACCGCTCAAATACCTGGGTGAAGGCGGCTTCTACGTCGCGATAGGCGGCTTGGAATACCTCCTGAACGCGGGCATCAACATCCTCAATGAGGGCCAGCAGATCTTCTCGGGTGCGTTTGAGATCGGCTAGTTGTTCGGCTAGGAAACCGTGACGGGTTTGCAGGGCCTCGAATTCCTCCAAGGCCAGTGGATTGATCTTGCCCAATAAGCTCAACCCGCGTTCAGCCCGTCGAAGGCGTTTCTCCTGGGTGGCCCGATCATAGGGTTGGGGCTCAGGGACCTCGTCATCTTCAGTGAGCGCCTCGCCATCGGGCCGGGTCAGGACCGGCACGAGTAGCTCGGTGCCGTAGTCAGCTAGCAGGGTCTCAGCCTCCAGTCCCAACTCGGTGAGGCTTCGTTCGGCCAGCTGCTCGATCCGCATCCGATGCTCGATTCGAGCCAATTCATCACGGTGGGCCCCTCGCAGCAGCTCATCGACGCGGGCATTGGCAGCTCGGGCAGCTTCTCGCGTCGCTGTGGTGTGCTGCTGGGCAGCGATACGTTCCTGTTCGGCGGCGGCTCGTTCCTGATCGGCCCGCTCCAGCACCTGCTGGCAGCTGGCCAATAACCGAGTTGCAGCCTCGTGGACGGCCTGCGCCACCTCCGCCTCGCGACGCAGCTGCTCGGCCTTGGCCTGGGCCTTTGCCCGGTTTCGTCGCTCCGCCGCGGCTGAACGCAACAAGGCATCGGCACGCCCTGCCATGGCTCGGGCTTGTTCCTCGGCGGTGCGTAATGCCAACCGAGCATCCATTTCCTGCTGTCGTGTCAGCCGGGCGGTAACTGCAAGAGCATCGCGCTGGCTAGGGTCTGGCTCGGCCAGTTCATCTGCTGAGGCTGCCTCAACCCGGGCTTGCAGCTCCCTGAGTTTCTGCTGATGACCGGCCTGTGTTTCACGGGCAGCAACTATGGCCTGCTCCAGCCGTTCTGCCTCGCGATTGGCGGCTGCTTGAGCTTGCCGATGGGCACCCAAGGCGTCGGTAACTGCGGTGAGTTGGGCATCTGATTCATGCAATGCTGCCAGTGCTGTCTGCTGCTGAAGTTGGGCCTGGGCCAACTGTTCACGAGCCTGGTTGAGGTCAAACCGAAGCCGATCCTGACCTGCGGTGACCTCAGCCAGCTGTTCTTCAGCCTCAACTAGTTGGGCATTGAGGGTCAGCACCGAGGGGGAGGCCGCTGAGCCACCCTCCACCACAGCTTTGGAGATCCGCTCCCCCTCACGAGTGATCGCGATGGCCTGTGGCTGCTGGGTCAGCACCCTCAAGGCTTCATCACGGGAGGAGACGAAATGCACATCACCTAGCAACGCAGCTAGCGCTGAACTCACCCTAGCCGGTGCATCGATCAGCTCCGGAAGCTGCTGACGAGTGTCATCGGCTACCACTACCCAGGCTCGTCCCAGCTCAGCTTCCGCCAGGTGAGCCAGGGCAGCTAAGGCAGCAGGAAGATCCTCAGCGACCACAGCATCAACGACGGGACCCAGAGCTGCTGCCACCGCTTGCTCCCAGCCAGGCTGGATCCGGATAAGCTCCAACAGCCGACCCAGGATCTGGGGTTGCGACTCTAAATCGGCCGAGCCGTCGCGTTGCTGGGTGGCTAACCTGAGGGCTTCGCAGCGGGCATTGAGACTAGCCCGGTCCCGCCCCAGCTCAGCCTCGACAGCCTCCAATTCATGCACCCGGCTGGTGTATTCCGCGACGGTCTGCTCCGCCTGTTGCCAGGCCTGGTCAAGGCGCGATTCGTTATCTCCTAGGCCCGCCAGTGAGCACTCAGCCTGGTGGTATTGCTCAGCGGCAGCTTGGGCCCGGGCTAAGGCAGCCTCTCGTCCTGCCAGCAACCGTTGTTCCTCCCCCTGACTGGCTTCGCATCGGGACTGGATGCTGGCGAGTTGACCGTTGAGCCGCGCCAATCCCTCCCTCCGGTCGGCTACAGCCCGCAATTGGGCAGCGTAGCTCTGCTCGGCTGCGTTATGTTCTGCCTCGGCCTGGGTTCTGGCCTGGGTTGCCTGCTCTAGTTGGGTTTTGGCTTGATCGCAGGAGCGTTGCAGTTCGGTTTCCCGAGCCCGAGCCCGGGCCGCCTCAGCCTCCAATTGTTCTGGGTCTTTGGAGCTGATCTCCAGCATGGGTTGGGCTTGGCCCATTTTCATCCGTTCAGCGGCCACGCTGGCGGTCGAGGCGATCCGTTCTTTCAGCCCCGCGAGCACATACCACTGTTCCTGGCAGGCATCGAATATCCGACCCGCATCACGGAGCCGCAGTTCTGCCTCCTCCTCGGCCCGGGCTAGGCGTTCAGCCTCAGCCTTCGCCTGTTCCTGGGCTGCCAGGGCTGCCTGTTCGTCGGCCAGATCAGCGGCCAGGGCAGCATTGGCCTGCTCTAGGTCATCGGCCAACAGCCGGGCCTTGGCATCGCGGAGTTCGGCTTGGATTAGCTGAGCCTTCCGGGCAGCCTCGGCTTGCCGTCCCAGGGGCTTGAGTTGACGTTGCAGCTCACCGATGAGGTCCTGCAATCGGTCAAGATTGCCCTTCATCCCCTCCAGCTTGCGCAGCGCCTTTTCCTTGCGTTTGCGGTGTTTCAGCACCCCGGCTGCTTCTTCGATGAATCCGCGCCGGGACTCTGGGGTGGCAGCCAGGATGGCGTCGAGTTGCCCCTGCCCGACGATGACATGCATTTCTCGGCCAATCCCCGAATCGCTGAGCAACTCAGTGACATCCAGCAGCCGTGCCGGGGCGCCATTGATGGCATACTCGGAGCCGCCACTGCGGAACATGGTTCGGGTGATCGTCACCTCGGCGTAGTCGATGGGCAGGGCGCCATCGGAGTTGTCGATGGTCAGCTGCACCTCAGCGCGACCGAGCGGAGCCCGGCTGGAGGTGCCGGCGAAGATGACATCCTCCATCTTGCCGCCGCGCAGCGATTTGGCGCCTTGCTCCCCCATCACCCAGCTCAAGGCATCGACGACATTAGATTTGCCGGAACCATTCGGGCCGACGATACAGGTGATGCCCGGCTCGAAGTCCAAGGTGGTGGCTGAGGCGAAGGACTTGAAGCCACGCAGAACCAGCTGCTTGAGGTACACGTCAGGCGATGCCCTCCTGGCTGCGCACGGAGCGGAAGGTCCAGAACTTGTTGACGACAAAGGAGATCGGGATGGTGCAGCCGATAGAGATAAGGTTCGCCCAATACTGCCGATTCCGAAGCCCGGTGGAGCCGTCGAAAATCGTGGCGGGCAAAGCGATGGGCGAATAGGGATGTAGCAGTGCGGTAATCACCACCTGACCGCAGGCCAAGGAGATCAATCCCACCGTAAGGAAGGGCCAATACTCAGCCAGCCAGCCTGCGCTCTTGTGGGAGCCGAAGGTCCACCACCGGTTCAATTGGAAGTTGAAGAGGTTCGCCACCAGGAAGGCGATGGCTGACATGACGTGATACCAGCGCACGTTGTAGCCGGTGCCCAGGATGGGCAACCAGATTCCCTGCCCCTCGGCGATCCCGGCGCTGGGCCACAGCAGTGGCAGAAGTTTCACCAGCACGATCAGTACCGCCATATTGACGAACACACCCAGCCCGCCGACGACGCCAAAGCGCAGCAGTTGCTTCACCCAAGCGGGTGAGGAATCCAGGCGGTCGCGAAGTAGGGGCATGAGGGTCTTTCAGGGTTTGGGCAGTTTCTGACAGCGGGGGCAGAAGAAACTGCTTCGGTTAGTGAACCGTTGCCGCACCATGGCTGTTGCGCAGCGTCGGCAGGGTTGATCTTGGCGGCCATAGGCTTCCAAGACCCGATCAAAATACCCTGACTGGCCGGAAACATTGACATAGAGCGCATCGAAGGAGGTGCCGCCAGCTGCCAGCGCTTCGGTCATCACCTCGCGGGCGTGATTCAATGTGGCCACTGCCCGAGCCTGGCTGAGCCGATCAGCGGGATGGTCGTAGTGAAGCTTTGCCCGCCACAGGGTCTCGTCTGCGTAGATATTGCCGATACCAGAAACTAGCCGCTGATCCAGCAGGGCACGTTTGATGCCGCTGCTACGGCGACGCAGCCTATGGGCGACTGCTGCGGGATCGAAACTCGGGTCGAAGGGATCGAGGGCGATATGCGGCACAGGGCAGTCGGCTCCGCCGGGGACGAGTTCCAGGCCACCGAACATGCGCTGATCGACGAAACGCACCTGGGATCCATCATCCAAGGTGAATATCACGCGGGTATGGCGAAGCCATTCCTGGTCGGGTTGGTTGATGCGGAATTGGCCACTCATACCCAGGTGAGCCACGAGGGCATCGTCGGCTAGTTGCCACCACAGATATTTGCCCCGCCGGGCGATCCCGTCGATCCGACGTCCGGTGAGGTCCTGGGCGAAGGCCGCAGCCCCGACCGGATGGGAACGCACCGGGCGGGGGTGAAGGACCTGAACATCGGTGATCGTGGCGCCGAGGATATGGTCTGCCAAGCCGCGACGGACCACCTCAACCTCAGGAAGCTCAGGCATGATCGAGCAGCTGTTGGCAGGCCTCGTGCGCCGCCAGCTGCTCGGCGCGTTTCTTGCTCGGGGCCACTCCCCGTCCCACTGGTTGACCGTCAACGATGGCGGTAGCGGTAAAGGTCCGCATATGGTCTGGGCCCTCCCCGATGATGTCGTAGCGGGGCGGTTCATAGCCTTGGCGGGCGCAGTATTCCTGAAGGGCGGTCTTGAAATCGGTGTAGTGGCCGCGTAATTCGCTAGCTGCGATACGTTCGTCGAGAAGCCGATGAATGAAAGCTGAGGCGACCTCGGGGCCAGAGCTGAGATGAACTGCACCGATCACAGCCTCCAAGGTGTCAGCCAAGATCGAGGTCTTGTCAGCGCCGCCGGTGTTGATTTCGCCTTGGCCCAGTTTGATCAGTGGGCCAAGATTCAGTTCCCGAGCCACCTCGGCGAGGGCATGGGCACTCACCACCGAGGCGCGCAGCTTCGCCATCTGCCCCTCCGCGAGGTTAGGGAAACTACGGAAGATGTGTTCGGTCACCACGATCTGCAGCACAGCGTCGCCGAGGAACTCCAGGCGTTCATTGCTGGGAATCTTGCCGTTCTCAAAGGCGAAACTGCGGTGGGTGAAGGCAAGCTCGAAGAGCTGGGTGCCCATCGGGACACCCAGCTCTTGAAGGAGTTCTGCTAGCTTGCTCAGGCCTCGACGACCTGACGGCGAGCGCCCTTAGCACCGTACTGACCGCAAGAGGGGCAGGCGGTGTGGGAGAGGTGCTGCTCACGGCAGGCGGGGTTCACACAGGTGACGGTGGGGACGATGGACGTCTTCCACTGCGCACGACGCGAACGGGTGTTGCTGCGCGACATCTTGCGCTTCGGAACGGCCACGATCTTCTCCTTGGAAGGCTTATAGGTCTTAGTTAGTACTGCCGGTGTTCAGCCCCTTGAGTTTCTCCCAACGGGCATCCACTTGAACTTCGTGCCCATGGTCTGGGTCATCATTCAAGTTGAATCCGCACTCCTGGCATAGCCCCAGGCAGTCAGGATCACACAGGGGTGTGAACGGCAGGTCCAGCACCACAGCATCCCGCAAGGCCTCTTCTAGGTCAATCGCATCGTCAATGACGAGGCTCTCTTCCTCATCCACCTCGTTGCCGGGGTAGAAGTACAGTTCCTGCAGATCGAAGGATTGTTCGTCCTCCATCGCCTCTAGGCAGCGGGCGCATTCGCCGCGGACCTCCGCGACAGCTGTTCCCGTCACCAACACCCCTTCGATGACCGCCTCAAATTTGAGGTTGAGGTCAACATCGGAGCCTTGTGGCACTGCGATCACGTCGTAGCCGAGGTCAGCCGGGGCGGGGACAGTCTCAACGACCTCCTTCATCGCCCCAGGGCGGCGCCCCAGCTCCATAATGTCGAAGACATATGGGCTGCGACGGTCCAGGTGGTGATGCACGGAGTTCATGGCAACCATTCCCTTCGTCCGATCGACCATGACCACGTCATGACCGAGGGTCAACTCTACGTCAGAGGTGAAGAAAAGACCAACCCACCCCACGTGCTCACTTTAGGTGAGGCTCCTCGCCCATAGTCTTTGGGTCATATTCACCGGCACTGGGCGGCCATGGCTTCGTCCTTGCCCAAGCAGCCGTTCCCTGCGTCTTGACCACCTCAGTTTTCCACGTCGGGCATCGTCCTTACCCAAGCAGCCGTTCCTGGATTCACCTCGACACTCGCCAGGGACTCCTCCCCCAGCAAGGCTAGATGCGTGAAATGACTAGCGGTGGACCTGACCTTCTTGGCTTCCGCGGCAACCGCCCGGGGTCTCGACGATGAAAATCGGCCTCAGCATCAATGGGCTCCTGCACACCGTCGTCAAGCAAAGGCCGGAACGCCTCGGAGCGCGCGATATCGGGAACCTCAAGGAGCTCACGGACTAGACAGCAGGAAGGCAGTTTGGGATTGGGCGTCTCAGACCCGTATTTCTTGGTCGATGCAGGGCCCGCGATGACCCGACTGCCAACTCTGAAAGCACCAACACCGCCACGCTAGGGGAACGCCCGAATCCGCCAACTGCTCCAGACGGAGTTGTCGTCTTTTGGGTCGATTCTCTGACGTGCTGGTTCTTAGGAGACTAGATTGTGGTGATGCTGTGGTGGTGGGACGGGCCAGGGTCGATACGGACGCCAGCGACGGCCTGGAAATCGGCACGCCTCGTGGTGGAACGCGACGACCCTGGGGTGCTTGACGCCGTCGAGTGGAATGACCTAGTTCGGGTGGGCGTCGCGTCCGAGCCGGGCCGGTTGGATGCGTGGTGGCGGGGTGTTGCGGAAGCGTACTCGTCGTCGACGAACGTGTTCCAGGTGTGTTCTACCTATGGCGAGGTGGCGTTCGACGCGGTGCTGGCGACGGGACCGTTGAGCGTGTGTGTGCTGCAGCGCAGCCGTATGGGGGAGGTCAGGGATGGTGTCAGACGGCGGGTGGCGTTTGATCCTGACTTGGAGGTGGCGGTGACGGATGGGGCGGCGTGGGATGTGCTTCGCCGGGTGTTGCCGCCGCTGAAGGTGATGCGGGCTGATCCGAAAACCACTGCGTGGCGGGACATCCGCCCGGTAAAGCTAGACGAGCAGGCACACGCCGAGGTGGCGGCATACGCCCGGGAACATCCTGATGTGCCGTTGAGGCAGGTGCTGCATCGAATATGGCTGCCAGCGGAGGTGAAACAGGTGCTGTCCTCTGAGGCGATGACCGTGTGGGTACAGACGGTGACAGTTGGGGAGCGTGTTGGTGTGGGTATGGAGTGTTTTCTTGCTTCGGGCGAGCAGTTGTTTCGGGTAGGGCGAGGTCGGCCCCCGTCCTGGCAGCAGGTGCAGCCTGGGGATCTGGGGGCGGCGTTTCGGTGGGCGGTAACTGGCGGTGCAGGAATGATCGAACGATTCCAGAAAGGAGTGGTGTGATGACGCAGTGGAGCATTGAGCCCTCAGGATTGGAGAGTCTGCTTAATTCTGCGCGGAGTGACCAGGCATCGATGAACGGGGCGTTGGAGGATAGAGACTTCACGGCAATTTTTTCCGGACTGGGTTCGGGGCCGGATGTGTTGGGGGAGGTGCTGAAGGCCACTAACACGTTGTTGCAGGATCAGCGGGCGAATTTGACCTCGATCTGCAACACCGCCACTTCTGGGATTGATGGGGTCGCGCTGGCGGCGCGGGCGTGTGCTGCGGGGAATGAGGACATGGCCGCGAGCATCCAATCGCAGATGGTGACGTCTGCCGTGACGGGGGATTTCACGTTTTTTGAGCAGGTCGCAGCGCAGGAAGGATGGTGAATTCATGACACAGCCTCAGTGTGGTGAGGGGTTGGTGTTCCCGGAGGGGTTTCCCTGTAAGGCATCGCAGATCAACGTGGACACCATTGAAACAGCGGGTGGGAATCTCCGCGCCATGGGCGTCACGGTCGATTCTCATATGGACAGTATTGTCTCTACGTGGAACGGCTTGCCGGCGGTGTATGTCGGCCCCGGGGCGGAGCAGGCCTACGCGTTGATGACTCCGGCAGCGGCAGCATCTGAAGAGCTCAAACAGGCCCTGAGTAAGGCTGGTGAGGCTATTGAGGAGTATGCGCGCACGCTGGTCCCGATCAAGACGGGGTTGTCGAATCTGGAGATGGAAGCAACCGCGTTCCGCACCAAAGTGCTGGCTGGGGACTACGGAGACGATTGGCGTACCGATCTGGATGCTGTCACGAAAAACACGGCCTTCCTTGAGCGCTACGCGGCCATGTATGAGTCGCTCACTACAGCGGCTGCGACCTGCGCAAACGCGATTTATGCGCAACTGACTAGAACCAGTGCTCTCGAAGTGACCGGGGTATCGGCGGAATCGATCCTAGACGGCGGAGGGTTGACCCCGTGGGGGCCACCCATGCCCCAGACCCCCAGCTGTAACGAATCGGCACTCCAGGGGGCTGGGAAACTCCAGCCCACCACCTGGGATGCCGTCCTCAATCTGTACGGCTATAACCAGATCCTCCAGGACCCGTACGGCTTGTCGCCGTCCTGGCTTGGGGCCGGCGACTTCGCCGGTGCCTCCACCCTGTATTTAACACTCACCAATCCCGCTACTGGCGGCATGCTCCCCACCGACGACAACGAGGAGGAAGAAGAAAGCACGAAACTCCCAGACGTATTCAACAAACCCAAAAGGCCTCTATACAATCAACTAAACCTTCTGGAGCAAGGCCTCGACTGGGCCATTAACTTTACCGCTGCTAGAATCGACGCAGGTGGCATTGCCTTAGATCGCCACTGGGATGCGTGGGGAATCATGGGCGGGCAAATCGGCAGGATATTCACCGAAGAAGACATCCCAACCCCAGCTGAAATAGGAGCATCAGGAGTACTCATCCTAGGCACAGGAACAAGCTTCTGGGGAAACGTGATATCCGGTCAAGATCTCAAACTATTCGACAAGGGCGAACCGCACGCAGGACCCATAGAAATAGCACCAACTGGCAACAATCCAACCACGAATATGGTCTCACTCACCGAAAACACCATGGCCGCATACGAAATGTTCGATAAGATTGAAAAGCCTGATCCGCTTGACCGGGGTGCGGTGCGGATTGAGAAGACGCCAAGCGGCGATGGGGTGAATCGCTACATCGTGTCAGTACCTGGCACTCAGGAGGATCTGTTCAACTCTGCAGGATGGACTGATATGAGTACCGCACGGAACTGGTCTGCAAATATTTACGCAATCGCGGAGGGAAGTGAAGCCACAAACGCCCAAGCGGTCATGATGGCTATCCGAGAAAACATCCCCGAGGGATCCGAGGTCCTGCTAACCGGCCACTCCCAGGGCGGGATCATCGTTAGCAACCTCGCCACGGATGACGAGTTCACCAGCGAGTACGAAATCGCCGGCATCGTCGGCTACGGCGCCCCCATGGACACCGCCAACCGTGACCCGTCCATCCCCGTCCTCGACATCAAGCACCGCTACGATATCGTCCCTACCCTCGACTTCGGCGGGCTACCAAGCACCGATACCGATATCATCCTGGACCGTCCCGAAGGAAGCCCCAGCATTCTCAATCCCGGAGCATTCATCTGGGACCAACACCTCCAAGGTAGCTACAGCCAAGATATGGCCAACCTAACAGCCACCAACGCCGCCCAAATCGATAAGTTCGTCACCGACAACAACCTAGACAGATTCTTCACCCCAGACGGCCAAACATCTCAAATATGGCGGATCCCCATATCCGGCACCGGCAGATAAGGAAAAGACATGAAAAGACTTGTCTGGATTGCAGTTGCACTCTTTACAGCGGCAAGCCTTGTCGGCTGCGTCAAACAGTACACAGCAGAGGAACAGAACGCACTAGCAGCAAAGATCGATGAGGCAGTACTGGCCGTCCCCGGTATTACGGAAGGAGGAGCCACCGTCACCCGGGCCAACGAGTTAGCCTCCCTCAGCATCAATGTTCGAGTAATATCCTCAGCTCAAACCAAAGAAGAACTGCTCACAGTTCTAGAGGACGTCGCCCACGCAGTCCTCGAATCCACTATGGAGTACGACAACAGCAGCTTGCCTATTCAACATGCCAGCCTATCTATTCAAGTGGAGAATGGCACAGACATTGTCCGAGGCACCGACCTGGACCCCAGAGTCCACAGCCTCAAAAGCTTAAAAGAGTACCTCGGACAGTAGCACCCCGATCAACTCACTCCCGGCCCACCTCATTACCCTACCCTCGACTTCGGCGGGCTACCAAACAAAGATACCAACATCATCCTGGACCGTCCCGAAGGAAGCCCCAACGCCCTTAATCCCGGAACATTCATCTGGGACCAACACGTCCAAGATAGCTACGAACAAGACATGGCCAACCTAACAGCTGACAATGCCGCCCAAATCGATAAGTTCGTCAGCGACAACAACCTAGACAGATTCTTCACCCCAGACGGCCAAACATCTCAAATATGGCGGATCCCCATATCCGGCACCGGCAGATAAGGAAAAGACATGAAGAGACTTGCCTGGATTGTGGTTGGGCTCTTTGCAGCGGCAGCCCTTGTTGGCTGCGTCAAACAGTACACAACAGAAGAACAAAACACGTTGGCAGCAAGAGTTCAGGCTGCCGTACTGGACGTACCCGGGATATCCGGAGGAGAAGTTGGAGTAAGCAGAGCTAACGAATTAGCCTCACTGAGCATTGGCGTCTGGCTAACCTCAAACGCAACAACCAAAGAAGAACTACTCATAGTGCTAGAGGACGTCGCCCACGCAGTCCTCGAATCCACTATGGAGTACGACAACGGCAGCTTGTCTATTCAACATGCCAGCTTGTCTATTCAAGTGGAGAACGGCACAGACATTGTCTACGACACCGACCTGGACCCCAGAATCTTCAGCCTCCAAGGCCTAAGAGAGTACTTCGGACAATAACACCCCGATCAACTCACTCCCGGCCCACCTCATTACCCTACCCTCGACTTCGGCGGGCTACCAAGCACCGATACCGATATCACCCTCGACCGCCCCGAAGGAAGCCCCAATGCCCTCAACCTCGGAGCATTCATCTGGGACCAACACCACCAAAACAGCTACAGCCAAGATATGGCCAACCTAACAGCTGACAATGCCGCCCAAATCGATAAGTTCGTCAACGACAACAACCTAGACAGATTCTTCACCCCAGACGGCCAAACATCTCAAATATGGCGGATCCCCATATCCGGCACCGGAAGATAAGAAGACGACATGAAAAGACTCATATTCGTAACCATCGCACTCCTGCTTGCCGCCGGTTTATTCGGGTGCGGCAGAGAAACTAGAGAAGAACGGGATGCGTTGGCTGCAAGAGTTCAGGCTGCCGTCCTGGACGTACCGGGGATATCCGGAGGAGAAGTTGGAGTCAGCAGAGCTAACGAATTGGCCTCACTGAGCATTGGCGTCTGGCTAACCTCAAACGCAACAACCAAAGA
>JBHAEB010000022.1:0-10886 GCA_041855345.1 Arachnia sp. | reverse complement strand
TCGGCCAAAGCCAGATGGGCTGAGCCGGAGAACACGACGATGCCCTTCAAGGGATGCTCCTTTTCGGTGAGGTGCCGCGAGGGCGGACATGCTGCCAGCCCATCCCACCCTAGTGGCCCCGGCGACGCATTGCAGCCGATTTCCCCCACCGCGTGTCTGAAGTTGACCATCATGGCTGCGGGCTGACTAGGCTGTGGCTATGACAGTTGCGTTGATCAGCACCGATGCTGAGTACCTCGCCAGTGACGACGACACCGAACTGGATTTCCTCGCCGAGGCCATTAACTCTAGGGGCCTGAACTGTGAGGTGGTGGTGTGGCATGAACCCCGCGATTGGAGCCGCTTTGATGCGCTGGTGTTGAAATCGCCGTGGGATTATCACCTGCGATTGGAAGAATTTCAGCAGTGGTTTCATCACGTCGCCACCCAATGCCGGATCCTCAACCCACCTGAGGTGGTCTGGTGGAATATCGACAAGCAGTATCTCAATCAGTTCACCGAGCTGGGTGTGGCCTGCGTGCCCACGGTGTTTTGTCACGACGAGGCTGCCTGCCTCGCGGCCTTGGCCGAGCATGGATCAGCCGCAGTGGTGGTCAAACCCACGATCTCGAATGGCTCCCGATTCACTGGCCTATTTCACGCCAACGACGATCAGGCGTTGCAGCTGTGCCGCGAGATCCTGGCCCAGCAGAAGGTGGTCATGGTGCAACCCGAGATCCCCGAGATCGCGGCGGGAGCCGAACGAGGCCTGCTGTTCTTCAACGGCGCCTTGTCCCATGCCATCACCAAGGGGCCGATCTTGCAGCTAGGGGGCGGCTATTTAGGTGGCCGCTATATCGAAAACATCACCCCCGCGCAGCCCACCCGAGCTGAGCGGAGTCTCGGCGAGGCAGCCATGGCCGCGATCACCCAGATCGCCCGCCAGCAAGGCTGGGGTCCCGATGGCGAAACCCTGCTCTATGCCCGGATCGATGTGGTGACCCCCGAGGGCCGCGACCCGATCCTGCTTGAGGCCGAACTCTTCGAACCCTCGCTCTTCCTGCGCACCAGCCCAGGCGCGGTCGATCGCTATATCGACGCCTTGGCAGCAAAGTTGGGATGACATCGTCGCGCCCCAAAACCACGATGATCCAGTCACCATCGAAGTATTGGGGCGACGAACGTGACGCAACCGAGTTGGAGACGCACTACTGGCTGGTAACGGCAGTAAGGTCGACGCGGCCAGGCGCCGCCGCCACTACCTCATAGCGGCTAGCTGATAGCGACGCTGTGAGGCGAGACGACGCTAATCTCCAAAGCTCGGTGGCGGATTGTCCCCGCGTTGCTGGGCTAGGAAATCCTCCACCGCTGCGGCCAATTCATCAGCTGTGGGCAGATTTTCATCGACGGGTTTGGCGTACTCGTCGTATTGCTGTTCCAGCTGTTCTAGCAGCAGCTTGGCAGTCTCATCGCCTTCGGTGTCGGCCTCGATGGACATGAAATTCGCTTCGGCTGCGAGGTCGAGTTCATCGGTGCGCAGTTTCAGTCCGCTGATCTCGGCATAGCGGTGCAGGGCGGCAGCCGCCGGGCGGGTGTAGGTGCTTCCGGCCAGGTAGTGGGGCACATGAGCAGCGACCCCATAGGCCCGCAGCCCCTGCTGCCCCATCTCATATTCCAGATAGGCGGAGAAGGATGCCGGTATCTCCAATCGCCCTAGCCAACGCGGGTTCGGCACTCGCAGCGTCGGGTCGGTGCTGTGCACCGCTAGCGGCGTTGGCCGGGTGTGCGGGATGGTCATCGGCACCCCATAGCCGGTGATGGCGATGGAGATATTGAGCTGCTTGAGGAACTCGATGAGATGGTGACGCACCAGCCGCCAGCGCTGATCTGGCTCCGGGCCGCGCAGCACCAGATAGGGCTTGTCATCGAGATCCTTGGCGATGTGAAGGGCCATCTTCGGTTCCCGAAGGTCCACCCAATGATCTGTGTCGAAGGCCATGACCGGCCGACGGGCACGGTAGTCGTGCACCAGATCCATATCGAAGGTGCCGACGAGTTGCGCATCGGAGCGCTCTAGGAGCGCGTCGATGAGCGTCGCACCGACACGTCCGGCGTCGATATAGCCGTCGAAAAAATAGAACAACGGGGGGCATGACCCTGCGACAGTGCCCCACAGGTCGGAATCAATCTCATACCAGTCGGACATACTCCCAGCCTATCCGGTTACCGGTGATGGCTGAACTCCTTGACCGGGATCATCGCCGCCAAACCCAGCGCGATGACCAGCACGATGCCCAGGATGCCGAAGTGAACAGCCGATTCCCCGGGCTTGACGATCAACGAGCCGATCCACAAAAACAGCACCCACATCGCCGAGGCCAGGAAGGACACGGCACGACCAGTGGTGGCGTAGAGGCCGAAGATCTCCCCGGAATGGCCCTCGGGGATGATCCGCGCCAGGAAGGATCGCGAGGCCGATTGCACGGGGCCGACGAACACGGTCAAGGCCAGCCCCACGATCCAAAACACCAGCGGCCCACCCGAGTGCAGGAAGAACATCACCAACCCCAGGCTCACCAGCGAAATCAGCGAGAAGATGATGACCCGCTTTGGCCCGATCCGATCATCCAAGATCCCGCAGGCCATGGTCGCCACCCCGGCCACCACATTGGCCGCCACGCCGAAGATGATCACCCCACTGGCGGTGAATCCAAAGACCTCACGGCCAAGGACGGCGCCGAAGATGAAAACCCCAGCCACACCGTCGCGGAACAGCGCCGAGGCCAGCAGGAACCAGATGGTGTGCGGGGAGACCCGGTAGATGCGCCGAATCGAGTCCATCAGCCCCCGATAGGCCTGCACGATGCTCTGCCTGGGCGCGGGTTGAATACCCGGACGATCCTTCAAGGCGATGAAGATCGGGATGGTGAACAGCACCGTCCAGGCCCCGCATAGCAGCATGGCATTGCGCACATCCCAGGCGTCGACGTCCCCACCAGAGAGCACGACGATCAGCAGCAGCAACACGATGCCACCCAGATAGCCCATCCCCCAGCCCAACCCGGAGATCCGTCCGACGGTCGTGGGGGTGGCCACCTGCTCGATGGATGCGTAGTAGTTGACATTGGCGACCTCGGCGACGACATTGCCGAGCCCCAGCAACAACAGCCCCAACCAGAAATAGGAGGGTTCGGGGGCCACCAGCCACAGCGACGCGGAGGCAGCAGCCAAGGCCCAGGTCTGCCATCGCAGATGGAACATCCGTCGCCCTGAACGGTCACTACCTTGACCCAGCACCGGAGCCAGCAGCGCGATAATCACCCCGGCGATGGCCATAGCCACACCAAGCCACAGCGCGGGTCCTTGATCCGAGGGGCCGGTGCCGAAGTTACTGCCTGATGCGATATAGGCCCCGAAGACGAAGGTGGTGACCACAGTGGCGAAGGGTTGGGTGCCCCAATCCCACATGCACCAGGCAAAAACCCGTCCTCGGTTGGCTGGTTTACTGGCCAGGGCACTCCCAGGCATCGGTTCGATGAGCTGCGTCACGGGATCACGGTAGCGTGAGCGACGTTAAAACTGGTTGCGATCACCACTTAGAGTGATCTTTGCCCTAACAGACAGTGGGCTTTCCCGGTATGGTTGGGTCCGGCAGTTCGTCAGCTGCCTACCAGGAAGGGCCAACCGACGAATGACAGATTTCGCCACCTTCACTCACAAAAACCTCAGCCTGAACTGTGATGTCATCCATGCAACCCAGGGCGGTCATGGTTACGACATCTCGCAGTTGATGAGTACCACCGGCAATGTCACCTTGGACCACGGTTTCGTCAACACCGCCTCGTGCCAGTCCGCCATCACCTTCATCGACGGCGACCAGGGCATTCTGCGTTACCGTGGCTACCCCATTGAGGATCTCGCAGAACGGTCTTCTTTCATTGAAGTTGCCTATCTCCTCATCAACGGGGAGTTACCAACCCAGGCTCAGCTCGACGCATTCGCCGATCGGGTGGCCCGCAACATGATGATCGATGAGCGGATGAGGGAGATGTACCGGGCCTTCCCGCGTGGCACCCATCCGATGATGGTGCTGGCTGCCGGGGTGCTCGCCCACGGCTCCTTCAACCGCGACACCCTAGATCCGCACGACCCCGAAGCGGTGACCGCCGCCACCTTCAAGCTTCTAGGCGCGATGCCGACCCTGACCGCCTACGCCTATAAGAGTTCCGTCGGCGAACCCTTCCTCTATCCGAAGACCAAGCTCAGCTATGTCGAGAACTATCTACGGTTGTCCTTCGGCACGCCACAGGAGGACTATGAACTCGATGCCGCTGTGGTGCGGGCCTTTGAGACTCTGTTCTTATTACATGCCGATCACGAGCAGAACTGCTCCACCGCCACGGTGAGGATGGTTGGCTCCTCAGATGCCAACCTCTATGCCGCGGTGTCCTCAGGGGTCAATGCCCTCTCCGGTCCGCTCCATGGGGGCGCCAACCAGGCAGTGTTGGAGATGCTGGACCGGATCCGGGAAGAGGGGATGGACACCAAGACCTTCGTCGCTAAGGTCAAGGACAAGCAGTCGGGTGTGAAGCTGATGGGATTCGGCCACCGGGTCTACAAGAACTACGACCCCCGGGCGAAGATCATCAAGGCCCACGCCAACGAGATCCTTCGGGCCTCCGGTAAATCCAACGATCTGCTGGACATGGCCTTGGAACTGGAACAGACGGCATTGAGCGACGAGTACTTCATCGAGCGTCGGCTCTACCCGAATGTCGATTTCTACACCGGGTTGATCTATGAGGCGATGGGCTTCCCGGCCTCCTATTTCACTGCCCTGTTTGCGCTTGGTCGGCTGCCTGGGTGGATCGCGCAGTGGCGGGAGGAGCATGCCGATCCGAACCGCAAGATCGGGCGGCCGCGCCAGATCTATGTCGGTGAACCGGAACGAGCCTTCATCCCTATCGATCAGCGGTAGGTGAGCCGTCGCTATGGCCAACCTGTTGATCATCGACGCTGACCGCACGGCCACCGTCGAGTTACGTAAAGCGCTGCGAGCCGCCGGCCATTCGACGGCGGTGGAAACCTCCGGCTGGGATGCCTTGGAGCGGCTCCTCGGCGCCACCCCAGATTTGGTGCTGCTGGAGTTGGAGTTACCGGACCTGGATGGTTTGGAGTTGCTGGAACAACTCCGCGGCCAAGGATCGACGGTGCCGGTGATCGTGTGTTCAAAACGCACCGCACCACCTGAGCGAGCTGCCGCCTTGGAACACGGCGCCGACGATTACATCGCTAAACCCTGCTATCTGCCGGAGTTGCTGGCCCGGATCCAGTTACGACTACGCACCCTGGCGCCAACCACCCCCACCGGTTCCGCCACCATCTGCCATGGCGATCTGGAACTGGATCGGCTCCACCGGGTCGCTCGGGTCAATGGCAAAGAGGTGAAACTATCGGGTCGAGAATTCGAGCTGGCCCTCGAATTTGTCCGCAACGCAGGCAAGGCGTTGACCCGGGAGCAGCTGCTCAATTCGGTATGGGGTCTCAACTTCGTCACCGACAGTAATGTCGTCGATGTCTATGTCCGCTACCTGCGCGACAAACTCGGCAAACAGCGTTTCGAAACCCTGCGCGGGGTCGGCTATCGCATGCCCTGATGGGTATATCTCAGCCCCCCTGCGTATCCCCTCCTGGCGGCTGATAACGTGTGCCCGTCGGTTAGGGAACCCTGTGAAACTCGGGGACTGACGCGCAGCGGTGAGAGGGACGTATTAGGCATTCACGTCACTGGGGCTAGCCCTGGGAAGACGCCTAGTCACGGAGGAACTCAAGTCCGAAAACCTGCCGGCGTGACACCCCGCCTCGCGCATAGGCCTATCAGGGAAGAGAGTTCCATGCGTTCACATCCCCATCTCCTCGTCAGTGCCGTCGCCATCGCCGCCCTGCTGAGCGGCTGCACCGGCGCCCCCACCGAATCCCCGTCCGCTACCGCTTCCAGCGCGACCACCTCCTACACCCCAGTCACCCTCACCAACTGCGGAGCGGAGGTGACGTTCGACAAGGCACCTACCAAGGCCGTCACCCTCAACCAGGGCGCCACCGAGGTGATGCTGGCGCTGGGGTTGGAATCCAGCATGGTGGGCACCGCCTACCTGGACGATGCGGTTCCCGAACGGTGGCAGGAGGCCTACGACTCAGTCCCAGTGCTCTCCGAGAAGTACCCTACGAAGGAAGCATTTCTGGCTGTGGAACCCGATTTCGCCTATGCCTCCTATGCCTCCGCGTTCACAGACAAGGCGGTCGGAACCCGAGAGGAACTCAAGGCTGAGAGCATTGGCTCCTATCTCAGTCCCTTCGGCTGCCCCGAGGATGTCGAATCGGCACCTGGCACCATGGAAGCCGCCTGGTCAGAGGTCACCGATGTCGCCAAGATCTTCGGCGTTGAGGACCGCGCCACCACGTTGATCGCGCAGCAGCAGGCCACCCTCGACGAACTCAAGGCCCAAGCCGCAGGGGCTGGCAAGACCGTGTTGTGGTACGACTCGGGTGACAAGGAACTCTTCGCCGGGGTCGGCGGTGGCGGCCCGCAGATCATCCTCGACGCCGTCGGCGCCACCAATATCTTCGCCGATGTCACCGGCGGTTGGGAGACCGTCGCCTGGGAGAAGGTGGTTGAGGCTGACCCCGACTACATCGTCTTTGCCGATGCTTCCTGGTCCACCGCTGCCGAGAAGCAGGCCTACCTGGAGGCCGATCCGGTGCTGAGCCAACTGAAGGCTGTCAAAGCCAAGGCCTACATCGTGATTCCGTTCTCAGAGTCGACCCCTGGCATTCGGCTGGTGGATGGCGCAGTCTCCGTCGCAGAGCAGTTCGCCGCAAACTAGGGATCATCGTCGGCTGATATGAATCGCCTGCTAAGGGCCGCGCTACTGGGTGCGGCCCTGATTTCCTGCATCCTGGTGGCGGCTGCCATCGGTTTGGGTGCTGGCTCCGCTGAGGTGAGCACCCAGGAGGTGCTCGATGTCGTGCTTCGCCGATTCGGTGTGATTCCCGGCGAACACGTCACAGTCCTAGCCGACCGGATCGTCTGGGAGTTGCGCATGCCGCGGGTCCTGGGCGCGCTGGCGGTCGGTGCCGCGTTAGCGATCTGTGGCGTGGTGCTGCAATCCCTGACCCGCAACGAATTGGCTGACCCTTATTTGCTTGGCATCTCCTCGGGAGCCTCGGTGGGGGCGGTCTCGGTACTGGTCTTCGGGCTCTCGCTGCCTTTCGCGCCGCAGTCGGTCAACATGACCATCGCGGCTTTCGTCGGGGCGCTGGTGGCGATGGTGATCGTGCTTGGCATGGCGACGGGCCGTTCCGGGGCGCTCCCACCTGGCCGCACCATCTTGGCGGGTGTGGCGATTGGCCAGCTGTGCGGGGCGTTCACCTCGCTGGCGATCATGGTCTTCGGTGAACGGGAGCTGTCACGCCAGGTCATGGCGTGGACCCTGGGTTCCTTCGCTGGGCTGCGTTGGCCGTCGGCAATCATCGTGGCCGTGGCGGCCTTGGCTGCCTTCGGGGTGCTGCTGTTTGCCACCAGCACCCTCGACGCCTTCGCCTTCGGTGAGACCTCTGCCAGTTCGCTGGGCGTCAATGTCACCCGCGCGCGGTGGAGCTTGCTGATCGCGACGGCGCTGATCACCGCAACGAGCGTGGCCTTCGTCGGCCCGATTGGTTTCGTCGGGTTGACGGTGCCGCATCTGGTGCGGATTGTCACCGGTCCCAGCCACCGCACCCTACTACCGCTGGCGGCCCTCGGCGGCTCCGCGCTCATGCTGGTGGCCGACACCCTGGCTCGCTCGGTTCGGGAAAACACCGAGGTGCCGATCGGTGTCGTTACCGGTGTCATCGGCGCCCCGGTATTGGTATTCCTACTACGACGACAGGCGGCACAGTCATGATCTCACTGCGCAATGTGACCTGGGCAGTCGGTGGCCGTCCCATCGTCTCGGAGATCACCCTCGATTTCGCCGCGAACACCACCACCGCCTTGGTTGGGCCTAACGGTTCAGGCAAGACGACGGTGCTGCATCTGGCCGCTGGGTTGCGTTCACCAGCCGCCGGCCAGGTCCTCATTGACGGCGAGCCCTTGGCCTCGCTGCCACCTCGGCAGCGGGCCCGGCGGATCGCGCTGGTGGAGCAGCACCCCACCACAGACCTGGACCTCAGTGTCCGGGAGGTGGTGGCGCTGGGAAGAATCCCCCATGTCGGGGCCTGGCCGGGGGCTCGTGACCGGGACAAAGGAGCCATCGACGAGGCCATGGAGGTGGCTGCGGTTACCTATCTCGCGGACCGACGCTGGCCCACCCTCTCCGGCGGTGAGCGGCAGCGGGTCCATCTGGCACGTTCCCTGGCGCAACGCCCCCAGATTCTGCTGCTGGACGAGCCCACGAATCACCTCGATCTCAGCCACCAGTTGGATTTCCTGGAGCGGGTCAGCGGCCTCGGCCTGACCGTCGTGGCGGTTCTCCACGACCTCGACCTCGCTGCCGCCTACTGCCAGGACCTGGCTGTGATGCATCGTGGGCGACTCCATTCCCAAGGGCGACTCGCTGAGGTGCTCACCGCCGAATTAATCGGCGAGGTATTTGAGGTCACGGCAAAGGTCGTGACAGATGACCGGTTGCGGGTCAACTGGAGCCGCACGGAGACATCGTCATGATCACGGTATTCGTCACCCTCACCCTGTCCGATAGCTTCCGTTGGCCCGAACTGGCCGCTAAGGCCACCGCATTGGGAGCAGAAGCCGCGGTATTGCAAGGGGAGGGCCCGGGTCTCGTCGCTCAGCTTGACGCCTTAGCCAAGCTGGGCGCGACGCGGATCCACTTGGTCGGGGTGACCTTCGGTGATGATCTGGGTCCGGCCTCCTGGTTGGGTCGGGTGGCGCGGTGGTGGCTCAACACACGTGGCTCCGCGACGCAATTGTGGTGTCCTGCCCGCCCCCTGCGTGCGATGCCCACCATGCTCCCGGATACTGGCGCTAGTCAGCTGCTTGGCCCCCGCGACACCTTGACCCATCCCGATTGGGAGGATCCGCCGCCGGTTGACCATCAGGTCTTGGTATGTCGCGGGCCCCGCTGCACTGCGAAGGGTGCGGCACAGGTACATGACCAACTGTCGCGAGCCCTCGACGAAGCGGGTGCCCTGGATGTCACCGTGCTGCTGACCAACACTGGCTGTGTTTTTCCCTGCAACCGTGCCCCCGTCATCGTGGTGCAGCCGGAGATGTCCTGGCGCGGCCCCATGAGCCCAGTAGGGATCAGCGAGGTGGTCGCCGAGCTCACTGCTCGCCAACCTGCGCTGGCAACACCGCCGGATCGGTCTAGTCGTTGATCTGTTCGTCCTCGCGACGCTGCCGCAACCCGAGGGTGGGCCAGCTCAGCGGCTTTTCCTCTGTCTTGGGAATCAGCCCCAGGATGCGCTTGTTGACCTCACGCCAGGAGGCATAGGCGAAGCCCTCTAGGCTGGGCCAGCCAAAGACGTGGCGCAGGGCGTAGCTGGTTTCGGCGACGACGGTGGTGGCGGCATCCAGGGTGTTTGGGTTGGGGAAGTGGCGTCGCCAGATCCCTGACCAGGTATCGACCAGCTGCCAGCCCCGATCCACCAGGCGGGGCTGTTCGGCAGCCGATTCGTTGCCGACCTCCACCACCAGGACGGCATCCGATCGCGAGAACTGGGCCTGGCCGCCATCGCCGCTGATCACCAGGGTGCCGCCGTCGGGCAGCTCGGTCAGCACCTCGGCCAGTGCCGGGTCGAAGTCTCGCCAGTTGGTCATCGCCCCTCCTTCTTTCGGCGCACCATCCTGCCACGTCCCAGCTCGGGATGCTCAGGGAAGGTTCAGGGGCATTCTCAGGGACTCAACGGTGTGGGAATTCCTGCTGGCTCAGCACAATGGAGATACCAAACGAAGGGAAGACCATGACTGAGCAGCACCAGAGTCAGCCCCACGGCGATGAAGTGGCCGAGACCACCCCGCAACGGGCCGAGTCATTCACCCAGAGCACCGCGAAATTCGCTGCGGATGCCGCCTATGCCCTAGCTGGAGTCGCTGGCATGCTAGGCGACAAAGCCCGAGAGTTCTACGACGAGCAGCGCGCCGAATATGCCAAGACCCATCCCGATGTGGATTCCCCAGGCGCCAAGGAGTTCCTATCCCAGTTGGGAACCCACCTGGACAAATTCGTTGAGGAACTCAGCAAGGGTTTCCAGGAGCTCAGCGCGAGGGGTCGTGAGGTCGTCGCCCGCAGCACGCAAGACCAGGCCCCCGCAGCCCCAGAGGAGACAGTAACGGCCCCCGACGAATCCGAGTCCCCCTCAGATTCCTAATCCGATACCGGTGACGGTTCACGCTGCCACGATCATCCTGCGAGGCCCAGCTGGCTGACAGAGACAACGACCCTAGGGGCGCAGTTGGTGGGAGCGTAACCGACATGGCCTTGCCCGAGCAGCTGGCTCGGTCTGCTGTACCCGATTCCTGAAACACCACCCAGACACAGTTCACGATCGTGGGTGGGCACCGACCATTGGCCGATGCCCACCCACGGATGATGGAATCAGATACCTTCGCGCTTGGGGATATTCAGCACGGTGGGCTTGCTGACCTCAGCGAAGAAGTCATTGCCCTTGTCGTCGACGACGATGAAGGCCGGGAAGTCCTCCACCTCGATCTTCCAGATGGCCTCCATACCCAGTTCGGGGTATTCCACCAGTTCGACCTTCTTGATGCAGTCCTGGGCCAGCCGCGCCGCGGGGCCGCCGATGGAGCCCAGGTAGAAGCCGCCGTGCTTGGCGCAGGCGTCGGTCACGGCCTGCGACCGGTTGCCCTTGGCCAGCATCACCATCGACCCGCCGGCGGCCTGGAATTG
>JBHAEB010000021.1:0-7808 GCA_041855345.1 Arachnia sp. | reverse complement strand
CGTCCCATAGCGGCTGCGTCGAGTAGCAGGTCGACGAGGTGGTCGTGCAGCAGATTGACCTCGTCGACATAGAGGATGCCGCGGTGTGCAGCAGCGAGCAGGCCAGGCTCGAAGGCGGTCTGGCCCTTGCCGAGTGCGGCCTGCAGGTCGAGGGAGCCGGTCACACGATCCTCAGATGCGCCCACCGGCAGTTCAACCAACGGGACGCTGGCGGGGTGTGATTCCGCCGATGGATGAGGGCCATCGAGGCATTCTGGGTCGGGGCGAGTGGGATCGCAGCGGAACCGGCAGCCGTCAATGGCTTCCTGGCGAGGCAGCACCTCGGTGAGGGCCCGCACCATAGTGGATTTCGCGGTTCCTTTCTCGCCGCGCACCAGCACGCCACCGATTTCGGGAGAGATACTGGCCAAGATCAAGGCGCGCGCCATATCCTCGGCCCCGAGGACCGCGGTGAATGGGAACTTCATGTATGCCTTCCTGTGGGTCCGCGCCCACGACGTCGTTGGCTGGGCCGATGACCTGGCTTACCGTTTCCGGCTTACAGTGGCGGGACCGCTGCGGACTTGCACCGCATTCCGCACCCAGCGGCCCCATTGTTCCATATGACCCCGAAAGCTGCGTCGCCCCTAGTCTCGTAGCGCGTGGGCAACGGGAAGCCGGGAGGCCCGCCAGGCGGGGAAAGCCGATCCGAGGGCGCTGGTCAGGACCGCGGCAGCTAGGCCCACCCCACAGGCGTCCCAGGCAAAAGGTGGCGCCGCAATCCCAGTCGTGACTGGAATGAGGCGCGGAATCAGCAGGTATGCCACGGCCAAAGCCGTAGCTATGGCGGTAGCCGCCACCAGCACGCTGGTGAGCACGGCGATACCCAGCACCGCGTCCCCCTCTGCCAGCATCACCCGTTCAGGTCGAGATCACCGATAAGCGGGCCTGAGTCCCAACCCGTACGTAAAAAGGCTGCGATTGGCCTATGGTGATCTCAACCCAGACTCCACCTAGTCTTCGGACCTAGAACCACTGACGGCCAGCACACCCGCACCAAGCATCGCCCCACCAACGCAGATGATGATCGCCATGGAGCCGAGACGTTCGGCCCGCGCCAACTGCGCCCAGAGTTCAGCGCAAACGAAACCTGATACCACGCCAGTCATAACTACTCGCCATAGCGTCTTGGTAGTTGCCCGGACTCTTGGGAAAACCATTGCAACCACAAGAGATACAGCGGCAGAAATAGCTAGAAAAATAGCAGCTTCCACTAAGACAGCAAGAATTTGATCAACTTCCATTACCCACTCCATTCAATGCGAACAACAGCTAACCTAAGCCAGGGATAGAGATTCATCGCAGGCCTCGAGGACTGCGTCATTATGGGTAGCGATGATCACGGTGGCGCCTTGTTCGGCCAGCTCTCGCAAGCTTTCAATGACCATCATTGCATTGCCTCCATCTAGAGCACCTGTTGGCTCATCCGCCAATATGAGGGGAGGCCGTTTTGCCAATAGACGAGCCAAGGCAACACGCTGCTGTTCGCCACCACTCAACTGATACACCGGATCATTCTCACGCCCCTCCAGCCCAACACGCTCCAACTCCTTGGAGAAGTTCCCACGCTTCCATGGCCACACGCCATTGATGGCATAATTGATGTTTTGATGAACCGTGGCATGTTCAACTAAGGCGTAATTTTGGAACAAGTATCCGATCTGATGTTTCCGAAGCAAACGCTTTTCACGCCCACCCCCAGCAACCACATCCACACCATTCCACAGGATTCGACCTGCCGTTGGGCGCTCCAAGGTCCCTATGCAGTTAAGGAGCGTAGACTTCCCAGACCCGCTTGGCCCTATCAAGGCAGTCATTTTTGCGGAAGGGAATCTCCAGTCCAAACTCTGCCACAAAACCCTCTTACCAAAAGCTTTAGCGAGACCCTCAATCTCTAGCATCACACTCTCCTGAATAGTTATACACAGTCTAATTCATTCTTCAGCCGCGTGACGGCGGAGAACATTCCACTGAAGTCTCTTCAGGACACCAATCTGCATCGCCACCATAAGTACGAGCACCACAATTGCAAGCGAAAATTGGATCGCCGGCCCCGCCAAGGCAAGTTGCCCATAGCTATGCAAATCACCCAAGTCCGGGGCCGTTGGCCACAGGTACCAACACGTCGCAACTACCGTAATGGCATCCACTAGAACAAGCATTGGCATAATCTCGAACAACCGATGTCCTGAAATAGTCTGTATAAAGACTCGTTTTGTATTCTGCCTAATATACAAAAAAGCCCCAGCCAAGGTGCATAACGGCAACGCAAGCAGCACACCGACCAGTTCAATGATACCCCGGTTAACTGCTATCGCATTCTCATCCAGAGCGTCACTTACAACCCCCGAGACAGGCATCGGATCCACGATAAGGCTGACGAAGTGTGGCGCTGCCTCGCGCATCATTGCCACCTTGGCGGAATCAATAAATAGCCCAGATAGCGAGGTAATGAAACCCGGCGAGGGAGCAAATCCCTTTGGGTACACAATGACGATTGGATTCTGCGCGCCAGTAATGCCACCGGAGTATGTTAGGTACTCTCGCTGAGAATTTTGAATATTCATTACCTTTGGGGCAACGCCCGACTCCGCCCCGAGGATCATTCCAACGCCATCTTCACCAAGTGAATTCTTTACATGTTCCACAACGGAATCAACGACCCGCTGATCAGCACCTTCAGGAACCAAGAGCACAACCTCACTTGGATTCATGTCACGGTCGACGTCAAACCTCCTTCCGTCGGAAAGAGTCATCTGGTTGGCCTCGAAGAATCCAACAGTTGCCTCGATCACCAAGGACTGGTCACCGCTTTCCAGCTCATGACGGATCGATTCCGAGGTATCGAGGTAATAGGCGGGCTGCGCCTGGTTGAGAATTAAGTCGCCATTCGCGAACATGTTCGCCGCCTCTGACGCGGCCTTCTCGCGACCCTCCTGGTCGTCACCGCTGCCCGAGTTAAACATCACCAAGGACTGGGACGCCATTGCCCCCAGTTTCTCCTTCGTCTCCTGCTGCTCTCGATAGGAATTAATACTCGTGCTGAGAGTAACTAAGAGAGCCACCATAACCAGCACTAAGGAAGAGCGCAGCAGATAAATAAGCGGAAGCGCTAGCCCAAATTTCGCCTGTCCTTTTACCATATCGAGGATACGGGTAGCGCGAAGCACTTGATGTGCCAGTGCAATACCTAAAACTCCGACCATTGCCAGGGTGATAACTATAGGAACGCCAGCAAAGGCGATGCGATCGAACTGCTTTCCCTTAAAGGCAACCAGAAACACTCCAAACAGCGCAACGAATCCCACTGTAGCCCCCGATAGCGCGAGCTTTAACCAGGTCAGGATATCAGCTAATACCAACTCGCCACGAGAGGAGCCCTGTAATAGCAAGACGCCATTGGAGCGACTGCGCACCAGAACAGATCCGCCCGTCAGGAGCAGCACAATCACAGCAGTGATCACGAATAGTCTGTCAAATAGCGTGCGAAATAAGCCCACCCAGTATTCCTGTGAGTCCAGTGCTGCATAACCAGTTTCCCAGCCAATACTCTGGAAGTAGGTCACCGCTTCTTGCGCGGCCTCCTCGGATCTCGCCCCCATGAAGTACAGCCCCGAGACGTTCATCTCAAACTGCACAATGGCCTCCGGGCTTAATTCAAGGTTTAGCGGCTGGACGACACAGGAGTTCAGGCAGGGATAGCCGTCACGTAGCCAAGTCGCGAACTCAGACTCCTCAGATGCTGGGAACCCGGCAACCAGGCCAGTCGTCTGCACGGAGCCCTGCGTGAGGACATCCACGTCGTATTCGTGGGCCCACTCTTGCATTTTCTCCGTCGGCCATGGCTGACCCAGCAGCTCTGGAGGTCGGGCACCAACTCCAAACAGTTCCTGATCAACCCCCATAAGTGGGAAACTAGCGCCAGTCCAAATGAGACCAAAAGCCATATACAAAGACATCAAGGCCACTACGAGCCTACCAGCTTTTAACATTTCGCCTCGGATGAGCTAAGGGGCCCCCGGTGCCCGCTTATGACTCCGGGGACCCTAACTAGTGATCAACAGGACCTATAGTATGCTTCACGCTTCGTGACAACCCCCGAGAGGCTGGAGTTTGCCCAATAGGCCGCGGGCCTACATCCCGAATCGCTCCTGAGGCGGTAACCTCTCTTCGTCATGCCGAACGAACTGGCGCCATGCTTCTTGTCCAGGTGCTTATAGTTACTCCAGACGGTATTGCTGCCCACACCATGGTCCCAGAAGGCCCGGCAGTTCTGGCCGAGCCAGTTGCAGTTCATGTTATCCACAGCAAGGGCGGGAATCGCAGCGGAAGCACCCGTGCCAATCACCAGCGCAGCGATCAGTGCCACTGCACGCAGCCGCTTCTTCGTAATGAACATCTTCGGTCCTTTCTTTAGGCTCGCCAGCCTCCATGCCGACGAAGGTCATATTAACCTCATTTAATGAGGTTTGGCAAACCGTAATCGTTAATGAGACGCACTCCTAACTGATCCCGCATCTGACCAATACTTGTCCCAATTGTCGGGACCTGTCGGAAACTGCACGGCTCGACCCAAGTGACCGTGGAAGACAGCCCGGATCTTCAACGCTAGGCTGATCGACCGTGATCGAAGTCGTTGGTGTGCCCGCAGGTGGCCTCACCGAGCTGCCGGAGTCCATAAGGCGACTGGTGACCACTGCCCCGGTGGTGGTCGGCGGTGCCCGGCACCTGGCTATGCTTCCCGAGCCGGTCAGGGGCGTGCCCTGGCCCTCGCCGCTGCGCGCCGGGCTCCCCGATCTTTTCGCCGACCTTGGCGATGACGTCGTAGTGCTAGCCACCGGCGATCCGCTGCTGTCTGGGGTGGCCACCACACTGATCGAGGTCTTTGGTCCTGATCGAATCCGGGTCCATCCCGCTATTTCCTCAGAGACCCTGGCGCGCGCCCGGATGTTGTGGCCAGCGGAAACCACCAACTGGGTTTCCCTGGTGGGTCGTGATGTCCGTAGGGTGCTGGCCTTGGCCGCCCCCAATGAGCGGGTCATCGCCTTATCTGCGGACCAGACCACCCCTGGGGAACTCGCCCGCATCCTGACCGCAGAAGGTTGGGGCGACTCCCCCATGACGGTGCTAGGGAATCTAGGGCTGGCAACTGAATCCCGTTACGAAACCACCGCCAGCCAGCTGGCGGCCAATCCGGTGGAGCTGCCCCGTCTCAATGTGGTGGCCATCGAGTTCGTCACCTCCGGATCCACTATCCCGCCTGGCCCGCTGCTACCGGACCAGGCCTTCCACAACGACGGCCAGCTCACCAAACAGCCGCTGCGACTGTTGGCCTTAGCCGCATTGGCTCCCGAACCTGGCCACGTGCTGTGGGATATCGGAACGGGTTCGGGCAGTATCGGCATTTCGTGGCTCCGCGCGGCAGACCGGACCCGCACGATCGGCTTTGAACGCCGCGGCGACCGGGCGGCCCGGGCCCGCGGTAATGCGGCACGGCTGGGTGTGGGCGACCGGTTTGAGGTGAAGGTGGGCGATGCCATCCAGTTGATGGCCGATCCGCAGCTGCCTTCCCCCGATGCCATCTTCTTCGGCGGTGGCGCCACTGCCGAAACCGTTCAGCTGGCCCTCAACCTGCTGCCGATGGGTGGACGCCTAGTGGTGCACTCGGTCACCCTAGAGACCGAATCACTGCTGGCTGACCTGCATGCCCGCCACGGTGGGGAGTTGATGAGGGTCTGTTTCGAAACCGCTAAACCACTGGGCAGCTACCGAGGCTGGCAGCCCGCTAGAGCCATCACCTGCTACGCGCTCACCAAGGAGAGTTCATGACCGTCCACTTCATCGGCGCCGGACCAGGCGCCGCGGATCTGCTGACCCTGCGGGGCGCACAGCTGCTGAGCACCAGCCAAGTCTGCCTCTATGCGGGCACCTATATTGACCAGGTCTTGGCCCACTGCCCCCCGGATGCGGAAAAGATCGATACCCAGCATCTCAACCTCGACGCCATCACCGAACACCTGGTACGCGCCCACGCCGAGGGCAAGGATGTGGCTCGGCTGTGTTCCGGTGACCCGTCGATCTACTCGGCCATCGCGGAGCAGACCAGGCGCCTCGACGAGGCTGGGGTGCCGTGGGATGTCACCCCCGGTGTGCCCGCCTATGCTGCTGCCGCCTCGCTGATCGGCAAGGAGCTGACTGTTCCCGAGGTCGGACAAACCGTGATTCTGACTCGCGCGCAGAAGGCATCGACAGCGATGCCTGAGACTGAGGGGCTGGACTACCTGGCCGCTTCCAAGGCGACCCTGGCTCTCCACCTCGCGATCCGCCACACCGAGCGGCTGCGTTCCCAGCTGCTGCCCCACTACGGCCCCGAGTGCGCCGTCGTGATCGTCGGCAATGCCACCCAGCCGGACCAGCAGATCATCCGCACCACTGTGGCGGGTATGCATGAGGCGGCGGTGGCCTCCGGTTTGAAGCGGGCAGCCATCATCTTGGTGGGTGAGGCGCTACGGGCCGAAGATTTCGTGGAATCGCATCTGTACAGTTCCCGCTGCACTGGCCCCTACCAGCCAGCTGCACAGTGAACTAGTTCACCAGCTCCATGATCTCGGAGACGGGGCGGCCAGCCAGCAGCAGCCCAGCCATCCTCTCGATGACTGGGCTGGCGTAGCTGAAGAACCGGTAGTAGCCCTCACATAGATAGTTGTGGCCGGATTCGCCGTCGCGGCTGAGCACGAACCGGTCCTTGGGGCAGCCCCCGTGGCAGGCCCACCGTACCGGGCAGCCTTGGCAGGCTTTGGTGAGCGTTGTGCGCTTGGCCCGGCCGAAGGCGCGCTGCTTGGGCATCCCCAGCACATCGACGAACCGGTCACGGTGCACATTGCCCAGCAGATAGTCGGGCTCGACGAAATGATCGCAGGCGTAGATATCCCCGTTGGCTTCGACGGCGAGTGCGGTGCCGCATTCGGGGGCGTGCACACACAACCGCTGCTGTCCAATCCGGGCAGCCAGCAGCACCTCAAAGGATTGAACGAAAACGCTGCCCACATCGCGACGCACCCACTCGTCGAAGATCTGGCACAGGAAACTCCCCCATCGCTTGCCGGTGACCGAGCGTGATGTCACCGCCGATCCGACCTGCCGGTATAGCAGCCGCACGCCCTCATCGTCCCGCCATCCGGCCTCGGCACGTTCCAGATTGTTCTCCTCGACCCGTTCCACAATGGGGATGAACTGGATGAATTCGGCCCCCAGTTCATCCCTCAGATAGCGGTACACGGCTAGGCCGTGGTCGGCATTGGCGGCGTGGACGGTGGTGAGGACATTGCGTTCGACGCCATAGCGCTCCAGGATCCGCCACCCTCGCACCACGGCCGCATGGCTGCCGCGCCCGGCCCGGTTCACCCGGTAGGCGTCGTGAACCTCGGCAGGCCCATCGATGGATAGCCCCACCAGGAAGTTGTGTTCGGCTAGGAACTGACCCCATTCATCGGTCAGCAGGGTGCCATTGGTTTGCAGACTGTGCCGGATTCGCTGACCGGGCCGGGCCAGTTCGGTTGCGATCTCGACTGCACGGGCGAAGAAGCCGAGCCCACGCATCGTGGGCTCGCCTCCCTGCCAGGTCAATTCCACCTCGCCGTCGGGTTGCGCCGCCAACTGGGCCGCGATCAGCGACCGTAGGGTTTCGGACCCCATTCGCGACCCGGTGGCGTCATAGAGCACTTCCTTGGACAGGAAGAAACAGTAGGTGCAATCCAGGTTGCAGGCCG
>JBHAEB010000020.1:0-3660 GCA_041855345.1 Arachnia sp. | reverse complement strand
CTCGTAGTCGTAGACCCCGGATGCGGGATGAATCTCAACCGGCGGCAGGGCTAGCAGCTCGGAATCGGTTTCCACGACGGTAACCGCCAACTCAGTCCCATCGATATATTCCTCGATGACCGCGACCTTGCCGTAGGCGAAGGCCGCTACTAAGGCGTTAGGTAGCTCGGCGAAGCTATTAACTCGGCTGGCCCCCAACGCCGAACCGGAGCGGGCCGGTTTGACCATCAGTGGAAAACCCAGCCGATCAGCGACCGCCCGCATGATGTTCTCGGCACCGAGTTCCCGGAAGATGTCATCCGGCAGCGCGATCTGGGCGGGAGTTGCCACCCCGCTAGCAGCGACCAGACGAGTCGCGATGGATTTATCGAAGGCGCGTCGGGATGCCGCCGCGTCGCTACCGACGAAGGGCACGCCTAGGGTGTGCAGCACCTCACGCACAGCCCCATCCTCCCCGAGCCCACCATGAAGCATCGGAACAGCGACCGGATCAGGATCTGACTGGAGCTGGGCAACTAGGTCGGCTTGAACGTCGATCTGCCGAACCTCAAGGCCACTGTCCCGCAGCGCGGATGCCACTCGTCGTCCAGATCGGAGCGAGACATCGCGCTCATGGCTCAGCCCACCAGCAATGACGAATACGGTCATGGTCTCAATTCCAATCTGGGAGGTTAGGTGATATTCGGTCCAGGGCCAGCGGTAGGACGGCCATGGGCTGGCCGATGCAGCCCGAACATCTCAAGCAATTCCAACTCACTGCGGACGACGGCTGCGAATCTTTCCACACCAGTGGTGATGCGTTGCGGTGTGGGGAAACAGAAGGACAGTCGCACATTGCGTGCCCCCTGCCCATCGGCGAAGAAGGCAGTTCCGGGGACGAAGGCGACGCGGGCATTAACCCCACGAGGCAACATCGCTGAGGCGTCGACACCCTCAGGTAGGGTCACCCAGACGAAAAACCCACCTCCTGGACGGGTCCAGGAGCAACCCTGGGGCATTTCCCGATCCAATGCATGCAGCATGGCGTCGCGACGCTGCCGGTACATATCCCGAAAGACGGTGATCTGTCGTCGCCAGTCGTTGTTGTCTAAGTAGTTACTGACCGCGAATTGCGAGAACACCGGCGGACACAACGTCGCCGACTCTTGGGCCAGCACCAGCTTCTCCCGCACCGGGTGCGGGGCACATACCCAGCCGACCCGGAATCCAGGTGCAAAGGTCTTCGAGAACGATCCCAGATAGATGACATTCGCAGTCATCGAACGCATCGCCGGGATTGGGCTGCCATCAAGGCACAGCAGACCATAGGGATTGTCCTCCACGACGAGCACTCCCGAACTAGCGCAGGCTTCGAGAATCTCGATGCGACGCTGCAATGGCTGAGTCACCCCAGCAGGATTGTTGTAATTCGGAATGGTGTATAGGAATTTGATCTTCCGACCCTCGGCCCTGAGCCGACCCATGGTCTCACGCAAGGCCTGGGGATCAAGGCCATGCTGATCGCAGGCAACATGGACAACCTCCACCTGGTAGCTGTGGAAGGTTCCCAGCGCGCCAACATAGGAGGGCGACTCCGCCAAGACCACATCTCCGGGATCGCAGAAGGTGCGGGTGACCAGATCAAGCCCCTGTTGGGAACCAGCGGTCACGACGATGTCATCAGGATCGGCGACGCTACCCTCCTCCGCCATCACCTCAGTGATCTGTTCCCGGATCCGTAGCTCGCCCTGGCCGGAGCCATATTGCATGACCTGGATCCCCTGGTCGGCGATCATGGCGGCAATATGCTGCGCGATATCACCAAGCGGCAGGTCTGCGATATTGGGCATGCCACCGGCCAGCGAGACGATCTCCGGACGGTTAGCGACTGCAAACAGGGCTCGCACAGCGGAGACCTTGAGGGCTTTGGTGCGTTCGGCATATACATCGATAAACGGGTCGAGCCGTGTATCTCGTCTGTTGGCAGTCACACCCCTACGTTAGCCACTACGAAGCGTCGCGTACATGGTGTTCACAAGCTCGTTGAGTTCTTCGTAGGTTTGACCACTTAGTCCAGCTATGAGGATGGCTGTGTTGTCGTGGACCTGGAGGCACAGTGGAACGTCGTTATCGGCTGCCACTCCGCAGCTGGACTCGCCAACTGTGGTGGCCCCAGAGACCCCGTTATCGCTCATGAGGGTCTCGACGTCTGGCAAGGACTCCAGATCAGCGGTCGCCCGTTGCAATAGCAGGACGAACTTGGTTTTGCCGTCGGAATAGGTGCCCTTGACGACCGACAATTTTCCATCGGGTGTGGTTGTTTCCTCGGGCTGGCTGACCACATGCTCACCTAGCTGAACTGGCGCGGTCATCGCCCAAAGCTCTTCCTCCGGTTGCGGAGTTCCAGCCATCGACATACCCAGCCAAGCGGCCATGACTAAGAGCAGCACCAGCACCCCGGCGCCAAGGATCTTGACAGCCAATGGAATCGGCGGTGGTTGACGTTGCTCCCGCTGCTGGGAACGATCCCGGGGGCGTCGTCGGGGTTTGATCTCGATGGGTTCGGATTCACTGACATCCACAGTGGCATCGGGGTCATCGGGTTCGCGTGCCGAGGATGCGGATTTCACCGTCATCGACCAGGACCCATTGGGTGAGCGGGTGCTGGTGGCAGTAGTCGGTGTGGGGTTTTTGGCCACATTGCGCCACCGAGCATCCGGGGTCTGCTCCTTTGGCGCGCTCATCGTCTCCCAGCCGGTGGGCCGGATCGGCGTCGCCGGGCTCACTGCGGACCGACGAGCCACCGGTGGTTTGATGGGTGTGGCCGGGCTGCCCGCAGAGCGACGGGCAACCGGAGGTTCAACAGGAGAGGCAGAACTACGACGGGCCACCGGAGGCTCGACATCGGCCGGGGTGCCTGGAGAAACCGCGCTACGTCGCGGCCTTGGGGAATTGCCCGGAGACTGACTCATCAAACTAGCTCGTCGATGACCTTCTTGAGCGCATTCTTGGACTTGCCGCCAGACAGGGACTTCTCGACCTGGCCGGCCTTATAGAACTGCAAGGTGGGCAAGGACAAGATGCCCTGCTGAGCGGCCAGACCCACCTCGGCCGAGGTATCGACCTTGACGAATTTCACTTGACCGGCATACTCCTGCGCCAGCTCCTCAATGATGGGGGCTAACTGCTTGCAGGGGCCGCACCAATCAGCCCAGTAGTCCACCACCACTAGCTCAGAAGCTAGCAGCACCTCATCAGCAAATGAAGCCTCAGTGACATCCTTGATAGCCATCTTCTTCTCCTTCGTCGGTCGAGTCTAAAGGAAGCGCCGCGAAAATCCTGCCCCGATTAACCCAGGCCAACCCTTATGCGGGGATCATCACCGCCGGATCCGCGACGCCTGCTGGTCGAGTTCAGTCGTTGCGGGCCGCCAGCCAGCGTTCGGCATCAAGGGCGGCCCGGCACCCCGAACCGGCAGCGGTGATGGCTTGCCGGTAGGTGTGGTCTACTAGGTCCCCACAAGCGAATACGCCCTCAATACTGGTGGCCTGAGAGTCGTTGAAGACCTTGACATAGCCCGCCTCATCCAGGCTGACCTGGCCTGCGACCAGCTGGCTTCGCGGGTCGTGGCCGATGGCGACGAAGGCCCCAGCTACTGGAAGTTCCCTAGTCTGTCCGGTG
>JBHAEB010000019.1:0-22984 GCA_041855345.1 Arachnia sp. | reverse complement strand
GAGGCAACCCCAGCCAGTTGGGTGGCATACATGGTGACGCGATGGGCCTGAATGTGATCTGGATGCCCGTAGTTGCCGTTCTGGTCGTAGGTGGCTACCACCTGGGGGCGACGATCGCGTAGCACTTCGACCAAGTGATCGGCTGCCTCCAGCAGGTCGGCACCAAAGAAAGCACCTTCGGGGAGCTCTGGCATCGCGATGGCGCGCCCCTGCTCGTCGGTGGCCATCCCGGAGTCGTGATAACGGCCAGCTCCACCGAGCCAGACATGATCGGTCACCCCAAGTAGGGCCAAGGCCTGCTCTAGCTCGGAGAGTCGATGGGCCCCCAACTCTTGGGGGGTGAAATGGGCCCAATCGGGGATCATGATCTCGCCCAACTCCCCCAAGGTGCAGGTCACCAGGGTTACCTGCGCCCCCTGCTCCACATAGAGCGACATGGTGGCGGGGGACTGCGACGACTCGTCGTCGGGATGGGCATGTACAAGCATCAAGCGGCGTTCAGACACGGACAAAGAGTAGCTTCAGGTTCAACGAAGTGGTGAACGCGCGAGCAGGAGAACGCGACTGGGCGCGGAAGAACCTGCTTTTGTGCGGCTTATCGGGGTTTTTGCGGCGTTTCGGGCGGATGAATCGCAGAAAAGCAGGCGGGGGTAGGTGGGACGGGCAGGAGGAAGGGCTGGGGGTGTGGGAGTGTCGGGGAGATTCGCCTGCTTTTGTGCGACTTACGGGGGGTTTTGGGGCGTTTCGGGCGGATGAATCGCGGAAAAGCAGGCGGGGGTAGGTGGAACGGGTAGGAGGACGGGGTAGGGCTAAGCCCGGTTGATTGCCGACCAGCTCCTCGCCTCAGGGGTGAAGCTCAACACGATCATGACGATTGGCATGACTACCCCAATAAGGATTATGGACGTGGTGATCGGGTCCAGAGCGAAATCGGGTCTGGCCATGAGAAGGATCAGCGTTAAGACCAGCTGAGTAGCTGCGCTGGTGAGGAGTATGGCCAGCCGTTTGCCCTTGAGGAAACCGGCACTGCCTACCAGCATGCCGACGGTGACCGCGACTACCACCAGTGTCGGGATCAGCAAGGCCAACCCCAACAGAGTCACACTCGCCTCGGTTATCGGCGAGGAGCCGTACCACTCAGCCACACCCATAATCTCTCCGGTCATAGCCAGGAAAACCAGGATGAGGACAAACAACAGCGACATCAGCACCCCCGCCACGCCACATACGATGCCCAGAGAGGCAATGGTGGTCGCCTGCCAGGGGCGAGGCGGAGGCGACGGCTGATAGAAGGGCGGTTGCATTGGAGGTTGCGGGCCCCAGCCGTAGTTGGGGGGATAGCCGGGAGCCGATGGCATCTGCTGTGGAGCGACGTAGCCGGGCGGGGGCTGCTGGGGCGCACCATAGTTACCAGGCTGACCTGAAAATTGTTGACTCATGATTGCCTTTCATCTGCCATGCAGAAATGTAGCCGCTCAAGCTGGTCCATGGGTGTATCTGCTCAGTTACTGGCCATCCCCGGTGCTGCGGTTTGGGCGCGGGGGGTAACCCCGCTGGGCAGTGTTTCGTGGGTGGTGGTTCTTGGGTTGGTATTCCGGTGGGGGTGAAATCCTCTCAGCGGTGTTTTGTCGGGTGGTGGTCGGCGGGGTCGGTTGGGTGTATCTGTTCAGCTGGTGGCCTTCCCCGGTGGGGCGGCTTGGATGTGGGGGGGTAACTACGCTCGGCAGTGTTTCGTGGGTGGCGGTCTTGGGGTTGGGATGTCGGCGGGGTCGGTTGGGTGTAGCTGTTCAGCTGGTGGCCTTCCCTGGTGTGGCGGCTTGGGTGTGGGGGGTAACTTCGCTCGGCAGTGTTTCGTAGGTGGTGGTCCTGAGGTTGGGATGTCGGAGCGATGGGCGAGGTTGGATGGAAGTTCGGGATGGCTGTTTGGCTAGTGGACAGCCTTGGTGCTGTTGCTTAGGCGTGGCGGTGTGGATCCCGGTGCTGCGTCGTGGAATTGGGGTGCGATCCCGCTCCTCGTAGTCAAGTTTGGATTCATCAGCGGTTCAGCAGTGGCAGGATTGGACTTATGGACAACCCAACCCGTGTACCTGTGGTGCCTGAGCGCTGGGGAGAGGCTGAATGGCCCCTCGGCGCGACGTTGACCGCAACCGGCGCGACCTTCGCGGTCTACGCCCCCGACGCCAGCCGCGTCGTACTGGAGTTTTACCCCACTGCCACCGGCAGCGATGCCACTGACTCCTTCATCATGTCCCAGAGCAATGACGGCATCTGGCGCGCCAATATCGACGGGGTCCGTGCCTTCGACCTGTACGCCTTTCGGGTTTGGGGAGGCAACTGGCCCTACCACAGCGATTGGCGGCCCGGCACGGGGATCGGGTTCCTCTCCGATATCGACTCCCGAGGCAATCGATTCAACCCGAATAAGGTTCTCTTCGACCCTTACGCCCGGGAGGTCACCCACAACACCTCTTCCGACGCCATCGTCGAGCTCGGTTTCGACGGCGGAGCCTTTGGTACCGGTGGCGACGACTACCACGGGGCTCCCCGTCGCGAAACCGACACCGGTCGTATCGCGCCCAAAGGGGTGATTACCCCGGTGGTGCGGCCTACCTTCACCAAGCGCCGGCTACCCACGGAACGCACCGCCATCTACGAGGCCTCCGTTTCCCAGCTGGTGGACCACCCCTCGGTCGTCAAGTTGGGTCAGTTGCTGTCTCAAGAACCCGGCTTCGAAGCTGTCGTCGACATCCCGGAAGAATTCCGCGGCACCTACCGGGGGGTGGGGATGATGGCCCCCTATCTCAAAGCCCTGGGCGTCACCACCTTGGAACTGCTCCCAGTCCACGAGACCACCTATTCGGAATCCTCCCGACTGGGACATACCAACTCGTGGGGGTACATGACGCTGTCCTTCTTCGCCCCCAACCGGAACTACTCCTATGACAAATCCCTAGGCGGACCGACGGCAGAGTTCCAGCAGATGGTGGCCTCTTTCCACGAGATTGGGATGGAGGTCTACCTCGATGTGGTCTACAACCACACCGCTGAGGGCGGCAACTGGAATGGTGACCCCGCCACCGTCGGCTTCACCTCGCTGGGTGGGTTCGCAGCGGCGGAATATTACGTCATGACCTCCAGCCATGCGCTCGTTGACGGTGCCACCGGCACCTCGAATCAGCTAAATTACTCCACCCCGCAGGCCCAGCAATTGGTGCTGGATTCGCTGGAACATTGGACCCTAGAGATGGGGGTTGACGGTTTCCGCTTCGACTTGGCAACTGTGCTGGGACGTAAACCCAAGGAAGCTGAGCGCGACGACTGGGACGCGCAGAAGCGTTTCTTTAATGACCATCCGCTGCTGGTGGAGATCGCAGAATTTGCGGACGAGCATGGCATCGATGTCATCGCGGAGGCCTGGGATCTCTGGGGCTATGAGGTGGGTAATTTCCCGCGAGGCTGGGGTGAGTGGAATGGCCGCTACCGTGACGCGGTGCGTCGATTCACCAAGGGCGACGGCAACGCCCTGGAGCTAGCCGATATGCTCAACGGCGATCACCACCACTTTATGGATAACGGTGGTCCCCAAAAGACCGTCAATTTCATCGACGCCCATGATGGCTTCAACCTAGCTGATCTGGTCAGCTATCAGGAGAAGCAAAACCATCATCCCTTCCCCTTCGGGCCTTCCGATGGCGGCTCGGATAACAACCTGTCATGGGACTCCGGTGGCTCACAGAGCCTGCGACGCCAGCGGATCCGTAACTTCTTTACCCTGCTGTATATGTCGCGCGGCGTGCCGATGTTCGTCGCCGGTGATGAATTCGGGCGCACCCAGAACGGCAACAACAACCCCTGGGAACTGGACTCAGTGGCCATGTGGAATAACTACGCCATGATCCCCACCAATACGCCACAGCAGGTACCGGTGGCCCCGGGGATCGCGACGCCGTACCACGACAATCTCGGTGCATTCAATACCGAATCCCATGTCAATGGGCTATTTAGATTCGTCGTCGCATTGGCGAATCTACGGCAACGCCATGAGGCCTTGCAGCAGAAACAATATGGCGATCTGGTTCCCGACGATCGGGACACGTCATATCTGTTCTATACCCCATCACAAGTCGACCATCCAGAGAATGGCGATCGGGCTTTGGCCTGCTATATCAATTCGCCGGCGGACAATTTCTACATGGCCATCAATATGGCCGACGTGGGTGTGGACTTCGCCGTCGTGGAGCCGGCACCGGGACGGGTATGGCGCAAACTCATCGACACTGCCAGCGATCAGGAACCCCACCTGAACTTCTGGCCAGAGGGCACCGGTGAGCTATACGAGGGGCCCGTCGCGGTACAGCCGTGGTCCATCGTGGTATGGCACGACACCGATGCCCCCGCCGAACAGACGGAACCGGTCGCTGAAACAGCCAGGGATCTCTGAAGGTCCTGAGTCGCTGTGGTCGGCACATGGTGGTCACTTGCGGCCTGTCACTAAGAGTGACAATTCAGTTGTCTGGGCTGCTGATCGGGAGCATCCCGTCGCATCGGCTTTGGGAGGTCGGTGTTGCATCCGAGTGGGTCTTCTTGGTGGGTCGCTGGGCCGCGTGCCGTGGTTAGGTCGGTTCCTCACCCGAGAAGATTCCATGCCCTTCGGGCTGCCTGATAACAGCTCCGTCCACTGCCCAGCCGCCGGGTTGTGCCCGGTTGCGACGACGACCGCGAGCATCCCGAAGCCTGTTTTCTTGCGCATGGGTTGTGTCCGTTGTGGCTCGAAGCCCTACACATCGGCATGACGATATGTGAGACTCACCCTCTAGCCTGGCTAGCGGCTATAGGTTGCTCCCCAGTAACAAGGAGGTTAGATGGACCAGATGTATCAAGTCATCGCGATGGTCGCGTACTTCGTCGCGATGGTCGGGATTGGGTTTTGGGCTTACCGCCGCACAAAGGACTTTGACGACTACATGCTGGCCGGGCGAGACCTCGGCCCCTTCGCCACAGCCCTGTCGGCAGGCGCCGCGGACATGTCCGGCTGGCTCCTCATGGGGTTACCCGGGGCGCTCTATGCGTCGGGGATGGTGGAGCTGTGGATTGCCATCGGATTGACCGTCGGTGCTTGGCTGAACTGGAAGTTCGTTGCGCCTAGGCTGCGAACCTACTCTGAGGTGGCAGGCAACGCGATCACCATTCCGTCCTTCTTCGGCAACCGGTTACATGACAAACGCCATATGCTGCGGATCGCAGCCGGGGTGATCACCTTGGTGTTCTTCACCTTCTACGTTTCCAGCGGCATGGTCGCCGGCGGCCGGTTCTTCGAGGCCTCATTTGGCATGAGCTACCAACTTGGGATGCTCATCGTGGCCGGCTCGGTGGTGCTCTACACCCTGGTGGGTGGATTCCTTGCCGTCGCTTGGACCGACACCGTCCAGGGGCTGATGATGGTGGCGGCCCTGGTTATGGTGCCGTTGATGGGCCTGATCTATCTGGGCGGCACCGGGCAGCTGGATGCTCTCATCCGTTCCGTGGATGCCGCTGGTGGGGTGGCGCTGGTTGATCGTGCCTACGTCGAGATCCCCGGCGGCTCTATCGATACCTTCTCGTGGTGGGGACCCACCACCACACTGATGGCAGTGATCTCCTCGATTGCGTGGGGATTGGGTTACTTCGGCCAGCCCCACATCATCGTGCGGTTCATGGCGCTGCGCACCCCGCAGGAGGCCAAGTCAGGGCGTCGGATCGGCATCGGTTGGATGGTGGCGGCCTGCTTGGGTGCCGCTGCCACCGCACTGGTGGGGATCGCGGTGTATAAGCGCGACGCTCACCAGCTAGCCAACCCGGAGACCGTGTTCATTGCCTTGGGGCAGCTGCTGTTCCACCCGCTCATCGCTGGATTCATGATCGCCGCCATCCTGGCCGCCATTATGTCGACGATCTCCTCCCAGTTGCTGGTGTCCTCGTCGGCCTTGGTGGAGGATCTATACAAGGTATTCCGCCCCTCAGCGGCAGGCCGGGTCGGGATCGTCATGGGTCGCGTCGGAGTGCTCGTGGTCTCAGTGGTGGCGGCCGCGCTGGCATGGGAGGCCAACGACACCATCCTGAAGCTGGTGGCCTTCGCCTGGGCAGGTTTCGGGGCCGCATTTGGTCCCGTCGTGCTGCTCACCTTGTTCTGGCGACGACTGACCACCTGGGGTGCGCTGGCGGGTATGGTGACCGGCGCAATCGCGGTGGCAATCTGGGGCAATGTCAGCGGCGGCATCTTCGATCTCTACGAAATCCTGCCCGGGTTTGTGCTGAACCTGGCGGTCGCCGTCGCGGTGAGTTATCTCTCGAAGCCGGATCCCCGGGTCGATGCCGAATTCGACGAGGCCGCACGGCTGGTCACTGAGTTCCAACGGGGAGAGCTGGCCGAACCGACTGCTTCCCAGTGACGGACCCTGCCTATTGCCCATTCCTTGAGTTCCGCTGCAGCTGCCCTTGGCCGGTGAAGTACCTTGCCAATGGGCAGTGCTGAGGTGTGACGGGTGGCCCGGTGGGTCGCGATGGCCCGGTGGGGAGCTTCTCCATCTGCGCCTGGCCATCGCTCCGCGTCGTGAACGATCCTCCGGGGCACGATGGCCAGGGAATGGGCAATAGGCGGGAGTGACGTTATCGATTCATGACGCTGCCGGTGTTGACCACTGGGGTGGCTCGGGAATCGCCGCAGAGCACAACCAGCAGGTTGGAGACCATGGTGGCGCGATGCTCAGGGGTGAGAGAGACGATCTGCGAGTTCTCCAATTTGTTCAAGGCACCTTCAACCATGGAAACCGCACCCTCGACGATCTTCTCGCGGGCCGCGATGATGGCCTCAGCCTGCTGGCGTTGCAGCATCGCTTGGGCGATTTCGGGGGCGTAGGCCAGCGACGAGATCCGGGTCTCGATCACTTCGAGGCCCGCCAACCCGATGCGCGCGGCCACCTCGGCAGCCATCTCTTGGGCGATCACCTCGGTGTCGCCACGCAGCGTCACCTCAGTGTGAGGATTGTCGTAGGGGTGGCTCATCGCGATGTGACGCAGCGCAGCTTCGGCTTGCACCCGGATGAAGTACTCGAATCCCTCGACGGAGTAGATCGCCTTGGCGGTGTCGGCCACCTGCCACACGACGATGGCGGCGATATTGATGGGGTTTCCGTCGAAGTCGTTCACCTTGAGCTCATTGGTTTCAAAGTTATGCACCTTGATGCTCACGCGACGCTTCGCCGTGAACGGGGTGACGAACCACAAGCCGGGTTTCTTCACCGTGCCGATGTAGGAACCGAAGAACTCCAGCACCCGTGCCTCGCCGGGGCTAATCATCACGATGCCGGAGGTCAGCAGCGGCAGTGACAGCACCACGGCCACCACCCCGACGACGCCAAAGCCCGCACCTGACAGGCCAGCACCAGCGAAGAAGTCTCCGATGGGCGGGATCAACGCCACCAGCAGGACAGCGATCGCCAACGCGGCGACGGGAACCGCGACGATGCCCAGCAGGCCGGGCAGCACGAAGGTGGATTTCTCATATACATTGACGCGGCTGCCAGTGATGCCGACGGGATGCATCCCAGGCCCTCCATGCTGGGGGAGCGGCTGCTGCGGCATCATCATTGGTGGCTGAGGCTGAGGCTGAGGCTGAGGCTGTGGCTGGGGTTGATATGGCTGACCAGGGAACTGTGGTCCGGACAAGGCGTTTCCTTTCGCTTGGTTCTCCTCCAGATTAGGGCAGGCCAACCCGCGCCAGGATTCGCATCAGTGCTACATCGAGTTACTATGCCTTCGACTTGGCTCCCAGCTACTGGGAGTGGCTTACCTACCAGTTTTCGTCGGGTTAGCTTGGGTCAATATTTAAGGTGAGGGTTGGGCCGGTTTGCTGGTTTGCCGCGATTTGTCAGTGCTGTAGGCCTAATAACCCCCGATAAGGCCTGCATCAGCGCCAAATTGTCGGTTGGGGATGGAAGACTGTCCTCAACGACTAAGGAGGGACAGTGAGTACGCACGTCAAGGTTGCTCCCGCCGTCATTCAGTGGGCTCTGGATCGTGGCGGAACATCTGCCGCAGCGTTGGCCAGCGGGGGCCACCAGCTCAAGGTCGAGCAATGGTTGACCGGTGAGGCCGAACCCACTGTGCGTCAGCTTCAGCGCTTCGCTCATGCCACTGGCGTCGCATTTGGCTATCTGATGCTCCCTGAACCGCCTAGATTCTCGCTGCCGATGCCCGATTTCCGTGCCGGCTTGCACGCTTCGGGTGAGGAACCAAGCGCCGATTTAGCCGCTGTGGTGTATCAAAGCCAGCAGCGGCAGGAATGGTTCCTGGACTATGTGGAGACTCTGGGCATCGATGGAGCAGCCATGGTGGGCATTGCGGAGGAGTGGAGTCCAGAGCAGACAGCGCAGGATATGCGCACGAGGCTGGGTTTCTCCGTGGCTAATCGGCATGGGTTACGGCACGGAGAAGTTCGTAAGCATCTCCTGCGGGGCTTTGAAGAGTTGGGCGGGCTGACTGTCGTCACCTCTATGGTGGGGAACAACAACAGACGCATGCTGAATGCGGATGAGTTCCGGGGGTTTTCTTTAGTCAATCCAGTAGCCCCTTTGGTGTTCGTCAATGCCAACCAGACAGGTCACGGCCAGCTATTTACCCTGGCACATGAATTCGCTCATGTATGGCGGGGCAGTGGCGGCATCGGGAATCAACAAGCCCCCGACGCTGCACCGTCGACGGCTATTGAACGGTGGTGCAACCGCGTTGCCGCGGAGTTCCTTGTGCCGGGCGAAGACCTGCTGCTGGCCTACCCGACGATGGAATCCAAGTCGCTGGTGGATACCCTTGAGGCATTGGCACGACGCTACCGCTGCGGCACGCTGGTGGTGCTGCTGCAGATCCGGCGTCTAGGGCTGCGACCCTTTGAAGACTTCGATGCCGAGTATCGTGCTGAACTAACGCGTCTTGGCGACCTTGCCGAAGAGCATTCCGCTAGCCGTGGCGGCAACTACTACAACATCATTCCGCTTCGCATCGGAGAGCGCCTATCGCGGGCTCTGGTCGCAGATACTCACGCGGGACGCACTACCATCGCTGAAGCGTTGCGGCTGATGTCCATGACCTCGGTAACGACATTCGACCGCTATGCCGACCACCTCCAGGTGGCGTGATGTATCTCCTAGACACGAACGTTCTTATTGAGGCTCATCGTTGGTACTACGCCTTCGATTTGGCTCCCGGCTACTGGGAGTGGCTCACCTGTCAGTTTTCGTCCGGAGAGCTTGGCTCAGTATCCAGAGTGCGGGATGAGCTCGTCGCCTCGCGTGGCAACGGGGAGGCGGAAGCTGATTGGCTAGCGAGATGGGTAAGCCAGCAGCCCTCCTCCTTCTGGATTGAGCCACAAGGCCCCACAACACACGAGTTGAAAAACTTGTCCCAATGGGCGGCTGAACCCCAGCGGGGATACCGTGCCGCAGCAGTGGATGAGTTCTTGAACTCCGCGGATCTGTTTCTCATCGCGGAGGCGGTGGCCTCGAATTCGGTGGTGGTGACTCGGGAACGTTCAGAGCCCGGGGCGCGAAAGCGAATCAAGATACCGGATGTCTGTTTGGCTCACGGTGTGGCATACGCCGATCCTTTCGACGTCTATCGACGCCTAGGGCTGCAACTGTTTGGATCTCAAGCAAGGGGCGATTAGGAGCCGCCGACGCTAGATCTGTTGGCCTAGCCTGTTTGAAATGACTGCTCATTGCTCGCCCTGGTGGGGAGACTTGGAGCTGATTGTCGCCTCTTCGGTCATAGACCACGAAACGGGCGTTCCCGACGGCTTTGGGAGCAATGATGAGCGGAGAACGTGAAACCCCTGGTCGTGGAATAGCAATCCCAAGACCAGGGGTGGTCAGTCAGCCTCCATTCATGGGGCCAGCGGAACTGTCGGAAGACCCTTTGCCCGGAGGCTGACGGTGATTAGCCGGCCAGTTTGGCCAGTGCCTCGTAGGATTTGCGGGCGTTGTGGATGGGGCCCTCGCCTTCGGCTGGGTCGGCGTCGAGCATGATGTCTTGCTCGAGCACCCAGTAGCCGTCGAAATCGACGTCCTTCAGCAGCTTGGCGATGGTCGCGAAGTCGACGTCACCATCACCGATGGGGGCGAACATTTCGGCTTTGATGCCTTGACTCCAGGTGAGTTCGCCGGTGAGGAGTTTGTCGGTGAGTTCCTTGTGGACGTCCTTGGCGTGGACGATGCTGATGCGCTTGGGATGACGGCGCACGATATCGACGGGGTCCGCCCCGCCTGCCATCAGGTGGCCGGTATCCAGGCACAACCCCACGGAGGTCTCGTCAAGGATCCGCTCCACCTCGTCGGCGTTTTGGATCATGGTGCCCCAGTGCGGATGGACACAGGCGGTCACGCCGGCCTCGGCGCACACCTCGGCGATCCGATCCAGGTTGGCATACAGCGTCGCCCAGCCCTGCTCGTCGAGGACAGGACGATCGTCGTAGCCCTCACGACCCGAATCGCAGGCCAACACCAGCACCGACCCTCCGGCGACGCGGAAAGCCTCCAGCTCGGCCTTGACTGCGGGGATCGGGTCGTGATCCGGGTCGTGCATCACGGCCAGGAAGAACGCGCCAACGGGGGTCAGCCCGTGCGCTTTGACTGCGGCCGCCCGGGCCTCGGGCTCCACCGGTAGCCAGCCCTGCGGGCCGAACTCGGTGGCGGTCAGTCCCAGCGAAACCATCTCCGCTAGCACCCGCTCAGGGGCCATCTGGAATCCCCAGCCCGGCACCTCACATACACCCCATGAAATTGGGGCTCCAGCAATCTTCACAGTGATACCTCCACAGTATTTCCGGTACGGGCGGAACGCTCCGCCGCCTCAGCCAGCACCAGTGCCGCCACGCCGTCCTCGACGGTCGGGCTGACCTGGGTGCCGTTGTTGATGGCGTCGATGAACGCCGTCAATTCGTCGCGGTACGCATCCGCGTAGCGGGTCAGGAAGAAGTCCAAGTAAACCTCGCAGGCATCCGAGCCGGTGGCGTCGTTAACCCGCACACTGGTCTCGCGCAGGTTCTCCACCAGCAGCTCACCCTCGGATCCGAACAGCTCGACGCGCTGGTCGTAGCCGGTGGCGCAGTGGCGGGTGTTCTTGATCACCGCGACCGACCCGTTGGCGGCCTTGAGCATCGTGACCGCGCCGTCGAAGTCATCGACATGGGCCAATTCTGGATCCAGTTTCTGGCCGACGGCGGTGACATGGGTGATCTCACCGAGGAAGAATCGAGCCTCGTCGAAGTCGTGGATCACCATGTCCTTGAACACGCCACCCGACTGCGCCAGGTACTCGGCCGACGGCGGGGCGGGATCGCGGGAAACGATCGTCAGCTGTTCGACGCGACCGATACGACCCTCGGCGGCCAGGCGCTGAGCCTTCGCGATGGAGGGGTCATAGCGACGCTGGAAGCCCACCATGACCGGCGGGTGTTCGAAGGTCTTGAGTTCGGCAGCCAATTCGCGGGCCTGTTCGACCGAGGCAGCCACCGGCTTCTCGACCAGCGCGGCCTTGCCAGCCCGGGCGGCGGCCAACACATGCTCGGCGTGCAGGGGGGTGGGGGAGCCGATGACCACGGCGTCGACATCCTCGGCGGTGAAGGCCTCGTTGGCGTCGGCGGATGCACGGGCCCCCAGCGGCTCGGCCAGCGCCTTCGCGGCGTCGATGAATGGGTCACAGACCAGCACGAGCTGGGCCTGCGGATGGGCGGCGACGGTGGCGGCGTGGACCTTACCGATGCGCCCGGCACCGATCACGGCAATACGGAGCATGGGATTTCCTTCCAAGGGATGGTTCTCGAATGGTTAGGCGGGTGGTGGGGCGCTGTGGCCGTGATCGCTGGATCTCAGGCGATAGGAACCAGCATCCACAGTACAACGGGCTAGTCGCACCGAAACCTCCGAGGCGGGCAGCGTCGGAGGCTTCGGTACATGAAGGGATAACTATCAGGGGGCCGGAACGATCACGTCGCGGACCAAGGCATCCAGGTCCGCATCAGCGGCCAGGAACTGGCGCAGTGTCTTGGCCGTTGGACCGAAGGTCTCAAACTCCTCGACACTCATGCCGTCTTCCTCATAGGCCCGCACGAAATCTGGGATGCGCTTCAATTCGTCGATGTACCGGGGGTCGACGGGATCGGCCATCCGCTCGCGTACCTGGTAATCGGAGTTCGCGATGATCTGCTGCCAGGCAAACGGGGGAGAGACCACGACGTCGCCACCGACGAACTCGGCCCAGTGGTTGACGTTGCGGAAAGCCGCAGCCAGCACGCGAGCCCGATAGCCCCGCTCGGTGAAGATCTCATAGGCGCGCTTCATGGCCGCGATGCCAGCCCACTCCAGGGCCGAGGGATCGAGGAAGATCTTGTCGCGGGCCACAACATGCTTCATCCAGTCGTCAAGACGTCCCACCATGATGGTGACCACCGGTCCCATCTGGGAGGTATCGCCACCCTCAGCCTCGCGCGCCTTGAGGCCGCGCTCGATGGCTTCGGCGGCCTGAACGGCCTGCGGCACAGAGAAAGACACGGTGACATTGATGCTCACGCCACGGCGCGTCGCTTCCTCAATAGCCTCCAAACCAATCCGAGTGGCTGGAATCTTCACCACGATATTGCGGGCGAGGTTGTGGAACTCTTCTGCCTGATCGGCCAGTTTCTTGGCGTCGCGGTGGAAGCGAGGGTCGGTTTGTACTGACAGCCGACCGTTGCGGCCGTTGTGCTCATCAAAGATGGGTTCAAGCAACTTCGCGGCCTCGACCGACATATCTTTGACGGCCTGCCAGCCGATCTCGGACTCACCCCAGGTGGGGTTGGCGTCCGCGATGGCCTTGATTCGGGGCGCCCAGACATCGAAGTTCTTCTTGATGGTGGTGTAGGCAATCACCGGGTTGCAGGTGGCGCCTACGCCGCCATAGCTGATGGACTGGCGTAGCTCGTCGAGGTCCGAGGAATCGTTCCACAACGCCGTGGGGGTCTGTTGGGCGGCGTCCAGGAGCGGTCCAGGCGTGTAGTCGATTGTCACTTCGTGGCTCCTTGTCTCAGGGTGCGGCGTCATCGCCGTCGTCGTGTCCAAGTCAATCGCAGAGCACTATGCAAAGTCAAGCTCTTGTAATGACAAATCATCGCGACGCTGTGTCTGCCGTGACCCTACCTCGACGTATCGTCTGGACTACCGAATGAGAGGAAGCCATGCATACACGTTTAGCGACAGCGGCCTTGGCAGCTAGCTGCCTGATAATCGTCGGATGTGCCAGCCCCAATGCTGACCAGAGCCCATCAGCTGTTTCTAGCTCAGCGGCGCCCGCAACCTCCTCAGGTGGGCCAAGCCCATCTGAGGAACTCACTGCCGAGACCTCTCAGTCCAGCAGCGACGAAGTAACTGCCATGAAGGTCAGGGAAGGTGAATCGGAAGGGAAGGCGGCCTTCGGCTATTCCGGATTGAATTTCAAGCTACCACTAGGAACTACCCATGAACGCCCCCAAGTAGCGGCCAACGCGTGGAATATCCGCTTCGACGTCCCTGACCTCAACGACATCACCTATTTCTCCTGGCTAGGTAATGAACAGGTCGGTCCGGGGAAGCGATGGGAGGACACCGGGGCCTACACGGATGAGGTCATCTCGGACTGGGCAGCGAAGGGGGTCACCGCCACGAGCCAGCCGCTGACGGTGGATGGGGCCAGTGATTCCGTGCTGCTGACCTGGGTGGAGCCGGCGACCGAGGACACCAAGGAGGCGTTCCCCGAGATTGACTCATTTGCCTGCAAGGTGGCCTACATGTTGGGCAGTAGCGACTACTTCTATGAGGCCACATTCTGCTATGAGGATGGCGACGCTGCGAGTGAGGCGCTCGCCGATGAAGCAATCGCGAGCCTGGCTGTTGACCCTGGGTATCCGAAGAACTGGTAGTCGGGAGGATGGATCGGCCCTCGCGTGGGCCGTCGCTTAGGAGTTGCCTGCTTTTGTGCGGTTTATGGGGTTTCTCGAGGGGTTTTGGCCGGATGAATCGCAGAAAAGCAGGTTGGGGGTGGTTGCGGGTCAGGAGCGCTACCCCCCGATTCCGATGAGCCAAATGTCATACAGGCGCTAACCAATTCAGCTCGTGGTTTAGTTGTCGTTGATGAGTCGTGGGCTGACGATGCCCAACTCGAACCCGCGAATGAGAGCCTGGAGCCGATCGCGCACACCCAGCTTCATGCAGGCGTTGGCCAGATACGCTTTGACGGACCCCTCAGAGATGTGCATCTGTTTGGCGATCTCTCGGTTGCTGAGGCCGCGGCCCAAGTGCTGTAGGACCGAGATCTCACGGGGAGCGAGCCCTATTTCGGTCGTGGCCGAACCGGAGATGATCTGGGGGTCGTTGCCGCCAATCACCTGCTGGGCCAGCAACCGCACCACGCTGGGAGACAAGGGCAGATTGTCATCCATCACAGTGGCGATGGCGGCAAGGATCTCGTCAGGTTGTGCGTCCTTGACGAGATATCCGGAGGCTCCGGCGCGCAGCGCGGGGACCACATAGTCGAGAGTGGAAAACGTCGTGAGTGCCACCACGCGGGTTCCGGGTATTTCGTCGACGATTCTGCGGGTGGCCTCGACCCCAGTCATACGGGGCATTTTCAAGTCCATGAGCACGACGTTGGGTTTCAGAGCATGCGCCTGGGCAACCGCAGCTTCCCCATCCTCGGCGACGCCCACCACGGCGACACCGTCCTCATTGTCGAGAAACGTCCGCAGGGCGTGAAGCATCAGGGGTTGGTCATCGACAACGAGGACAGTGATGTCTGTCATGGAAGTGATAGTACGCCCGGTCACCATTCTCTGCGAGAGAGCCGGAATTTCATGATCCAGAAACTTAGAACTATCCAGATGATTGAGACTAGTGCTGAGATCATCATGCTGCTGAGGGAGGCGAAGTTCCCCATGTCGCGCCCACCAAGCCCGATCGTGATCAGGGTGAAAGGGTAGCCAGAAGCTATATCGGGTGCCACAGCAGTCAGCAGCATGCCCACCATAGTGGCCGCCAAGGCTGCTGTAGCGCTGGCAGCGAAGGTGCGGAACCACGTGCTGATCATAAGGGTGACAGCGCCTACCGCCCAGGCTCCGAACGCACCGCACAAGGCTCGTGCTAGATAGGGGGCAAGGTCGCTGGGATCGAAGCCCAGAAATATCCCAAAGATGATAGCGGCGACCAAGTACACAGCCATACCGACCAGTGCCAACTCCAACGCCACGAGAATCTTCCCGATGATGGCATGGCTGGTACGGTTCATCGACGCTAACCGTTGCCAACCGCGACTCTGATATTCGAGTGCCCCAGCCTGAGCCAGGATAACTACGTACAACAGTGGCAGGAAGATCGAGGTGACCAGGATGGCGCCCTGCACCCAAATGGCCAGCCAGGTCACACCCTGTGCGTCGAACACGGCCCGTTCGTTGGTGTAATTCCACACCCCCAGCAGCTGGGCAAAGATACTAAGGATGACGACTCCTCCCAGGAACCACATGCGCCTTACTTTGGAGCGTTCCGCACGCCAGGCTGTGATAGGGCCGATTCGGGATGCTGTAGGACGGGAAGTAATCGCGGCGGTCATGAGTTTTCCTCCTTAACGATGACTAGCCAGGCCGATAACCCCACCCAGGCCAGAGCTACTATCCCTGTCACGACGACAGAACGACTGGGATCGGGTACCAGGGTGAAATCGGCGCCGATTGCGTTCTCCGGGGTGATCAGCGGATATGGGCTGCCAGCCGCAAGCAACCCCCAGGGCAGCACCCAACCGAGGTGAGCAAGATGTAAATACGGTAGGAATGAGGCCACCAAAGAACCCAAAACCCCGATAACCACGGTGCCGGCGGCATGGTCGAGCAGATGAGCTACCCCGAGCTGGGTAGCGCTCACGGCAAGTGTGCTGGTGAAGGCCAAGGCTGCCACCAACCAGAAGGTGGAACCATACGACGGGGAATCCAATAATCCTGCGCGGTAACCGATGGTGGCTCCGGTGAAGAACATTGTCATGCTGATGAGGAACCCTAGCCCCGTCAACAACGTTAGTTTTACCAGAAACTGGCGGCCAGCCGACTGCCCTAGTGCCCGAAAGAGCTGTCCCATTCGACCATCTCGGTCGACTCCGACCACACGGGTAGCAAGGAAAGCGATGGTGGGGCCAATCAATACCGTTTGTAGGTTGAGATAGTCGTAGAGGGCGCTGGTTTGGAGCGTGCGTATCCCCTCGGAAGATCGGGATGCGCTGGCGGCGACCAGGGCGCCTAGCCATAGTGCCTGCAGCGCGGCCAAACCCAGCACTAGGAACGGCAGCCGACTACGGCGATGTTTTCGAATTTCTAAGACCAGGCTGCTCATGCTTGTGGCCTCCTGCCACGCGGTGGTTCAGCCAAGACAACGGGGGTCTCAGTCAACTCCAAGAAAGCCTCTTCAAGGCTCTTTCGCCTCAATTCCACGCGGGAGATACGGACTCCCGCCGCTACGAGTCTGGCAACCACATCAGCGATCAGAGCATCAGCCAGTGGGTCAAGCAAGATCTCGTCGCCAACAACCTCGGGCCGTAGTCCCATGGACTCCAGGCAGGAGACCGCCGTGGCGATCGGGGACACCTTGAATACGAGGCGGCCCTGATCTTGTAGACCTGCCAACGTGCCCTGATATCGCAGGCGTCCAGCCTGAATGATGCCAACGACATCGGCCATCTGCTCGATCTCGGATAGCAAGTGTGATGACACCATGACCGTGATGCCCCGGTCGTGGGCCAGCCTGGTTATCAGATGACGGATTTCTGCTACACCCGCTGGATCAAGCCCGTTGGTGGGCTCGTCGAGTAGTAGTAGTTCAGGATCAGATACCAAAGCCATGGCGATCCCCAGCCGCTGTTTCATCCCGAGGGAATACTGTCGGGCCCGTTTCCCGGCTGCGTCCGTCAAACCAACGATGTCGAGGGCTCGATCCACGGAATCGCGGTCACAGGATAGGTAAGCAGCCACGAGACGCAGATTTTCGGCGCCAGTCAGATGGGGATAGAACGCCGGACCCTCAATAAGGGAACCGATCTGGTGCAGGATTTCTCCCCGGTTATCTCGTAGATCATGGCCAAAGATGCGCACATCACCACTGGTGGGCTTTGCCAGCCCCAGGAGCATTTTCATGGTCGTGGATTTTCCGGCTCCGTTGGGGCCAAGGAAACCGTAGACGCCACCTCGCGGGATAGCGAGGTCAACGTGATCAACGACTGTTTGACTGCCATATCGTTTGGTGAGGCCCCGGGTCTCTACTGCCCATTGCTGGGCAGGGGAAAACATCGAGGGAGGGGTGCCTAGGGAGGGATAAGCAGGTGCGGAAATCATGGTTATTAATGCCTTTCTTCAGAGGTTGGGAGTCTTGTGGACAGCGGCATTGATGTGTCGGATCGGCGGGTTTGATGGACTGGAAGACTCGCCTCGACTACCCATTGATCACTATGACGTCGTGCGCTGTATCGCCCGCCGACTGCCTGCACCCGTTCATTCAGTGAGGTCAGGCCATAGCCGGCTTGCGGCGGGTCGTGGTCGAGGGCTTTGACCCGATCATTAGTGATCCTGATCTCCAACTTGGTTGGGTGAAGGGTTAGCGAGATATTGCAGGAGGCCCCGTGCCGAGCGTGTTTGATGATGTTGGTCACAGACTCCTGAACGATGCGGGTGCTGGTGGTTCTTGTCGAAAGAGGAAGCGACTCGATACGGGGATCCACAGTTACTCCAGTCACCTGGAAGCCCAATGCAGTGAGTGAGTCGATGTGGCGATCCACCTGGTCTTGGACGCTTGGGCCAGTGACTACTTGACTATCCAGCGGACGCGGACCGTTATCTTCATCAGAACGAAGCAGATCCAGCAGAGCCCGCAATTCGGTCAAAGCCTCTCGCGCTGAACCGTCGATAATTTCGAGGGCTTCCCGTAATTTGGAAGGGTCATGGGAGTGACGTCGGGCCATAACCTGCATCGTGATGACGGTGATGTGATGTGCAACCACGTCATGGAGCTCTCGGGCCAGATCCTGACGTTCCTCGCGGCGGATCTGCTCCACCCGAGCTTCGGCTTCCTTGAGCTTTGCCTGGGTTCTGGCGGTACGGATGACCAAGAAGCGAAGTGTTAAGCCAACCAGGCATGTGATAGCCAGAACCCAAAGCACGCTCCACCAGAAGGTGCCTGGCTGTATCTCTGGAACCATGAAGCTGCTGCTCTGCCAGGTGATCAACGTCGCCCAGCTAAGGGAAAGACCGACATGGATCAAGACGATCGTCTTTCGGCTGAGTGCGCTTCCCGCCAGGGCAACCACTCCTATCGCGATGATGGGAAAGATAGGCCGATGAGTTGCGAATGTCGCAGCCATGGCCAGTGCGGTGAGGAGGACTGACAATCGCATCGAGAACAGCGAAAGGCCTGCTGCCAGATAGTTGAGGGCCACCTGCGGTATAAACAGGACCAGCGGGGCATCTCTCGAGACATGAAGGGATATGGAGATGTCGCTAGCCGCACCGGCGCCAGCGAGCAGAAGCAGGGCGATCCCCAGCCAGACTGGAGCTGGGGTCACGTACTCACTTCTACCCCAGCCGTGAAAGGGTCTGCTCATCAACGTCGCGGTCCTCTCGTGGGGTGTGTTTACTTAGCGGCAGAATTCCGGGAAGAAGAAGCACAGGTTCTGGGGGCCCTCTGAACGGGGTGTCGTTGCTGGTTCAGCAGCTCTGGCTTGTGCTGGGCTGAGGGGTCGAACAGGACTGACCAACTCAGCAAAGCGGCGGCGGCGACGGACAGTAGACGGTTGGTCATGGCATCTCCTTAGCGTCGCCCCCAGAGGGGCTTCTTTGGTGTGTTGCTGTTCTCCAGGCTAGGAGGAAGTAGGCCCTGCGGACAGTGGACCATTGACTAGTCTGAGAGCGTCTTTTCGCTGTCTCCAGAAGTCGAGCTTCGGGCTTTCTGCCTTGTCAAATGCGTTTGTGGTGGTACAGCGTTCGGCCCAGGGGGAAACCCTGGGCCAAGGTGGATGCACAGTGCTGGTTCTACTCGACAGCCCGACGTGGAATGCTCCTACGGGGAGGGAAGGCAGGGGCTCGTCCCGGGTAGCCACATGGCAATGCCGTGGCCTCGATCTGCCTGGAGGAATCGTCCGACTGGATGACTCCGAAGGCCGGAGCGGTGTGCAGTCAATCGGCCTGTTCGTCTCGGAAAGCCGCAACATTGGCGATCTGCTGAACTGCTCCTTGGGCTTCGGAGACGGCTCCAGTGAATAGGGCCATACCGGTTTGAAAACGGATGATGTCCGCGACCGTGACCTGCTGAGCAGCCGCAAGCCAGCGTCCTACTGCAACCACCAGTACGAGCATCACGGCGGTGTAGACGGGTGAGGTTTAGCAGATATGTCAGGCCCAGCAGGTGGCCAGCTCGGCGCTAGTGTCGTGGGGCGTTCATAGGTCAGGCAAAGTACCTGGGAACACAGGAGCTACCCATGAGTGGTCGCACGCTGCTACCCGCGGGACCTCTAGTCCCATCCATACGTCATGGTGAACACGATCTGCGATCCAGGTAGCCAAGGCTGAGATGCACAGTTCGTTGCCAGCATGCCGAGGTTGACAGTAGACGGCTCTTATGGATGTGAGTACCTCGCATACGACGTCTTGAGGATCTAGGGGCAGATCGCCCGTCACTCGGGCCGTCGCTTAGTGGGTTGCCTGCTTTTGTGCGGTTTATGGGGTTTCTCGAGGGGTTTCGGGCGGATGAATCGCAGAAAAGCAGGCTGGGGCGGTCGCGGGTTGGTGGTCGCGGTTGGGGTTGGGGTGGGGAAGGCCTTAGGAGGTGAAGAGGGTGAAATGGAAGGAATAGAGGCTGGGTCGGTAGACGTGTTGGCCGACCTCGACGATCCTGCCGTCGGCGGCGTAGCCGGTCCGTTCCATTGTGAGCAGTGGGGCGCCCTCGGTCTCGCCTAGGGCTTCGGCCTCTGCTGTGGTGGCGCCGCGGGCGCCGATCACCTGTCGGGCTGAGGTGACTTCCACGCCTCGAGTTGCGAAGCAGCGGTAGAGGCCGTGTTCGCCCAGTTCCTGCCAGCTTGGCGCGATATCGAGGGGGATGAAGTTGGTGAGGATGGCTAGTGGATGGTTATCGGCGAACCGCAACCGCCGTACCGACAACATTCCCTCCCCAGGGGAGATGCCGAGTTGTTGCGCCTCGTCTTCGGTAGCTTCCCGGACCTCATAGGACAGGACCTTTGTGGTGGGGTGAAAACCGGCCTCGGAGAGGTCGTCGTTGAGCGACGAAAGTTTCATGGGGCGATGAACATGGGGTGGGGTCACCCGGGTTCCCACCCCGCGGCGACGGGTCAACAGCCCGCGGGCAGCGAGTTCCTGGAGGGCCCGTCGTGCTGTTGGGCGGGCAACATCAAGGCGAGTGGCCATGGACACTTCGTCTTCGATCATGGCTCCGGCTGGCAGACTCCCGGTGAGAATGGCCTCCTCGATGGGTTTGGCAATTTGTTGATACAACGGCACCTCGGAATCGCGGTCGAGCGTGATTGCTGGTTCGTAAATCGGTTCCATAGCGAGGCCCTCCCAGATGGTCATGTCAGCTTTGTCATGACAGGTTATGTTGATAACACTGTGATCATACAAGCCAGGTGCAGACTTGCAATGTCTACACAAAAGTTGACTATGTGACCCTGCGGCGGCAGACTTGTGGAGAACCTCGCCCTCCAAGGAGCATCACCGTGGATGAGCCTGTGCCTGACGTCTGCACCATCGGTCGTTGTGGCGTGGACTTATACCCCCTTGAGATCAACACCCGCCTTGAGGATGTGACCCGGTTCGGGAAATTCTTGGGTGGATCTGCGGCCAATGTGGCAGTGGCTGCAGCCCGGCTGGGTCACAGCGTCACCGCAGTCACCGGAGTTGGCGATGACCCCTTCGGTCGATTCATCTGCTCCGAGCTGACCAGGCTGGGCGTCGATGCTCGCGACGTCGTGACCAACCCGGCCTTCAACACGCCAGTGACCTTCTGTGAGGTCTTCCCACCCGACTTCTTCCCGCTGTTCTTCTACCGCCAACCCACCACCCCGGACCTGGAGATCGGGGTAGCAGACCTGTCGCCAGCCGTAGTTGACTCCCGGATCCTGTGGCTGACGGTCAGCGGGTTGGCGGTGGAGCCATCGCGCAGCGCCCACATCGAGGCCCTGCGACGACGTTGCGACGCACGATCCCAGGATGCTGCGATTGCACCGCGCTATACCGTCTTGGATCTGGACTACCGACCCCGGTTTTGGGCTAGCGACCAGGCCGCAACTGAGCAGGTCAACGAGGTTTTGGGCTGCGTTGATGTTGCCATCGGGAACTTGGAAGAGTGCCGGATCGCCGTCGGGCAGACCGATCCCGACGCGGCCGCACTGGCGCTGCTGGAACGGGGGGTCAAGATCGCGGTGGTGAAGCAAGGAATGATGGGGACCCTCGCCCGAACCGTTGATGAACGGGTCTATGTGCCAGTGACCAATGTGAAGGTCCTCAACGGCCTGGGCGCGGGCGATGCCTTCGGCGGGGCGATGTGCCATGGCCTGCTGCACGGCTGGGATTTAGCCAAGATCATCGCCTTCGCCTCCGCCGCGGGCGCGTTGGTGGCCTCCCGGCTTGAATGCGCCCCGGCTATGCCCCGAATCGATGAAGTGGAACGCCTCATGGCAGCCAACCCGCAGGTCAAACCCGTCGTCGCGGAGCTGAGGAGGGGAAGATGATCCGCCAACTATTGGGTCTCTCCCGATGCGCTGCGTCGCCGCGATTGCGGGCTGCCTCCATGTGTTGGGGGGGTGGGCTGATGGTCCGTCTTCTACTGGGTCTTTCCCGGTGCACCGCGTCGCCGCGATTGCGGGCTGCCACCACTAGCCGGGGAGCAGAACTGACGATTCCCCTCTTACTCGGCGTTGCCCGACGCACCACCTCGACCCCAACCAGTCACCACAGCCGGAAACCTCATCACTGAGCAGTTGGAGAGAAACAATGGATAACGAGCAGCATGTGATCAAGGCGGGCAGCACCGCCCACGGCCAATTCGAAACCGATGTGAGTATCGAACGAGCCGGATGGGAGTGGTGCTCTATCCGGGTCGTGGCCCTACCCGCAGGTGGCGAACAGCACATCACCGGAGATATCTCCGAGCTGCTGGTGCTGCCGCTAGCTGGCAGCTGCACCGTCGAGGTGGGGGAGCAGACCTTCGAACTGGCGGGTCGCCCCGAGATCTGGACCGCCATCACCGACTATCTCTACATCGGGCGCGGCTTGGACTTCACCATCCGCAGCGCCGACGGCGGCCGCTTCGCCCTGCCGGCGGCGAAAGCCACCCGCGACCTGCCGCCGCGATACTGCCCCGTCACCGAGGTGGTCACCACCCTGCGTGGTGCCGGCCCCTGCTCTAGGCAGGTCAACAACTACGCCCTCGGTAACCCCGTCGAAACCTCTCACCTTCTGGCATGCGAGGTGCTCACCCCAGGCGGCAACTGGTCCAGCTACCCGCCCCACAAGCACGACGAGCACAACGAGGTCGAGCGGGTCCTTGAGGAGATCTACTACTACGAGGTCCGCCCTGGGTTGAACGGCTCCCCGGGCATGGCGCTGCAACGGATCTACCCCTCAGGCCACGAGATCGACGTGTGTGCCGAGGTTCATTCCCGCGATGTGGTCACCATGCCCCACGGCTACCACGGCCCCTCCGTCGCCGCCCCCGGCTACGACCTGTATTACCTCAATGTCATGGCCGGGCCTGCGGAGGACGCGACCTGGCTGATGACCGACGACCCGAACTATGCCTGGATCCGCGACACCTGGCCTCACCAGGACGTCGATCCCCGCCTCCCCATGACCCCCCTCAACGACTAAGGAAACAACGTGGCTACAGTACGACTCACCGTCGGGCAG
>JBHAEB010000018.1:0-2691 GCA_041855345.1 Arachnia sp. | reverse complement strand
TTCAAGGCGTCCGGTCAATGCCAAGGCCAGTCCAGTGCGCTGAGCTATCGGCCCGGCCAGACCCACCACATTCCCGGCCTCCAAAGCCAGGCTGGTAGGCAGTACCAGGCCCGCCACTTCGAGATCCTCGGCATAGACCAGATGGTCAGTTCCAGGCCAATCGGCCAGCTTTAATTTCTCGGTGAGTACCTCACCTTCGACGTCGAAGGTGGGCAGCATGCGGTCTAGCCAGCGGGGCAGCCACCAGGCTCGTTCACCGAGTAACGCCAGCACGGCAGGGACCAGCGTCATCCGAACACAGAAAGCGTCGATCGCGACCCCCACCGCCAAGGCGAAGGCGATCTGTTTGATCGAGAGTATGCCGCCGGGAACAAAGAAGGCGAAAACCGCAAACATGATTGCAGCTGCCGCAACCACAACGGGTCCGGAGGCCACGAAACCATCGCGGATCGCCTCAAGGGGTGTCTTGCCGTGAACATATTCCTCACGAATCCGAGACACCAGGAACACTTCATAGTCCATGGCTAGGCCAAAGAGGATTCCCATGAGCAGGATGGGCAGGAATGAGATCACCGGCATGCCCCGCTCCAGATTGACCACTTCCTTGAACAGCCCATCGTTAAACACCAGGGCTGTGGCTCCGAAGGCTCCGCCGACAGATAGCAGGAATCCCACGGTAGCCTTGATCGGCACCCAGACGGATCGGAACACGGCTGCCAGAAGCACCAAGGACAGCCCGACTACCAGAATGCCGAACGGCAGCAGAGCCTCGGACAAGCGCTCGTTCACGTCAATCTGGATGGCCGTCATCCCCGTCACCGCGGTCTCCACCTCATAGCGTTCCAGCCACTCGTCGTGCTTCTCACGCAGGCGATGGACCAGATCAGCGGTGGCCGGATCATCGGGGCCGGTGGTGGGCACTATCTGGATCATGGCCACCTCAGCGTTCTGGTTCGGGGTGGCCAACGGGACGTCGGCCACGCCGTCGACGGCCAGCACCTCTTGCTTCAGGTCCTCCACCAAGGTCAGTGGATCCGTGGACCCAAGGATGTCTGCGGTGAGAATCAGTGGCCCGTTGCGACCGATCCCAAAGTAGTCGGTGATCAGGTCGTAGGTGATGCGGTCGGGGGCATCGATGGCGTGCTGTCCCGAGTTGGGAAGCGAGGTGCGTAGACTGAGTCCGGGAACTGTGAGCGCGCCTAGACCCACGATCACCACCGTCAACACGATGATTGGACGTGACGTGACGATCCGTACCCACCATGCAAACGCACCCCCGCGCGGCGATCTCCTGGGACGGCGGGTTCGAGCTCGGGGCCGCAGCCGCTCGCCCAACAGACCCATCAGCCCGGGAAGCATTGTCAATGCGATCGCGACGGCGAAGACGATGGCCAGAGCCGCGAATGCACCCATCACCGTCAGGAATGGGATGCCAGAAACCCCCAAACCAAGCAAGGCAATGAATACCGTCAAACCAGCGAACACGACGGCAGAACCAGCAGTCCCGACCGCCCGCGCGGTGGACTCCTCCGCGTCCATGCCTTGGCCTAGTTGATCACGGTGTCGAGACAGGATGAACAGTGCATAGTCGATACCGACGGCCAGACCCAGCATCACCGCCAGCATCGGCGTTGTGGAGTTGATGGTGGCGATACGGGTCACCAGCAGCAGGATGGACATGGCTAGGCCCACCCCAACCACGGCTGTCACCAAGGGAAGCCCCGCCGCCACGAGGGAACCCAACACCAGGGTTAACACCACCAGGGCAACCAGCAAACCAATCAACTCGATGACGCTCAGGTGCGGCAGTTCAATGTTGTAGGCCTGTCCCCCCATCGTCACCTCAGCACCTTCGGGTAGCTGGGTGGCCACGTTCTCAGCCACTGCTGACAGCTCATGGAGTTGCTCCTGGGTTGGAGCGCCTTCAACATCCACGAGGACAGGAACTATGGCAGCCCGGCTGTCAGCAGAGATCAGCCCAGAGATCCTGTCATTCCATGGCGAGGTGGCCGAATCGACGATGTCAAGGGCCTCCAGCTGAGCGACGCTGTCTTCGATGACATCGCGGAACTGATCCACAGTGTGCCCCTCAGGGGCGACGAAAACGGCCACTGCCTGGGTCATGGCTCCTTGCGGGAAGGTCATGGCCAGCTTGTCGATGGCTTCCTGCGAGGAGCTACCGGGAATCTTGAAGACATCCTCGAAGGAGCCACGGAAGGTCGCGGCTGCACCACCAAGGGTCAGGAGGGCCACAAGCCAAAGGGCGACAACGATCTTGCCGTGTCGATAACACCACCGACCGAGCGCGTAGAGCTGAGCAGACATGATCCCCTATTTCGATACACCAGTGAATGCAACGAGGATACAGTACTGTATCGAACTGGTGAGAGGAAACCCCTGGTCGACGAGCCTCGCCCCGCTACCCCCCGAAGAGCTGCCTGTGGCCACTCAGCAACCAGGCGACGGGGGCTCGCCCACCCGGAGACGCCCACCACGCAGGTGTCCTGATGAGCCTGCGTGGGGTCTCGCCCCGCTACCCCAAGACGCCATCACCCCAGGCGATGTCCCAAGATGCGATGCCCGTTGTCCCGTCCGGGGTCTCCTGCTACACCAGATCGATCACAGGACTGAGGGGCAGTAACGAAGAAGTGGATCGCCAGCCAACCCACGACCAAGGTGCCGGGGGCCAAC
>JBHAEB010000017.1:0-3700 GCA_041855345.1 Arachnia sp. | reverse complement strand
GTTCCTTGAATCTTCCGGAGGACAGGGTCCGGGTCGCCGAATCGAACCCGGGGCATCATCGTTCGAGGAGTGTGAGGATCCTTCCATTGGGCCAAGAGGGAAGGGAATCCCGACGAGGTACCGCCCCTGCTCTTAAAAGTCCCTGGAGTGGTCCTGGCTAGCCAGCTCTAGCGCACCCCTCTACCACGGGTGGTCGCGGGGAAACGGGTGCTCGCGGGGAGACGGGTGGTCGCGGGGAGTCGAGTCTCGGTTCTTCAACTGAGGGGAGCTGTATCCAATCTGTTGGTTGCGTCGACAACTGGTTGGACCCTCCTGAGACTCCTTACCGATCGATACACATCACCTATCGAGACTTTCATGGCCCGACCGGAAACCGAGCCGTGGGCTAACTGACCACATGCCGCGGCATATGAAGACCTTACTCAACAGCCCGAATACACCGTCGCAGAGAGCCAGAATGCACGAGTGAGAGACGACCACACCCAACAGGGCCGCCGGTACGAGCGACTATCTGATCACGGTCAACAAGGCCCTCTCTCAGGCGCATCCTTGAAGGAACTGATGCGGCTGCCAGGATGCCAGAATCCCGTCTGATCATCCCCTAAACCGTAACGATCTCTCCGGCCACATGAGACAACCGCACAACGATGAGCTGGCCGAACTCAGGTTGATTCAGGCTAGGTAGTCGGCGGGATGCCTGCTACGGGGTCGGATAGCCATCAGATCCAAGCAGCACATACTTAAAGGCTTTCGATTCCGTTTCACGTGAAACCGGGTTGCGAGAAGCACGATACGAGTTGGGCAATCGGTGTTCCATGCCGTTTCACGTGAAACCCTAGACAGCCCCGTCGGATCGCGGGGCAACGGCGGAGCACACAATAGCGGGGAATGCTCCCTGACCTTCGGTACCCCTGCCGCCGCCAGTCCTAATCAACGCCCAATCTGCCATCGTTCTTACACTCCAACCGTGCAGAACCTGTCTACGTTACGAACGTCGTGGCTGTCTACGTTTCGAGGGCCGACGGAAAAACGGGTTACTCACGGATACCGGTGTTGTAGGGGGACGGCCAGCCTTGCCAGCACAGCCTCCTGCGACGCCGCTCTCCTCGCCAGTTGCCACGTACCTAACCAGCCCCACCACACAAGCCCAGTACGGTGTCCAGGCCCTCCCCAGTTACCCAGCACCTACTAGTCCCACCATGCGACCCTTCACTCGTGCGACTCATGCGACTCGAGGTAAGCAAGACTTCGCGGCTGCTCGCTATCTATCGAGACCACCAATTCCATGTGTGCACTCAATGTGATAGGCAACCAGACATGAGAACAGCGCAACCCCTCGGTTCCGACGACGCTGGCGCGGTAGCGGACGGTAGGCACCAAGGGCCCGCGCTGATCATGGGAGCTGAAGCATCATTTTGACTCAGCAGCTCCTGTACTGCCAGACCAAGCCACACCCACAGCTTGATTTCCAAGCTTCCGGCGCTGATTCGGACTCTGTAACCATCGCTCGTGCGGATGCGCACTGATTCCCCGCCTCACGGGGCTGACCAAGCGCCCAGTAACAACACCTATCTTCAAGCGACCCACTACTCCGGTCTGGGTCCAAGGCCATCACTAGCCTCGTGGTCATCCGGGGCTGATCGAAGATCTCACCTGCGGGAAAGCGGCAGCCCTCAACAACCGACAGTCGCGGGACACACCGAATAACCGTCGTGGAAGCATCAGCCGAACCACTTCCACATCCCTAAGTCGACATAGCGCTTTCTCTGTTTATTGTTATAGCTGTTTCTCGATCTGCTGGTATCTCGCTATACCGCGCGACGTAAACCCCGCTGCTGGGTTATGAACCACCTTCACCGAGTACCTGGGTTCAACTCTTGATGCAGACTCGGTATCCCTCAACGGTACGAGCTTCGCGTTGAGGAATCAGCCACACCTCGGTTGACGTCGTGGGCTTAGTTCCCTTGCGCACGGTTGGGCTCGCAGACGGCCGACTCCTTGGGCAAGCTGCGCAGCCAGAACCCGATGGGCATCGGCTGTCGACGGCGCACGACGCTGAGATGGGCGTCGTTGATCTGGCTGGCGACACGCGTGTGGTCGAGGTAAGAAGTCTGATCCGATTCCCAGATCGATAAGTGAGCCACCTAAGGGTGGATCCAGCCTGGCTTTGAAGAGGGACGGGCTGCTAACGCTGAACAGGCAGAGCTATCGGCGATGACAATCTAACTGGCGTCTAGTAGGACTGAGCCGAGGGTGCTCATGGAGTGTGCCCCAGGGAACATGAGACTACTGGCTGGCTGTAACCGCATGATGATTGACTGTGTACACCAGCGTCGTCGATGCGGCGAAGTCGTGAACGACCAGAGTCAGGCGACGCGCATCAATCGCCATGCGTAATCGACGATCCTACTCAGCACTGGCTAGCACTATGGCGCAACCACACAGACCCTTGTGAGCGCCCAAGGTCGAGGCACAGCGGGAACACGATATGGGCCTCGCTATCGCCAAACATCGATCATGCACAGACAGCCGGAGATCGCACTTGGTTTCACGTGAAACGCCGAACCCGGATGGCTCGAGTCCCCTCAATCTCAGGCGAGGCACGGATCTCCAGTACCTCTGCTGAAAGCCCGGATCGCTGGAGCAGCTTCGTTGCAGTGCGGATCTCCTCTTCAGCACTGGCCCCTTTCAGAGCGATGAGTTCTCCGTCGGGATAGAACAGTGGGATCGTCCACTTGAGCAACTTGTCCAACGCAGCCACCGCCCGTCCAGTGACCACATCGAAGACCTCATCGCAGTCCTCGGCACGCAACCGCTCTACGCGGACGCGGTCACCAAGACCCAGTTCCTCGACAGCAAGATTCAGGAAGGAGTAGCGACGCAGTAACGGCTCCAACAGCGTCAACCGAAGATCGGGGCGAGCCAGTGCGACGGGGATACCAGGCAGTCCAGCACCCGAACCAACATCGGCGACATCGCAGCCGTCACCGATGACCGCTACCAGCGCGAGCGAGTTCGATATGTGCCGACTCCAAATCTTGTCGGACTCGCGAGGTCCCAGCAGCCCCCACTCGATCCCCCTGGTAGCCAAGATGTGGGCGTAACTATCCAATCCCTCAGCAGCTGCGGGGAACTTCACCCGCAACGCATCCCGAGCCTGCTCCTCGCGTTCGGCTAACTCATCGTCGCTCATCACATGATCAACCTACCCTGACCATCACGATGACGCTGAACCATATAGGAGTATCTGCTTATCGGTCTTGCCTGCGGTTTCTACCCGACGGGGGCGGCAGTGCACCTCACTCCGCGAGAGTATCTGGCTACCCGTGGTAATGGCGTTGTCCACTGGTGGGCGTTGACCCCGAGTATGCAATCAGCAAAAGTGTTGCTGTGGCGATGGGCATACAGACTGGCTACGTAGTGCGATTCGCGGAACGACACCGCCCCCACAAGCCAATACCGAGTAGAGCAGATGCCGCGACCAGGTACAGCACACGAATGTCCATATAGGCGACGAGAACAGCACCAAGGACCATCAACCCGAGCGAAGGAGCCGTCTGTGCAACTTGCAGCGCCGTCAATAAGCGGCAGGGTTGAGTTCACGACGATAGAACCTTAAGGGCGCCCCTGAAGCTGGGTAAGGAGCGTGAGAGCGCCTCGGGCATCCTCAGCGTCGTGCTATCGGCAACTATCCAGACCC
>JBHAEB010000016.1:0-14432 GCA_041855345.1 Arachnia sp. | reverse complement strand
GCGGACCCGTGTAGTCGTTGGGGTAGTTGACGGCGGAGATGACGTTGAAGTCGGCGTCGAAGATAGCGGAGGTGTGCAGGTAGTCACCGGCGACACGACGCTTCAGCAGGTTGAACACGGACTCGGCCACATCCTCGAAACCACCGCGGGACAGGGCCTTGGCCACATCTACACCAGTCACCTCGCGCCGCATCATCTCCTCCGCGGCCTTCAGGTCCTCCACGACATTGCGTTTGGGCATGTCGTCGGAGCTGTGGGCGTAGGTGGCGGCTTCCACCTCGGCGTCGGTGATGGCGGGAAGACCCAGTTCGTCGAAGACGGCCTGGAGGGCACGGGCAGCCTTGCGACGGATGGCGATGACGTCCTCCTCCAGCACCGGGGTTAGTCCGCCGTCCACGTGGAGGTCGCGCTGGATGATGTTCCAGTCGTCGAAGTCCTCGGCATCCCAGTTGGATCCGGCGAACATGTTGTCCGAGTTCGGAGTGGAAGAGTAGCCGGAGCAGATGAAGTCGGTTCCCGGCACGAACTGCATCAGGGAGCGGGCCACACGACGCAGATCCGAGTGGGTGAAGGTCTGGTCGTTGGAGGATGCGCACTCCAGGTCCAGCATCGTGGCGATCAGGTTCTCCGCCAGGATGGCACGAATACCCTGGGGGACACCGGCGGGGACACCGACGCAGGACACGGAGCCGTTCTGCGTGCCCTGGGAGCCGGCGGCCTTGGTGACGTAGAGGCAGCGGGCCTCTAGGTAGAGCATGGACTTGCCCTCGGCATAGCCCATCTGCACCTCGGAGCCGGTGCCGGAGGTGAAGCGCATCTTCAGACCGCGAGAGGCGTAGCTGGAGGCCAGGAAGGCCTTCGACCACGGGGTGTCGTCGCCGTCCATGAATACGGCCTCGGTGCCATAGACCGACACGGTCTCGGCGTAGGCCGTCAGGCCGCGCATACCCAGCTGCAGCTCGGTGGCTTCTTCCACCGCGCACTGGGTGAGGATGCCGGGGCGACCCACCTGCGCGCCGATCATCAGCGACATCGCGTTGAAGGGGGCGTAGCGCACGATACCGACGGTGGTTTCCTGCTCGGCGAAACCGCGAAGCGCGGCCTCGGCGGCGTCACAGGCGATCTGGACCGGATGGTCCAGCACATTGGTGACGTGGCACTGGTTGGCAGGCTGCTTGCGGGCCCGCAGCTTGTTGACCGCCATCATCATTTCGAGGACGCTCATCTTGCCGACCACCTCGGTGACCTTCGCCGGGGTCATGGCTGTGGTCAACGGGATCAGCTCGCTGCGGGGGACGTTGATATCGCACAGCATCCGCGCGACCTGCAGCGAGTCAATGGCATTGGCCTCTTCGGCGCGGGCCAGGTTGATGCCATAGTCGGCGATGAAGGTGTCGAGCATGTCGAACTCGGCGCGGGTTTTGCCGTCGAGTTCTACGATCTTGCCGCCCTCAATCTTGAGCGACGGGGTGGGATCGTTGGGCGAGTCCATGGCGATGAGCCCCACCTCGGGCCATTCGCTGACGAACCCGTCCTGGTTTACGGGGCGCGCATCGAGCGCCTCAAACCGCTTAGAACGCATGGGTTAGTCCTCAGATGTAGGGGGTGGTGACGGATTCGGGGTTCCCGCCAAGGGCGCCTAGCAGGCTGCGACCGACGTCGCGGGCGGCGATGATGGCTTGGCGTACGGCACCCGAATCGCCGCTGAGGAAGGAGATCACCTCGTTGGAGACGCTGGTACCGCCAGCGGGGCTGGCATAGCCGATGACATCGACGGTGGCGGACTTCACCGCAGTATCAGCGAGCACCACACCGATCGCGGCAGGGGCACCAACAGTGATGCCGAAGGCCTTACCTAGCGGGGCGCCGAATGCCTTGGCCAGGGCATGGGAGGCACGGGCGGTGTACTGGAATTCCAGGTGGCCGGCGTCGTTGGCGTAGACATCACCGAAGGTGCGGTCCAGTTCAGACAGGGTCACCTCGACGGCGCGACGAGCATCGGAGACATCCTCAGCGCCGAAAACGATCAACGAGCCGTGACCAGCGCCACCCTTGGTATCGCGGGGCAGCTCGATGGTGAGGATCTCGCAGTTGGTGGCTTTGACGGCCTCGTCGGCAGCGAAGATATGGGGGCCAGCACCGGTGCGGGCACCAACGATGCCGATGGAGCGGTACTTCTTGTCCAGCTTCATCATCTCGTGCAGCTGCGGATCGACGTTGGCGATCACCAGGCCGATGGTGTCACCCAATGGGTTGGTGCCAACGAACTCGGTGGCGGCGGGACGAGTCCCAGCGGCCTTAGGTGCGGGAGCCTCGGGGGTCTCACCGCCCATCTTCTTCACGACTTCCGCGAGAACCTTATTGATCAGTTCTTCAGACATGAGCTATCTCCTCACTTGCCCTGGTTGGGGAGGATCTTCGCCACGTCGCCGTGGGGACGTGGAATGACATGGACGCTGACCAGCTCACCCACCCGCTCAGCGGCGGCGGCGCCAGCATCGGTGGCGGCTTTGACCGCCCCAACATCACCGCGTACCAGCACGGTGACATAGCCAGCACCGATTTTCTCGCTGCCGACCAGCTCTACATTGGCGGACTTCACCATGGCGTCAGCGGCTTCGACCGCTCCGACATAGCCCTTCGTCTCGACCATTCCGAGCGCTTCGGACATTCTGACTCCTTCGTCGGTAGGGACCTACACGCCACCACGGCGTATCGCCTCCACCCTAGAGCACTCAGCGATACACCATCTATCCCGGTTGTTACATATTCTTGCTCTGCCAATGAATGGACCATTGATCTAGGAACTAGGTGGACCTAAGGTGTTCAGGAGCCGACGTGGTTGCCGAGACGGAGATGTCCATGACAGAACACAGCGATAAGACGCGCATCATCCAGGAGTATGTGCCTGGTAAACAGGTAACTCTCGCGCACATCATCGCCAACCCGGATCGGCATTTATACCCCAAAATTGGCCTCCCACAAGGCACCCAAGGCGCCATCGGGGTGCTCACCATCACCCCTGGCGAGGCCGCAGTCATCGCCGCTGATATCGCAACCAAGGCGGCCGGCGTCGAGTTGGCCTTCGTTGACCGGTTCTCCGGAACCTTGCTCATCACCGGGCTGCTAGCTGATGTCGAGTCGGCCGTCGATGGGATCGTTACCACCCTGCAGTCGGTGCTGGGTTTCACCCCGGCTCCGGTGACCCGCACATGAAAAGTATTTTGCTGGTCGGCGGGATTGGCGCTGGCAAAACCACGTTTCGGCAACAGTTACAAGGATTGCCCATCGAGTACGCCAAAACCCAAGCCATCGAGACCTTCAACACCACCATCGACACGCCTGGGGAGTATCTGGAGGGCCGTTACAAACATGCCTTGCAGCTAGCCTCCTATGAAGTCGACATGGTGGTGCTGATCCAGGCCGCCACCACCACCGATACCCGCTTCCCACCCGGTTTTGCCACCACCTTTAATCGCGAGGTGCTGGGTGTGGTCACCAAGGCCGGGGTCGCCTCCGCAGAACAGATCAGCGATGCCACCGATCACCTGTCTCGGGCCGGAGCCGACACCATCGTGGTGGTGGATTCGGTCACCGGTGAGGGATTTGACCGGGTGAGGGAGGTGCTGTGTCGGATATCGTCGTAAACCCCTCGCAGCCCAGCATGGATCTGCGCACCCTCATCGACGTCGCTGAGTTACAACGAATCCAAGACGAGTTTGCCGCCGATACCGGACTGGCCATGATCACCGTCGATGCCATGGGCAGGCCGGTAACCCAGGCGTCGCGGTTCTCTACCTTGTGCCAGTTCCTGCGGCGAGACCCAGCGATCCGTGCCAAATGTTTCACCTGCGATGCCCATGGCGGGCTGCAGTCAGCTATTGAGGGTCGCCCGGTGGTGTATCGCTGCCATGCCGGGCTGGTGGATTTTTCGGTATCCATCATGTGGGGGACGCAGTATCTGGGGGCGGTCATGGCCGGGCAGGTGCTGCTGACCGAGGGTCACGCCCAGCTGCAGAACATCGTCGGCCAGTCTGAGTTTTTGAATCAGGGTGAGGCGGCTCCGCTTTACGACGCGGTATCGGTGGTGGATCTGGGCAAGCTCCAGGCAGCGGCAAATGAGGTCGTGCAGCTGGCCAACTCCAAACTTGGCTCGACCCTGGGACAGGCGAATTTCGCTGTCGCTGGGACGGTATTGGGCAGGCTCACTCGGATCCCCACCAGCGAGGGCAGCGCCCTAGCCCCGCTCTTGGCTGGGGCGCAGAAACCATTGCCGCTGATCCCGGTGGAGTCCAGCCACCGACCCGAGTCGCTGGAGGCTGCTGTCGTGGCCACCAATGTCGTCAAGGGTGATGCCGGGGCGAACCTGGAGTTACTGGGCAACTATCTTGACCAATTGCTGCCCCGGTGGAGCCAAAAGATCGATCCCAAGGAACTCAGCGAGTTCGAGGACATGATGATCGGCATCGCCACCAGCGAGGCGGTGCAATTCGGGCGCGATATCTCGCAGCTGGTCACCAGGCATCGGGGTCGTCGTCGCGGACCGATGAACCGCTATGAATGTCAGCTCTACTGCGAGAAGCTGCTGATCCGGGTCCATGATCTGCTGGAGCCGGTGGCGCGGGGGGCGGATCGCAGTTTGACGACGCTGCTCAATGAGATCGACAAGAACCCGTCGTCCTTCTTGACCTTGAGTAAGGCTGCAGAATATCTGACCTGGTCTGAGTCGCATTTCGCCCGCAAGTTCAAAGAACGCACCGGGGTGAGTTTCATCTCCTATGTCACCAACAAGCGGCTTGAGCGCGCCAAATTCGTGCTCATTCACACCGATAAACCAGTCCTGCGGATCGCCGCTGAACTGGAGTTCACACCACTGAACTATTTCTCCCGCACCTTCAAAAAACATGTGGGCATGACCCCGTCCGAATTCCGCAAGCAGCATTCTGGGAGGGCGGCATGAACCAGGTCAGCCCTGCCACCCCAGGGGCACCGCGACGGTCCCCGATACTGATATGAGGAGCAGATCATGAGAGAGTTTCGACTCAATACCCGGGTCCGCTTGGGCACCGAAGCCTTTGATGCGCTGGATGAGTTCCGCGATGTGTCAGTTTTCCTCGTCACTGATGAGTTTCTGGCCACCACCGACACCTACCAGCAGGTGCGCTCCCGGCTGGGTGATCGCGTGTCAGTATTTACCGGGGTTAATCCCAATCCGACAGTGGCGGAAATCAGCGCCGGGGTGGCGGCCTATGTGGCAGCCCAACCAGAGGTAGTCATCGCCTATGGTGGCGGCTCGGTCATGGATGCCGCGAAGGTGATGCACAAGGCTGCTCTCGACGGTGGGGTCGGCGCCCCGCGCGGGATCGTCGCGATTCCTACCACGAGCGGTTCCGGCTCTGAGGTGACCTCCTATGCGGTGGTCACCGATGAGAACACCCATACCAAGATCCCCATCATCGGCCCGGATCTGGTGGCAGGGCTCGCCATCTTGGCCCCACAAGCGGTGATGGGGGTTCCCAAGCACATCACCGCCGATTCCGGAATGGATGTGCTCACCCACGCCGTCGAGGCCTATGTGGCCCGTGAGGCCTGCGATTTCTCCGACGCCTTAGCCGAGAAGGCCGTCGAATTGGTCTTCGAGTATCTGGCGCGCTGCTACACCCATGGCGACGACGCCGAAGCAAGATCGCATATGCACAATGCCTCCTGTATGGCGGCAATGGCCTTCGACAATGTTGGGCTAGGTATCACCCATTCCTTGGCCCATGCCCTGGGCGGCCACTATCCCATCGCCCATGGCCGACTCAATGCGATGCTGTTGCCCCATGTCATTGAGTTCAACGCAGCGGGCTGTCGACGCACCTTCGAGCGCTATGCCCGGCTGGGTCGGCTCTTGGCGCCCTCGGCTCGAGGCCAGGCGGCGGTCACCACCCTGATTGGGGCTATCAAGAAGCTCAATGCGAAGTTGGAGATCCCCTCGCGGCTGGCCGAGGTGGGCGTCACCTCCGCCGACCTGCACCGCGACCTCGACGAGCTGGTGGCCTCGGCCTGGGCCGATGGCTGCACCCCCGCCAACCCGGTGGCCCCCACTGCCGAGGACCTACGCGCCATCCTCCGCAAGATCGCCTAACCCACCCCGCCTGCTTTTTTGCGATTCATCCCGCCAAAATCCCCCCTGATCCCCCATGAGTCGCAGAAAAGCAGGCTGCCTCGCAGTCTCGCCGCCCCCCAGCGATGTCGACAAACCGCTTGCGGCCTCAGCTAAGCAGCTCCACCGCGTTCTGGCCGCAGGCAGTCAGCGGGTGGTCGGGGTCCAGTTCGGTCAGAAATGCGGCGTAGAAGGTGGCCCAGCCTCGGGCTCTGGCCAGGGTGTTGGCGTCGATGCCATATGCGTCGACGAAACGCTGCAGGCCCTCGGCCGTGAAGTGCAGCCAGGCGGTTCCTAGATCAGAGGCCGGGTCGCCGCAGCAGACATCTCCGAAATCAAGCAGGGCACTCAACCGGCCGTCGCGAGTCAATACGTTGAACGGATGCGGGTCGCCGTGAAGCCACACCGGAGCGCCGGTGTAGAGATCAGCTGCCAGGCCGTCGTGAAAGATCTCAAGCAGCCGCCTCCCGCGCTCGCCCAGCCGAGGCAGTAGCTGCGTGACTCGATCAGCACGACGGCTCAACGGCACACCCCGATACGGGCTGACGGGAGCATCCGGCGGAGCTGGGACATGGAGGGATCGCAGCACGGCCGCGAAGGATTCGGCATATGAGTCGCGTTGTATGGGGCTGAGCAGGGTGGCTGGCTCCCCAGGCAACCACGACGTGATGGTCCATCGGAATGGATAGACGTCATCTGGTTGACCGGCAAATAGCACCGTTGGGACGGCCAGCGGCACGAGCGTCGCGATATCCCCAAGCCATCGGATCTCGTTGAGCAACAAATGAGCGGCCGATCGACGTCGAGGCAGTCGCACCAGGTACTCATCCCCCAGTCGCCATAGCTCGTTGTCATAGCCGTGGGCCATGAATCTCAAGGGCAGAGCTGTGTATCTCGGCGCCTGGCGAAGCAGACCCCGAATCAGCTGCTCATCGATCTGCACATCGGCGGGTGGGTGACTCACCTAGTCCACCTTAGAGGCCACGCCGGATTGGGCGGGCGCAGCACCCCCCGGATCGCGGCGAAACGGCGGAAATGTCTCGGCGAATCGGCGGTTTTGGCGCGGCGAAACGTCGATCAGAGGCTAGAATTCCCCTATGGATCTGCTGCACCGCCATCTCACCCCGATGGTGACCGATACCCTCGGTTTCAGCCCAGTCGTGGTACTGGAGGGTGCTCGTCGGGCAGGGAAATCGACCCTGACCACGATGCTCAACGACGAGGACAACACCGTTCACACAACGATGGATGACCCGCTAGCGCGTCAGCTCGCGCACGACGATCCGATCGGGTTCCTCACCCAAGCTGGGCAGGGGCGGCTGATCATCGACGAGATGCAACGAGCCCCCCAATTGATCCTTCCGCTGAAGTACCTGGTCGACCAAGACCCACGTTCTGGGAGGTTCCTGCTCACTGGTTCGGCTAACTTACTGCGGGTTCCCGGCTCGGAGGATTCACTGGCAGGTAGGGCCCTTACCCTGCGTCTGGAGCCTTTCTCGCAGGGTGAATTGGCTAGGCATCGCGACGATTGGGTCACCGCGATCACCAGCTTCAAGGACCTACCTGACAGAGGAAACCGGACCGAGCTGGTGAGTCTGGTGGCCCGCGGCGGCTATCCGTCAGTTCAGGGGTTGTCGGAGACGGGGCGTCACAGGTGGCTGTGCGACTACACCGACCGGCTGATCCAACGCGACGCGACGGAGCTCGGCACCCTTCAAGTACCCGTGCTACAAAGACTGCTCTCGCTGGTGGCGAGCGCTCCAGGCGCAGAACTCATCCGCGAACGGCTGGGAGAAGCCCTGTCTGTCTCCCGATCCACCGTCGACCGCTACCTCGACATCCTCGAATCACTGTTCCTGATCCGGAGGCTGCCGGCCTGGTCCCGCAACCTGACCACCAGACAGATCCGCCGCCCCAAAGTCTTCCTCACCGATTCCGGACTAACCGCGGCCCTGCTCAACCTCCGCGAAAACCGCCTCAGTTCACTCCACGGCAGCGAGCACTTCGGAGCCCTGCTGGAATGTTTCGTCGCCAACGAATTGCTGCGCCAACAAAGCTGGACCGAAACCCCCTTCGAGCTGTATCACTACCGAGACCGTCACGGCGCCGAGGTTGACTTCGTCATCGAAACCCCAGCCGGAGTCATCGCCGTCGAAGTCAAAGCCACAACCTCCCCCACACCAGCTCACTTCAAACATCTCATCGCCCTACGGGAACGCCTCGGCGACGAGTTCCTAGCCGGAGTAGTACTGGGCTCCGAAGCCTCCGCCAAAGCCGGCGACCGTCTCTGGGCGCTCCCGGTCTCATCGCTGTGGCAACTCTCGACGTCATAACCCCGACGGTGACGGACGCCTCCACATAAAGCTGGGTTTTCTTGCGCCCTGGCTATATGGACGCCACCCAATTCGCTGACAGCCCGTTCGGTCATGCGACGCGCGAGCCCGCAGACTCATCGGGATTCGAGAGGACTATCTCCTCATCGCAGCAACAACCCGGTCGCGCCTGGCGCTTCTCGTCGACATGATCCTCGGCAACCCGCTCGTCACCGTGCGTTCGGTACAGCGTCGGCTTGATGTCACGAACCAGGGAACCCGCGGGCTCATCCAGAAGGCCGAATCCCTAGGTTGGCTGACCCATCTGGGACCCGGATCCCGGGCCGCAGACTTCTGGATCGCCCAAGACATCATGCAGATCCTGGACTCCCCGACGGATCTTGCCTGAGGCAACCGCACCTACCTATGGTCGAGGTGTCGCTAGATAGCTCCAACGATATGCCGTTTGACTAGGCAAGACATCTGCGCTGTCTAACAACTCGTGGTTTCACAGACCCGACTTCGTCGTTTCGTCGCCCGATACGCTAGCCACGTGCTGAACCACTATCCCGTATGGTCGATTCATCCGCCTGGTGATCGGAACCCCACCAGCCTCGCCAAGGTGGGTGGGCTGCCCATTGGTTTCCCGGCTGAGCGCTGGCCTAGTTGCGTGGAATGTGGCCAGCCGATGAGTTTTCTTGCCCAGTTTGGCGCTGGCCCTCAGCTGCCTCGGATCCCCGCCGACCACAGCCTCTACATCTTCAAATGCGACGGGGAAGATGTCTGCAGCTTCTGGGATCCCGATACTGGCAGAAACGCCTGCTTCCTCATCGGACAGCCAACTGACCAGATCACCCCCGCACCCAAGAACACCCCAGTCCTGACCGAGCTATGGGTCACACACTGGCGCAGCGACGACGACGGCCTCAGCCCCGATCTAGAACCGAAGTTCTACAGTTCCGACTTCTTCGACCTCCCCGACCATGTGGGCTACCCCCATGACTTCAACCCAGAGTCGAATACCAAGGCAGGCGGCCTCCCCTATTGGACCGGCAACGGGCCAGCGCCCGGACTCCCAGAGGGGTCACGGGTGGTGCTTCAACTCGACTACCTCCTACAAGTGACCGATTCCCCTGAAGAACTCGAAGCCCACGCAGCCGACTCTGACCAGATCGAGGATGACTGGGTAGGCATCGCCAACTTTTGCTCGGATGGCATCGGGTACGTCGCCGATACCCAACCAGAGGCCCCCGAGCCCCAGTTCGTCTTCCTCATCATGCGGTGAAGCCGATGCCCAGCACACCCAGTTTCGAGACCGTCAGCTGCGATCAGGTGCGGTGGCACCCCCACGGGACCCAGTTCGCTACCAGTGATGGCCCAGACATCGCAGCCCACACCCCCAACCACGAAGAACTATGGCGACTCACCCTCGACGTCCCCGCCGACGACTGCTGGGAACTAGCAAGACTGAGTTATTCGCCAACGGGACGGTGGCTGGCCATCGACGCGGGCAGCGACGGACTGCCGTGGCGTGAGGACCAACCCACCCTCACCATCGTCGACGCCGCAACAGGTGCTGTCGCTGCGCAACTACCGAAGACCCAGGGATCCTTCGACTGCCTGTCATGGCATCCCGACGACAACCTGCTGGCGGTTTCCAGCCTCACAGGCCAGGTACTGCTTGTTGACCTAGCCACCGGCGATATTCGGAGCCTGATGGAAACCACCGGACTGCCCCATGCCACAGCCTGGCACCCTGACGGCACACGGCTCGTCATCTCAGAATCCAACAAAACCAACAACGACGAGGACCGCAACACCCTCCACCTCGTCGACACCACGGGACATGCGCTGTGGCAGGCGACCGGCTTCGATTCCACAGCTTGGCTGCTGACCTGGAATCACGACGGAACACTCCTAGCCAGCGGACATGACGACACATCCGTCCGGTTATGGGACCCCACAACCGGACACCTGAAACACACCTTGAACCTGCCGGAATCCGGATTCATCAGGCAGGCATTCTGGGTGCAATGGCTCGCCTTCAGCCGCGACTCCTCACGCCTTCTCGTGGTTACCAGCGACAGTTTCGCAACACTGTGGGATACCACCACCGCAGAACCGCTCTCCAGCCACCAAGCAGCGGAATGGATGGGCGAGGGCCGAGTCTTCTTCAACCGCGACGAAACCAGTCTGATCAGCCAAGACGACGAGGCTGTTCGCGGCATCGACCCCACCTCCGGCAAAGCCCAGTGGCGGATCACCGCCCCCGATGAAACCTGGATCATCGACGTCGACGCCCACCCCACCACTGGCCACCTGCTGGTCGGAGTCAACGAATTGGAGCCAGATCCCTAACCGACAATCCCTACTTGCACACGGAAACCTCGGGGCTCGACGGCTGCGGATTCGCTGCAGCGCTGCGATGGCAGGGTCCAGAAGGCGACATCACCCCATCTAGGACCATGGCAGAATCGGGCCATGATCGCTGACCTGGAACTGAACGACGGGGCAACCATGCCCGCGCTGGGCTTTGGCTTGTACAAGGTGCCCGCCGAGATCACAGAACGTGTGGTCCTCGACGGTGTGGCTGCCGGATACCGGCTGGTCGATGGCGCCGAGTTCTATGCCAACGAGACCGAAGTCGGCCAGGCGCTGCGTCAAGTAGATCGTTCTCAGCTCACCGTCGTCTCGAAGTTCTGGGGCGAAGAGTCGCAGTCACGAGATGCGGTGCTGCGATCCTTCGACGCCTCGGATACCGCTCTCGGTGGCCTGGATATCTACCTGATCCACTGGCCGCGCCCGAAGCGCAACCAATATGTCGACGTATGGCGCACCCTCATCGAGCTACGCGACCAGGGGCGGGTCCGCACCATCGGTGTCAGCAACTTCACCGCCGAGCACATTCAACGACTTATCGACGAGACCGGAGTCGCCCCGGCGATCAATCAGGTGGAGACCCATCCGTGGCTTCCGCAGCACGATCTGCGGGCCTTCCACACCCAGCATGGGATCGTCACCCAGGCCTGGAGTCCGCTAGGACGCGGCCGGGTGCTCACCGAGCCAACACTGGCCGCGATCGCTGAGCGTCTCGGCATCACCCCGGCCCAGGTGGTCATCCGGTGGCACCTGCAGCTGGGTGGATCGCTGATTCCCAAGTCCACCCACCCCGAGCGGCTGGCCAGTAACCGCGATGTCGACGGTTTCGTCCTCAGCGACGACGATATGACCGCCATCGCCGCCCTTGAGACCGGGGTGCGCACCGGCTCCCACCCAGACGACCGTCAGTGACCAGAAACCCGCCCATACCCGGATGCTGCGGGCGGGTTGGTGATCGATGCCGACGGCAATGACAGCCGGAACCCCTCGCTGGCGACGAGCGCTGCGAGGGGTTCCAGCATGACCGATGGCGGGTGCCGTGTCCCTTCAATAGGTCAGTCACTGACCGCCTATTGAGCTGGCACGGTATTAGATCCCACGTCGGCGGAAGAAGGCATAGCCAATACCACCGCCACCGAGGACGACGAGGCCGCCACCAATGCTGATCCAGGCCCAGCGCGGCATGCCGAGCAAATTGCCCTCTTCGGCACTGGCGGAAGCAGTGTTCGGCTGCGCCGCCGTCGCAGTCTCCTCAGCCGTGCTCTCGGTGGGTTCAGTCACTGGGCCAAGGGTGGCAGGGGGAACCGAAGCGCTGGCCTCGGCGGAGGGCTGGGGGTTGCCTGAGGGGGTTCCGGTGATCCCGATGGAGAAGTTCACCCGACCGGGCTGGCCGTTCATGAAATCCTCATTGCCGAGGGCCACGGTGTAGTAGTAATAGCCACCGATGGCGAAGCCGAGGTTGTCGCCGTGGAACATGGCTGGGGAATCCCAGCGGTTGCGGTAGCGCACCTCAGGCACCTGGTTGATCTCCATGACATCCTCAGAGCCAGAGGGCACGACGCCGTCCTGCTTTGAGACGCGGAACTGCTCGTGCTCTGAGAACGTTTGAGAATCGATCTGGCCGAAGTCCGGGGCGTAAACATTCGAGACTACGTGGAAGTACTCGCCCCAGCCGGTGTTGGCGATCACGCTTTCGGCCAGTTGGACGCCGTCGATGGCAAAGAGCCCGGATTGACCGTAGTCAATCTTGGTCTTGAAGACGGCCATCTCACCGGGTACCAATTCGGTGGTGTAGGTGCCAGAGGAGAGCTCGGTGGCATCGTTGAAGCTGGCACCACCCACAACGGATGAGGGTGTTCCCGAGGCGGGGGAGGTCAGCTCGTGGGAGTTGTTCTCTGGCACCTGGGTGACACCGGTGGGCAGATTGGCGGCATTGGCCACCGGTGGTTCCTCAATGACACGCAACTCAATGGGGATTTCACCACCCGTACCTTCGCCCCGGGTGATCGTAAACACCAACTCCTCGGCCTTCGCGCATTCCTCATCGGTACTACCGGGATCGGTAGCTCGCGGGTCGAGGGCCAAAGACACCAGCGAAGCTGACACCATGGTTCCGGTTCGGGAATCGTCACTCAAGGAGTAGTACTGCGAGTCGCATCGGGTGTCGGAGTCGTTTGCAGGTCGCAACTCGAAGTCCCAGTTGGCTTGGTCAATGGATTCCCAGAAGCCGACATTGGGCATGCGGGCCACGCTGCTGACATGGATCGTGGAGCCCGGCCAGGTGCGCTTGACCTTGTAGTGCTTGGAGATCTCGCCGGAGTTCGAGGACACCGAGACATCGGTGTACTGGCCGGGGGCCAGCAGTGGGGCTCCCTTGAAGTCGGGCGATCCTTCTACTGGGGTGCCCATGACGGTGAAGGGGCGCGCGGCCCGGGCCCCTAGGGTGTCCAGGCTGGCTTCGAGGGCGGCGCCGTCCTTGGCCTCGTAGTAGGTGCCGCCGCCCGCCTCGGCAATGCAGCTCAACTGCTTGCGAGCCGTCTCCTCCACGGCGAATCCGACGGTGTCAATCTGGACGTCGATACCACTGTTTACGAGGTTCTTGACGGTGGCGCACGGATCAGGGTCGCAGGTCTCTTCACCATCGGAGACCAGAATGATGCGCCGCTTCCCATCAGTACCCAGATCGTTGGCCCCTTGCTGGAGGGCATAGGCGATAGGGGTATCGCCGCGCGGGGTGAAGCCATTAATGGACTCAGTCATCGCGGCCTTGTCCAGCGGACCAACGGGGGTGATGAGTTGGCTATCCTCGCAGGAGCCAGGAGCCCCATTGCCGTCGTTTCCGGCGCCGTATACCCGAAGCCCCACCTCCACGTTGGCGGGAATAGCATCAAGGCTGCTGATCAGGGCCTTCTTGGCAGCGTCCATCTTGGTGCCGCCGGTGGGGTCCGGGTCCTTCATAGATCCCGAAGCATCCAGCATCAGCAACACTTTCGCCGCCTCACCGTCAGCACTGGCGGTCGGTGCAGCGGTGACACAGACAGAGGTAATGGCTAGAAGGGCAGTAGCGACTGCTGCGGTCATGCGATGTAGGGGTTTCACGACTTCCTCCAATCTTTGCATACGCAAATTTAGAATTCGCTGATGCAAATGTCAAGGCGGTACTGCCCGAGCCTTTCACAGACCCTAGTCCCAAACGGGTCCATGGTTGGCCGCTCTGGGGCAGCAGATCACCACCACACCACTAGGCGGTACCAGCCGTCCCCTATCTCGGTGACGGTGTAGTCGACGCCATCGACTTCTGCCTCCCGATAAGAGGCGGCCTCGGCTGGGTCGTCGAATTTCACCCAGCCACCGTGATGCAGAAACCCCGATCCCTCGATCACGAAGGCCTGCCCGGTTTGACCCAGTTGCTGGCATTTCAGCACGGGCAACACCCCCAGCGTCGCGGGGCAGGTGCCCTCAGCAATAGCCTGCTCCATACCGGGCTTGGCCAAGGCAAAACCCACCTGCTCCGGGGCGCGGGTCGTCGACAGGCCGAAAGCGATGACCACCACGATCGGCGCTGCGATCAGGCTAGCCATGAGGTGCTTGCG
>JBHAEB010000015.1:0-9240 GCA_041855345.1 Arachnia sp. | reverse complement strand
CTACTACCCGGCCACCCCCTACGACGCCAAGGGCATGATGAACCTGGCGCTACGGGGCACCGACCCGGTGGTCTTCTTCGAGTCGCAGATGCTCTACGACGTGGCCGAGCAGTTCGTCGAAGATGGTGTGCCGGAGGGCTACTACGAGGTGCCCGAGGGCGAGCCGGTGATCCGCCGCGAGGGCACCGACCTGACCATCGCGGTCATCGGCCCCACGCTGTACCGCGCCCTTGAAGCCGCCGAGGAGCTACAGGCTAAGTACGGCGTCTCTACCGAGGTGATCGACCTGCGCTTTATCGCGCCGCTCAACCTCGACCCGGTCGTCGAGTCGGTGAAGAAGACCGGCCGGCTGCTGCTGACCTCGGATGCGGTGGACCGCGGCTCCTTCCTGCACACCATCGCATCGACCGTGCAGACCCTGGCCTTCGACCACCTCGATGCACCCGTCGCGGTGGTTGGCTCCCGCAACGCGATCACGCCCGCCGCCGAACTGGAGAAGGAGTACTTCCCGCAGCCTGAGTGGCTGATCGACGCCGTGCATGAGCGGATCCTGCCGCTGCCCGGCCATGTCGTCAGCAGCAACCAGACCACCGCCGAACTGGCCCGCCGCAGCCGCACCGGTCTGTGATCCAGGGTCGTTAGCTGCTGATAGCGCAACCCGCAGTGAGGAACCGCAGCAGAGTAGATCGGCTGCGGTTCCTCACCCACCACCACTCCAAAACCAATGAGATAAGGACCCCTGATGGAGATCATCAACGATCCCAAAGCCTCGTCGGCGGATCGGCTCGCCGCGCTGTCGCAGGTGGCTAAGACCGAGACCTTCCCCGAGTGGCTGGCCGAGTCGAACAACCACATCCACACCTGTTACTCCTTTAGTCCCTACACCCCGGCTGGGGCCGCACTAGGGGCGCGCCGGGCGGGACTGCGGGTGGTGGGATCGGTGGATCATGACTCCATCGCCGCCGCCGACGAAATGACCCAGGCCACCCGGATCCTCGGCATGGGCTCGGTCACCGGCTTCGAGATCCGTGCCTTCTTCGGTGAGCCATTCACCACACGCAAACTCAACAACCCCGACTCGGCAGGTATCGCCTATATGACGGTGCAGGGGGTGCCGGCCCCGGCCCGAGCCGCAGTGGAGCAGTGGCTAAAGCCGAAGCGGGAAGCCCGCCTGAAGCGCACCCTAGCCATGGCTGAGGCGGCCAACAAGATCCTGGAAGATTTAGGGTTGGCCCCCTTCGATCCACAGTCTGACATGGTGGACCGCAGCCAGTACGCCAACAACGGGGGTATCACCGAGCGGCACCTGCTGGCGGCGATGGCTGAGGCGTTGATCAGCGGATTTGGCCGGGGCCAGGCGCTGGTCGACGGCCTTACCCGAATGGGCGTACAGGTACCCGAGAAACTGGCGGCCATTCTGGCCGATGAAACCAACCCGCACCTGGTCTTTGACCTGCTAGGCGTGCTGAAGTCGGAGTATCTGGACCGTATCTACATTCAGCCCACCGACGAATGCCCCACCGCCGAGGAGGTCGTGGCCTTCGCCGACTCCATCGGCGCCATCGCCACCTACGCCTACCTCGGCGATGTTTCCGCGTCGCCGACGGGAGATAAGAAGGCCGAGGCCTTCGAGGACGCCTTCCTCGATGAACTGTTCGAAGGCATGGCCGCGCGGGGGCTGCGGGCGGTCACCTATATGCCGCCACGCAATACCCCCGAGCAGCTGAACCGCATCCACGAGTTGGCCCAACGACACGGGATGTTGGAGATCTCCGGGGTGGATATCAACACCCCGCGTCAAGTCTTCACCTGCCCTGAGTTGCGCCAGCCACAGTTCGCGGATCTCAACGAGGCCACTTGGGCGTTGGTAGCCCACGAGGCCCTTACCGCTATCGACCCGTCGCTGCATCTGCTGGGCACCGGGCGCCTCACCCCGGAGCAGCTCGCCGCCCGTATCGCCGTCTACGCCCCGCTGGGCCGGGCCTATGCCGACGGGGCTGAGGCCGCTCAGCTGGCCGAAACCCTGAAAGGACAGTCATGAGTAACGCTGTTGCCCTGCGGGGCCTGTTTCTGACCGCCTTGAACCGTCCCGTCCTGGTGCGTGCCACCGACGCCGAACCGACCCTGAGGTTGACCGGTGAGCTGGCTGGGATCGATCCCACGACGTTGGCTGAGGTGGCTCTGCCGGCCGTCGTCGGCTATGACTCGCAGTCCTATGAGGTGCGAGCCACCACACGTGGCGAACGTGAGATCAGCGGTCGCGTGGCGCTGGTCACCGGCGGTGCCCAGGGCTTTGGTGCCGAAATCGCCAAGGGACTGGTGGATCAGGGCTGCTTCGTCTACATCGCCGATCTCAACGGCGAAGGCGCGGCCGCCAAATGTGCCGAGCTCGGCTCGGATGTCACCCACCCGATCACCGTCAACGTCGGCGACGAGGAGTCGGTGGCCGCGATGGCAGCCGAGGTGGAACGGGTCACCGGCGGCCTCGATCTAGTGATCTCCAATGCAGGGATTGTCCGTGCCGGGTCAGTGCTCGAGCAGGACCTCGACGCTTTTCGACTGTCCACCGATATCAACTACGTCGCCTTCTTCCTGGTGACCAAACACCTGGGTGGGCTGCTGGCCCGGCAGCGAGCCACCGCACCTGGCTGGCTGACCGACATCATCCAGATCAACTCCAAGTCCGGCCTGACAGGCTCCAACAAAAACGGTGCCTATGCCGGATCCAAATTCGGTGGCATCGGGCTGGTGCAGAGCTTCGCACTGGAACTGGTGGAGTACGGCATCAAGGTCAATGCCGTATGCCCCGGTAACTTCTACGACGGCCCGCTGTGGTCGGACCCCGTCAAGGGCCTATTTGTGCAGTACCTGGAATCTGGGAAGGTTCCCGGAGCCAAGACCGTCGCTGATGTTAAAGAGTTCTACGAATCCAAGGTGCCCATGCGTCGCGGCGCCACCGGAATCGATGTGCTGCGGGCCATCTACTACATCGTCGAGCAGGCCTATGAGACCGGGCAGGCCCTGCCTGTCGCCGGCGGCCAAGTCATGCTGAGCAGCTAACCGCGTCCAACCAAGGAACCAGAATGAGCCAGATCCCTACCACCCAGCACGCCATCCAGATCACGGGACGAGACGAGTTCGTTCTCAACCCGGCCAAACCGGTCGATCCCGTCGGCCCATATCAGATGATGCTTCAGGTTGAGGCCTGCGGCATTTGTTTCAGCGATACCAAGCTGCTTCACGCCTTCGACACTCATCCCCGAAAGGCCGAGGTCATCGCTGGGATCGATCCCAGCGCGTTGGCTGAAATCCCGGGTTACTGCCCCGGAACAAAGCCCACAGTTCCCGGCCATGAGCCCGTGGGGCGGATTATCGCGGTCGGTGACAAGGTGACCCACTTCAAGGTGGGGGACCGCGTGCTGGTGCAGGCCGACTGGAAGCATCTGCGTACCCCGAAATCCAATGGCGCCTTCGGCTACAACTTCGAGGGTGCGCTCCAGGAGTACGTCGTTATTGACGAGCGATGCGTCGTATCCCCCAGCGGTGAGGAGTTTCTCATCCACGTGACCGACGGCCCGTCCGCTGCGGCCATCGGCCTGATCGAGCCGTGGGCCACCGTCGAGGGATCCTATGCCTGGGCGGAGCGAAACCACATCGTCGATGGGGGACGCCTGCTGGTCGTGGGTTCCGGTGACATCTCCCAACTGACCGCTAATCACAAGCCCGCCGAGACGGTCTACATCGCGGAAACTGATGTGGCCGGGCTGGGGGAGGCCAAATTCGACGACATCGTCTACTTCGGCTCAGATGCTCAGGTCATCGAGGCCCTAGGGTTGCTGCTCGATACCCGGGCAGTGTTCTGCGTGGTGCTGGGTGGTGGCCGGATCGAACGTAAGGTCAGCCTCGATATCGGCCGCGTCCACTACGACTTCATCCGGTTCTGTGGCACCACAGGCAACAATCCCGTCGATGGGTACTCCTGGATCCCCGCCACTGGCGAACTGCGTACCGGCGATAAGGTGGCCATCATCGGTGCAGCCGGCCCCATGGGTCAGATGCACACGATGCGTGCCGTCACATCTGGGGTCGCAGGCATTACCGTTGCAGGCACTGATCTCAGCGATGACCGCCTTGCTACCCTGCGTAGCGTCGTTGGTCCCGTGGCCGAAGTGCGTGAGGTGCCGCTAGAGATCATCAACACTGGAACCACCCCGCTGCAGCCCGGCTACACCCATCTCAGCTGCATGGTCCCGGTCCCGGCGTTGGTGTCGCAGGCCGTCGATCTGGCGGCCGAGGACGCCATCGTCAACGCCTTCGCGGGCATCCCGGCTGGTACCTTCGGCGAGTTCGACTTGCAGGGCATCATTGAGCGACGCATCTTCATGCTCGGCACCTCTGGCTCGGATGTCTCCGATATGCGTACCGTGCTGCGCAAGATCGAGGACGGGGTTATCGACACCACGATCAGCCTCGATGCGATCACCGGCATGGCTGGGTTCGCCGATGCGATCGCCTCGGTGATCAATCGCACCTCCGGCGGCAAGATCATGGTCTTCCCGTCGCTGCACGACCTTGGATTGATCCGCCTAGCCGATATGGCGGAGAAACTGCCCCATGTGGCGGCCAAACTCAACAACGGCAGGTGGACTAAGGAAGCCGAGGAGGCGCTGCTAGCCGACAACTAAACGATTGAACCAAGCCGTCGTACTGGAGTCTCGGTCAGTTGCCTGTGGCAGGCAAGCCCTGGCTTTGCCTGGACTCGGGGAGAGCCGGGTGGGGGGAAGACGATGCGGCGACATCAGCGACCTGAGGTACTGTTTAAAGGTGCTTGAACTGGTCGTCTTGATCCTCATTGCGGTCGTCTTGAACCCCTCCAGTTCGGCAGTCCAGGACTACACACTTCAGTACCACGACTACTGGGTTGGGGGCGAGCGCGGCTCGGTGACGTATACCGTGACAGGCCCCCAACTCCGCGTTCTGAGCTATGACGAGCACGGTGCAGTGACGGCCGACGAAACCCGCACCCTGAGTGCAGCGGAACAAAACACGGCAGCTGAACTTGTCAGGCAAGCATTGACATATCGCGACGCGCAGCAGTGCACTGACTCGCCGATCTACCGCATTACCGTGGAGCAGGGTGGAGCGGACGTTGAAATGACCCACACGGTATGTAGCCCGGAAGTAGCCTCCCCGTACAGCGAGCTTGAGGACCTGCTGGCCAACTAGCCAGCGCCACCGAGTCGCAGTCCGCGAATCAGGGCTGGGACCCAACAGCAGCGCTCATCTGCCGAATCCCATCCCGGTACTGCGGTTCGAACCTGTTGGGCGGCCATAGCATGGTTGCGGCGCTGGTCGCGGTTTAGCAAGCGTATGAGTGGCTGGACTTGGAAAGGATGCGCGCATAGTAGAGTTTGACGTTGAAGAGATTGAAGCCTGAAGAGCTTGCGCAACCGCTTGGGCCCGAGCCGGGTCGAGGGGATAGGCGCGCGCCGCCACCGCCTGGGCATCGACTGTGCCGATGACCCTGATGGTTTCTAGTAGGTCGGGGTTGCGCTGCTCTAGCCCGTTTACGCGCTCGATCTGCTTCTGCGCCAAGCCGAGCCAAGACCGCGCAGCATCAGGGGTCAGCTGATCGATGTTGCGCGCCTCCTCGAACGCTGCCCCCGCCGCTTGGCCGAGCTGGCGCCGTTGCCCGTCGGGGACCCCGAAGTAGCTCCGGTCGAACAGTACCGAGCCGGTCCGGTCCTCAATGACGAACCGGTCGACCTGGCCCGTCGCCAGCAAATCCTCAACCGTGGTTACGGCCTTGGAATAGGCCTCGTCGTGGGCCGCAGCGGGAGTCCACCGCCCCGCACCCACCGCGTCGATCTGGCTCGTATATCGCTCAACTGTCGACAGTCGGGATACTTCGTGTGGCACTGCTACCACGCGCAACTCGACGACGTACCCCGCATCCTGGAAGGATGAGATCGTCGAAGCCATCGCCTCAGGAGAGCGAAGCGTGGTCTCGATAAGAACATCTGCACGCTGCTCGCGCAAATACTCCGCAGACATGCCGATCCACTGCCCCGATGCCTGCGCGGTTGCTGTTGGCATCGCCAGTGGATCCTCGCGCATCAGTCGCGGATAATCCGGGTGAAACTGCCGCAAATCATCGCCAATCACCGGCACCAGCGTTGGCCTGGCTCGAGCGGCACGCTCGTTCGCGTGGCTCTTCGCTGCCCCCGGCTGACCACCCGTGAAGATGAAAACTGGCGGCCCGGCGGCACTGTCACGCGTCTGTGAGCGCAAGTCCTCAAAGATATGGGATCACATCCTGCTCGAAGCGAGCATGCAGCTGTACCGCGCTTAGCTGACCGCTCATTTCAGACTCGGCGCGTGCCGTGGCATCGCGGCCAATTCAGCGCGCAGCTTCGCGGTGTGGTCCTCAATGGCTTGACGATCATCCGGATCGACCGCTCTGACCTCGCGCGTCACTCGAAACTGCTCAGTTCGCCAATGCTCTCGGGCGTCAACGTCCTCGGCCTCACGCATCCACTCGACGTACCTGCCCCCGAGCTGAGTTGCCAACTCGCGCATCACGTCGTAGAGCACTGGGCTGAAGTCCTTGTCACTCATCTGGGCGCCTCCCTGACTCTGCCCACAGCCTACCAACCGAGGTCGCGTGGCTGGCTCCCACCGATTCTCAACTGTCCCATGGCCCTGAAGGCGCAGGTCAAGATTCCCACCCAAGCTTCACTGGCACCAGCGTTGGCCTGGCCCACGCGGCACGCTCGTTCGCGTGGCTCTTCGCTGCCCCCGGCTGACCACCCGTGAAGATGAAAACTGGCGGCCCGGCGGCACTGTTCCTCGTCTGCGCGCGCAAGTCCTCAAGATATGGGATCACCCGCTGCTCGAAGCGAGCACGCAGCTGTTCCGCGCTTAGCTGACCGCTCATTTCAGACTCGGCGCGTGCCGTGGCATCGCGGCTAATTCAGCGCGCAGCTTTGCGGTGTGGTCCTCGATGGCTTGACGATCATCTGGATCGACCGCTCTGACCTCGCGCGTCACCCTCGCGTGCTCGGCCCTCCAGTGTTCCTCGTCCGCGCTGCTGACAGCCTCATCCATCCACTCGACGTACCTGCCCCCGAGCTGAGTTGCCAACTCGCGCATCACGTCGTAGAGCACTGGGCTGAAGTCTTTGTCACACATCTGGGCGCCTCCCTGACTCTGCCCACAGCCTACTAACCGAGGCCGCGCTGCTGACACCGATCGTTAGCTTGGTGGTACTCGGATGGTTAGGCGTTGGCGGGCTCCAGGGTACCGACGCCACGCTGACGAATCACCGGTCTCACATCGATAGCGGGGGCAGGGCTCTCTTGGCCAAGGATGGTGAATCCGCAATCAGCGATCATCGCAAGATCGGCTGCCCCAGCCTGGCCCTCGCTGGTGAGATAGTCGCCGAGGAACAAGGAGCTGCAGATCTCTAGGCTCAACGCCTGCAAGGATCGCAGGTGCTGCTCTCGCCCAGCTGCGACGCGGACCTCCCCATCCGGGTGGACGAAACGCATCATGGCCAAAATCCGTAAACAGTGATGTGGGGTGAGTTCAGCATGTCCTGCCAACGGTGTTCCGTCGAAGGGCATCAGGAAGTTCACCGGCACCGAATCCGCGCCGATCTCTCGTAGAGCGAAGGCCACTTCGACCAGTTGTTCATCGGTTTCGCCCATGCCCGCGATTAGCCCGGAGCATGCGCTCATCCCGTGGGCCCGAGCGTGCTGCACCGTCTCAGTACGGTCCTCGTAAGAGTGTGTCGTGCAGATGTTCTCGTAGTGGGATTCCGCGGTGTTCAGGTTGTGGTTGTAGGCGTCAGCCCCGGCAGCAGCTAGGGTCTCGGGCTGTCCCTCCTTGAGTTGCCCCAAACAAGCGCAGACCTCCACATCCGGGTGGGCTGACTTCAACTTGCCGATAATCTCGGCGACTCTGTCGACATCGCGATTCGAGGGGCCGCGCCCGGATGCCACTAAACAGACCCTTTTGGCCCCGGCCTGGATACCGGAGCTGGCAGCCGCCACAGCATCCTCAGTGCTGAGCCAACGGTATTTGAGGATCTCGGCAGCGGAGCCCAGCCGTTGGGAGCAATAGAAGCAATCCTCGGGGCACAACCCAGATTTCAGATTGACTAGGTAGTTCACCTTCATGGTGGTGCCGAAATGATGGCGGCGAATCCGACCCGCCGCAGCGACAAGCTCGTAGGTGCGGGCATCGGGAAGTCGCAGGATCTCCAACGCCTCAGCAGCGGTGATACTGCGACCTGCAATGATCTCGTTAGCTAGCTGAAACAGGTCCATATGCCCTCCCACTCGTTTTGAACAGTGTTCAATCTAGCAGCTTAGGGTAGGCCGCCGGCTGCGGGGAGGGCTGAAAGCAGATGCCCGGTGTCCGACTCGCCGGCGTTCCTGGGGCGGCATCTTGGCTAGACCGGGACAAAGGACTAAGGTAGTTGAAGAAGAAAGGAATTCTTATGAAGATCGGGATCATCGAAGGCTCAATCCGCAAAGGTCGCAACAGCACCGCGGTCGCAAAATGGGTCTATGAGAACGCTCCGCAGGTCGAGGGCGTCGAGTACGTCTACATCGATCTAGCCAGCTTCGATCTGCCGCTGTTCGACCACGACGGTATCCCCATGATGATGGGTAAGCAGTACCCGAATCCCGCCGTTCAGGCCTGGAGCGACGCCATCGACGCGTGCGACGGCTATGTCTTCGTCACCCCCGAGTACAACTTCAGCGTCCCCGGAGCCTTCAAGAACGCGGTTGACTGGTTGAGCCCAGAATGGCTGGATAAGTCTGTTGCCTGCGTTGGCTACGGCTCTGAGGGGGCACACCGGGCGGTTGCAGACTGGCGAGGCATCATGGCGAACTTCAATGTTCACGTGGTGCGTCAGCAGGTTGGTATTCCGGTGTTCGCTGCGGTTGTCGACGGCGTCGTGCAGGCCGATGACTTTAAGAAGAAGAACCTGGCTGACATGTTCGACCAGCTGATCGCCTCCGTGAAACAGCGTCGCGGCTGAGCTTCTCCTGATGGCGGGGCTCCTTATCGGGCCCCGCCGTTTCATGGAATCACCGATGATGCCTGCGCTGGGGCTGCCTTGCGGGGAGCCTTAGTCGCAACGGCCGGTGCGTGGCAACCCGGGCTTCGTTTCAGTGGGCTGTGGCAGGGCAGGCTTGGTCTGCTGAGCGGACGATGGGCTGGCAGTGG
>JBHAEB010000014.1:0-2905 GCA_041855345.1 Arachnia sp. | reverse complement strand
GACATCTTCAGAAGTGGGCACCTGTCATCAGCTCCAGATCCCATCCTCGCGCACCGTTCCAGTGAAATCTCAGTGGACCCTGCCAGAAGCCGCCACCAACCGGTGACACCCCCATTAGGTGACATCGGTTAGTGAGGAGCCAAGGTGGCGGATCATCTTGGTTCGTTGTGCCTCACCGCCAGAAAGGGTGCCGGACGGGCGATCCAGCGACAGATAGCCCAAACCGATAGCGACGAAGGCGTCGAGGGTTTCCTGTAGCGAGGTGAGCAGCGGAGCCATGGTGGGCTCGTCGAGGGCGCGGACCCACTCGGCGAGATCGCTGATCTGCATGGCGCAGGCATCGGCGATAGAGATGCCCTGGATCTTTGAACTGCGGGCCGCCTCGGTCAGCCGGGTGCCGTCGCAATCAGGGCAGGTTTGAAAGGTGATGGCCCGCTCCACGAAAGCCCGGACATGGGGCTGCATCGCCTCGACGTCCTTGCTGAGGAAGGACTTCTGGATCTTGGGAATCAGACCCTCGAAGGTGACATTGACACCCTCCACCTTGATCCGGGTGGGCTCCTTGTAGAGCAGGACGTTCAGTTCGCGCTGCGAATACTTGCCAATGGGCTTGTCGGGGTCGAAGAACCCGGAGTTGCGGTAGATCCGGCCATACCAGCCCTCCATCGAATAGCCGGGGATGATGATCGCACCCTCGTTCAACGACTTGTCTGCGTCGAACAACGCAGTCAGGTCGAAGTCCGAGATCCGCCCTAGACCCTCGCATCGGGGACACATACCGCCAATGACCTCAAAGGATCGGCGTTGTTTGACCTTGGCGCCGGCCTTGTTCGTCGTGGTGATCGCGCCCGAGCCCGATACCGAGGCGACATTGAAGGAGAAGGCCTTGGCCGACCCAATATGAGGCTGGCCGAGGCGACTGAACAGGATCCGCAGCTGCGCATTGACGTCGGTGGTGGTGCCCAAGGTCGAGCGGGTGTTTGCGCCTAACCGCTCTTGATCGACGATGATGGCGGTAGTCAGCCCGTCAAGCAGATCCACATCGGGACGGTCAAGGGTGGGCATAAAACCCTGGACGAAGGCGGAGTAGGTTTCGTTGATCATCCGCTGTGACTCGGCGGCGATGGTTTCGAAAACCAGCGACGATTTGCCCGAGCCCGAGACCCCGGTGAACACCGTCAGCCGACGTTTCGGGAGGTCGACACTGACATCCTTGAGGTTATTCTCCCGCGCTCCGCGCACGCGGATCAGGTCATGGGAATCGGCGGGATGCGGTTGCGACATGAGGATCCTCCAACTGGTCAAGGGATCAAGTATGACCTATCCAGCCCACTGCGAGGATCGTCGTCGACCCGATTAGCTGGCCCTACCGTGAATCGCCAACCTTCTGGGGCCAGCGATCACGATAAGACCAGCCAATCACGGTTGGACCAGCACCTTAGGAGGGCAGGCCCATGGGGAGATGGGTTACTTCTTGCCCTGGTTCTTCACAGCCTCGATGGAAGCGGCTGCGGCTTCAGGGTCGAGGTAGCGGCCACCCTTGACCTTCGGCTTGTGGTTTTCGTCGAGTTCATAGAACAGCGGAATCCCGGTGGGGATGTTCAAACCGGCGATGTCCTCATCCGAAATATCGTCGAGGTGCTTGACCAAGGCCCGCAGCGAGTTGCCATGGGCGGTGACCAGCACGGTGTGGCCTGCGTCAAGATCCGGGATGATGTCGGATTCCCAGTAGGGCAGCATCCGGGCGACGACATCCTTGAGGCACTCGGTCCGGGGACGTTCCTCAGCCGGGATATCGGCATAGCGGGGATCGTTGAACTGCGAGTACTCGGCATCCACATCCTGAACCGGCGGCGGGGTGTCGTAGCTGCGGCGCCACAACATGAACTGGTCGTCGCCGTATTTGTCGCGAGTAGCGGTCTTGTCCAGACCCTGCAACGCCCCATAGTGGCGCTCGTTCAGCCGCCAGTGGCGACGAACCGGGATCCAGTGCCGATCACAGCCGTCCAGGGCCAGGTAGGCGGTGTGGATGGCGCGACGCAGCAACGAGGTGTGCAGCACCGTCGGCAGCAGATCTTCTGATTTGAGGAGCTCGGCGGCCTTGCGGGCCTCCGCCTGGCCCTTCTCATTGATGTCGACGTCCACCCAGCCGGTGAACAAATTCTTGGCGTTCCACTCGCTCTCGCCATGGCGGAGCAGGATCAACTTTCCGGTCATGGCAACAGCCTACAGAACCGCCGTCAATTAGCCGATGACACCGAATCGATAACCCGCAGCTTTATAGGCGTTGATGATCTGAGGCATTGCTTTCAAGGTCAGCTCTTTGTCCTCAGAGTCGTGGGCTAGCACCACCGACACCTTGACCCCCGCCGTGATTGGTTCGGTGGCGAGCGTAACCATCTGCTCCACCGTTGTGGGACGGCGGCTCAGCGGCTCAGCATCGCCAGTCATCGCATTCCAATCGATCCAGCTCATGCCCTCCGCTTGCAGTACCCGGTCTGCGGCGGCCATTCCAGTCCAGCTCATATGACCTCCCGGATAACGCCAGGCCGTGGTGTCATAGTCGGGGCCGAGCACATCGCGGATGGTCTGCTTGACCTGTTTCAGTTCCTTGGCCACCTGATCAGGGTTGGCAACCCGCTGTGGATAGAGCAGGTCATAGTTGTGGCTGTAGCTGTGGGTCGCCACTGCATGGCCTTCAGCGATTTCTCGACGCAATAGCTCAGGGGCATCATCGATGGCGTGACCGACGACGAAGAAGGTCGCTGGGACCCGATGATTCTTCAGCAGCTTCAGTACCTCGACGGTGGTGGCGGTGGGGCCGTCGTCAAAGGTGAGAAATGCCAGCTTCTCGTGGGCAGAGTCTGGTTTGGATAACCACCGGTGAACATCAGCGGCGGGGTAG
>JBHAEB010000013.1:0-14114 GCA_041855345.1 Arachnia sp. | reverse complement strand
GAGCTGGGGGTGTCGGTGCGTTACCTCACGCCGCACTTCAAGTGGGCCATCCACTCCCAGTACCAGGACAACTGGTTCATGCAGACCCTGTCTCGGGGCGGCCAGCAGGTCTGGATCAGCCCGCAGGATGCGGCCAAGGTGGGCATCAAGGACAACGACTGGGTGGAGCTGGTCAACCGCAACGGCGTGGTCTCGTGCCGCGCCATCGTCTCCCACCGGATGCCCGAGGGCACTGTGTATATGTATCACGCCCAGGACCGGGTGATCGGGGTGCCGTTGACCGAACGCGACGGCCGTCGTGGCGGCATCCACAATTCGATGACCCGGATCCTGATCAAACCCAGCCATATCGCGGGCGGGTACGGCCAGATCGCCTTCGCCTTCAACTACCTCGGCCCCACGGGCAACAACCGCGACGAGGTGACGATGATCCGCAAACGTTCCCAGGACATCTCCTACTACTGAGCCAGAAAGGACCGAGAAGATGAAGATCATGGCCCAGATGGCGATGGTGATGAACCTCGATAAGTGCATCGGCTGCCACACCTGCTCCGTCACCTGCAAGCAGGCCTGGACCAACCGCACCGGCACCGAGTATGTGTGGTTCAACAATGTGGAGACCCGGCCTGGGCTGGGCTATCCCCGCGAATACGAGAACCAGGAGAAGTGGCGGGGCGGCTGGGAGGTCACCCGACGTGGCAGGCTGCGGCTTAAGGGCGGTGGCCGATTCCACAAGTTGTTGAACCTGTTCGGCAACCCCTCAATGCCTGAGATCAGCGACTACTACGAGCCGTGGACCTACGACTACGAGACGCTGCTGAAAGCGCCCGCGCAGAAGCACTTCCCCGTCGCCCGACCGCACTCGATGATCACCGGCCAGGAGATGACCCCCCAGTGGGGTCCGAACTGGGACGACGACCTGGGTGGCACCGTCGAGTTCGGTCACAAGGACCCGATGCTCAAGGGCATTGAGGACAAGGTCAAGTTCGAGTTCGAACAGGCCTTCATGTTCTACCTGCCCAGGATCTGCGAACACTGCCTCAACCCGGCATGCGCCGCCTCCTGCCCATCCGGAGCGATCTACAAGCGGGCCGAGGACGGCATCGTGCTGGTGGATCAGGACCGGTGCCGGGGCTGGCGGATGTGCATCTCCGGCTGCCCCTACAAGAAGATCTACTTCAACCACACCACCGGCAAGGCGGAAAAGTGCACCTTCTGTTACCCCCGCATTGAGGTGGGTATCCCGACGGTGTGCGCCGAGACCTGTGTGGGTCGGTTGCGCTACATCGGGATCATGCTCTACGACGCCGACGCGGTGCTCGCGGCGGCCTCGGAGCCGGATGACCACAAGCTCTATCAGCGGCAGTTGGAGGTGTTCCTCGACCCGGAGGACCCGGCGGTGCGCGCCGAGGCGGAGCGTCAGGGCATCCCCCACGACTGGGTGGAGGCGGCCCGCCGGTCGCCGGTGAAGCAGCTGATTCTGGACTACAAGGTGGCGCTGCCGCTGCACCCCGAGTACCGCACCGTCCCGATGGTCTGGTACATCCCGCCGCTGTCGCCAATCGTCGACTCCGTGGCCGCCACCGGGCACGACGCGGAGAATGTCACCAACCTGTTCGGCGCCATCGACGCACTGCGGATCCCGATGGAATACCTGGCGAATCTGTTCACCGCCGGGAATGTCGCGCCGGTACGGGCCGTGCTGGAGAAGATGGCCGCCATGCGCTCCTACATGCGCGATATCAACCTGGGCCGTCAGGGCAACGAGGCCATCGCAGCGACGGTGGGCATGACCGGGCAGCAGGTCCAGGACCTCTTCCGGTTGTTGGCCATCGCTAAGTACGAGGAGCGCTACGTCATCCCGCCGACGCACCGGGAGCAGGCACACAGCCTGGAATCGATCACCACCGGCTGCCCGGTCGGCGAGGACGGTCCCACCTCAGGCCCGGTCCCGGTGACGATCGGCAGCTACTCGGCCGCCCAGGCGCGACGCGCTGAGGAGCAGGGTGCGTTCCTGAACTGGGATGGTCACGGACTTCCGGAGGGGGCGTCGCGATGACCCAGCTGCTGCCCCCGATCACCCGCCGCCCGGCGGACGTACCCCGTCGCGAGTTGCCCGACGACGTGGTGCGCCTGGCGTGGCAGGTGATCTCGCTGTGCCTGGAATACCCCACCGAGGACCTGTTCGGTTCCCTTCCAGCTGCCCGACTGGCGGCGGCCCGACTGCCCGCCGCCGTCGGCGAGCCGCTGACTCAGTTCATGACTGAGCTGGAGCGGCTTGGCTTGGCCGCGGCGCAACGGGACTATGTCGACACCTTCGATTACACCCGTAAGTGCGCCCTACACCTGACCTACTACACCTACGGTGACAGCCGCAAGCGAGGCGTCGCGCTGGTGCAGTTCAAGCAGGCCTACCGCAAGGCGGGTCTAGAGGTCACCGACGATGAGCTGCCTGACCACCTCAGCATCGTCCTTGACGCCGGAGCCGCCGGTGCGCTGGAGGTGGCCTGGGATCTGTTGAACCGGCACCGCGTCGGCATCGAGTTGTTGGCCCTTGGCTTGGAGAGCCGCCGCTCTATCTGGCATCCGGTGGTGGCGGCGCTGCAAGCGAGCCTTCCCGCCGTCGATGGCGCGCAGGCGGCTGAGGTGGAACGGCTGCTGCGTGAGGGACCCGAGACCGAGGACGTCGGGCTGGAACCCTACGGCATCGATCCGTTGCTCCAACCGGAGCCCTTCAACCCCTATCCCCGTGACGATCTTGCAGCGTTGGGAGTCTAAGAAATGAGCACCTTCTTGTGGGGAGTCTTCCCCTATCTGGCGCTGGCCACGTTCATCGTTGGCATGGTGTGGCGGTACCGGTCGAACCAGTTCTCCTGGACCACCCGAAGCTCGCAGATTCACGAGTCTCGGTGGCTGCGGATCGGCGGGCCACTCTTCCACTTTGGCGCGCTGTTCGCCATCATCGGGCACGTGATGGGGCTGATCATTCCGAAGGCCTGGACCGATGCCTTGGGAATCAGCCAGGACACCTACCACTGGGCAGCCGTGATTGGTGGCTGGCTGGCCGGGATCATGGTGGTGTCCGGGTTCGTGATCCTGGCGGCCCGCCGGGCCTTTGTGCCTGCGGTACGCAAGGCCACCACACCAGGTGACGTGGTGACCTACGTGGTGATGGCCGGGCTGCTGATCACTGGCGCAGTCAATACGCTGAGCACGACGTTCAGCCACGACTACAACTACCGCGAGGGTGTGAGCCCCTGGTTCCGTTCGGTGTTTACCTTCCAGCCGAATATCGACTTGATGGCCAACGCCCCGCTGTCCTTCCAGATCCACGCGGCGCTAGCCTTCTTCCTCCTGCTGATCTGGCCATTTACCCGACTGGTGCACGCGCTAAGCATCCCCCTCGGCTACGTCACCCGACCCTATGTGGTCTACCGCTCGACCGGTAAGGGATCGAAGCAGCCGACGAAGGTGCCCGACAAGCTGTGGGATGTGCCCAGTGTGAAGGAGATCTCATGAGTTCTCGCCCACCCATCGACGAGGCTCGGTGGCAGCCCTGGGTGGATCACGTCGCAGGGGCGCTTCAGGTGGCCTCGGAGCGGGTCTCCCCGACGGCGATCCACGAGCTGACTAGCATCGTGGCCGCGGATTTCCAGCGGCCTATGGCGCCGGTCGCGGCCTACATCTGGGGGCTTGCGGTGGCACATTTCCCCGAGGCTGACCCGGTTGAGCTGCGGGACCGCATCGTGGCCGCGATCCCGGAGTCCTAATGGAGCCCGTCGTTTCGGATCCGATCCAGCTGAGCCATCAGGATCGGGACCGTCATGAGCGCACGATGGCCCTGGCGGGTTTCGGGGAGCAGGCTCAGGGGCGGGTGCAAGCGGCGACGGTGTGTGTCATCGGCGCAGGCGGCCTCGGAGGTCCCGTCGTACAGTACCTGACCGCAGCGGGCGTGGGTCGACTGATCCTGGTGGACGACGACGTGGTCTCGCTGACGAATCTGCAGCGCCAGGTGCTGTTCGGTACCTCGACACTGGGGGCGGCCAAGGCCGAGGCGGCTGCCAAGCGGCTGGCTGATCTCAACCCGGATGTCGAAGTGGTGCCCGTCACCAGTCGGCTGACCGCCGATAACGCCGTCGCGGTGTTGGAAGACGTGGACGTCGTCGTCGATGCCTGTGACAACCTGCTGACCCGCCGGATCATCGCCCAGGCGTGTCGGCAGCTGGACCGGCCTGTGGTCTACGGCTCCATCCAGGCCGCCGCCGGGCAGGTGACGGTTTTTTGGGAGCGCCATGGATTGAGCCTGACGGATCTGTTCCCCGACCTGCCCGATTCAGTTCCGACGGCAGCCGAGGTGGGGGTGTGGGGGCCGGTGACTGGACAGGTGGGCTCGATCATGGCCGCAGAGGCCATCAAACTGATCACCGGAGTGGGCGAACCGCTGCTGGGTAGGGTGCTCTACATCGACGCGCTGACAGCGCGGGTGGCGGAGTTACCGCTGGTGGGAAGGAACGGATGCGAGACACGCTGAGCATCGAGGCCTACCGGGACGAGTTGTTGCGGCTCGTTGACCCGCTGGTGTGCGCGGAGCGCGTGCCGGTGGCCCAGGCTGCGGGTCGGGTGTTGGCGGAGGCGGTGGCTGCGAAGGTGGCGATCCCGACCTTCGACAACTCCGCGATGGACGGGTTTGCCATGCGCCTGCCGGATCACCGACTGGGTGCGCAGCTGCGGGTGGTCGGCGTGGTAGTCGCTGGGTCTGCCGCAGACCCAGCCATCGCGCCCGGTGAGTGTGTGCGGATCATGACCGGCGCGGCGCTGCCCAGCGACGCCGAGGCGGTGGTGCCGGTGGAGTTGACTGAGACGGGCGACGGCGTGATGCAGATCGTCGCCGATCCCGGCGGCCGCACCCATGTGCGCCGCGCGGGAGAGGATGTCGCAGTCGGGGATCTTGTGCTGCCTGCCGGGGCCCAGCTGGAGGCCCGGTCGGTTTCGCTGGCGATCTCTAGTGGCAGCGTCGAGCTGGTGGTGCGTCGTCGCCCCCGGGTGGCGGTGGTGGCCACCGGCGACGAACTACGCGGACCTGGGGAGCCCCTGGGACGAGGCCAGATTTATGAAAGTAATGCTGTATACCTGGCGGCGCAGCTCCGCGCGCTGGGGGCCGAGATAGCCAGTAGCGACGTGCTGCCCGACGATCCGGTGGCCTTCAGCGCGGGCCTGGATCGCGCCGCTGCGGGTGCAGATCTGGTGGTGCTGAGCGGCGGGGTCTCCGTCGGGGACCACGATGTGGTGCGCCAGGTGCTGCTGGGAGAGCTTGGTTTGACCCGCGCGGTGACAGCACGGTTTGTTCACGTGGTGATGCAGCCAGGCAAGCCGCAGGGCTGGGCGCTGTGGCCCACTGCCGACGGCCCAGTGCCGCTGGTGGCGCTGCCTGGGAACCCGCTGTCCACGCAGGTCAGCTGCGAACTGTTCGTTGAGCCGATGATCGACCGCCTACTGGGTCGAGAGCACCGGCCGTGGCTGCGGGCGGTGGTGGGGCGGCCCTGGCCCGCACCGAATGGCCGCCGCCAGGTGGTGCCGGTGGTGGCTGAGAGTCGAGAAGGGGTGCTGACGGTGCGCCCGGCCCACGACGGGATCGCGGGTTCGCATCTGATCTCGGCGGCAGCCAGGGCCGACGGGCTGGCGGTGTTGGATGAGCCCACCGGGAAGGTGCCGGCGGGGGCGATGGTGAGTTATCGGAGGTTTCTGTGAGGTTGACGCATCTGGACGAGACGGGGGCGGCCCGGATGGTGGATGTCACCGCCAAACAGCCGAGCGTGCGCGTGGCCACCGCATCCGCGACGGTGGTGTGCGCCCCCGAGGTGCTGCGTCGCATCGCCGACGGGGAGATGCCCAAGGGAGACGTGCTAGCGGTGGCGCGGATCGCAGGGATTGCGGCGGCGAAGAAGACCCCGGATCTGCTGCCACTGGCCCACGTCATCGGCGTCCACGGCGTGGCGGTGGATCTGGCCATCGGCGAGTCCGAGATCGTCATCTCCGCGACGGTGCGCACCGCCGACCGCACGGGGGTGGAGATGGAGGCGCTGACCTCGGCGAGCATCGCGGCGCTGGCCCTCATCGACATGGTCAAGGGCATCGATCGGGGCGCCTACATCGGCGAGGTGAAGTTGCTGAGCAAACAGGGTGGCCGCTCGGGTGACTGGGTGCGCAGCGATGGTTGAGTTCGACGCCGTGATCCTGGCCGGGGGGAGGGGCTCCCGGCTGGGTGGGGTGTCCAAGGCCGACCTGCGGGTCGGTGGGCGCAGGGTGCTGGATGTGGTGCTGGAGGCGGTAGCCGGGGCCAGAACCTGTGTGGTCGTCGGGCAGGTGAGCGTGCCCGAACCGGTGCTGGTCACCGTCGAGGACCCGCCCGGGACGGGGCCTGCGGCGGGGATCGTCGCGGGGCTGGAGGCCATTGCCGATCCGGCGCCGTGGACGGTGGTGCTGGCCTGCGACCTGCCGGGGGTGCAGTCAGCGATTCCCCGGCTACTGGCTGCCACCGGTCGGGGCGAGGGGGTGGACGGCTACTGCCTGGCCGCTCCTGAGGGTGGGCCGCAGTGGCTGCTCGGGGCACATCGAAGCACCCGGCTGCGGGAGGCGGCGCGGGCCTACGGGGATCCCCGAAATCGCTCGGTGCGGGGGATGATGGCGGGGCTGAAGCTGGGGTTGTTGTCGGACGCCGCGGATGCGGGGCGTGACCTGGATACCTGGGAGGATCACGCCCATTGGGATGATGTATGGAGGAAACGGATGAGCGAAGACGAGAGCGGCTGGGCGGAATTCGTGGCGCGGGCGTGTGCGAGTGTCGGCGTCGATTCTGCGCGGGTGGACATCCACGCCGTGTTGGACCTGACTCGTGAGGTGGCCCATTCAGGGGCGCGGCCGATGGCCCCGGTTAGCGCGTTCTTGTGGGGGCTGGCGGTGGGCGCCAACCCCGAGACGGATCCCGAGTACCTGCGGCGGGTTCTGGAGGACGCCGTCGCAGCCGCCCCGACCCCGAGCGAGGACTGATGTTGATCCGCTATTTCGCGGCCGCTGAGGCCGCAGCCGGAAGGTCTAGCGAGCACCTGGAGGCCCCGGACATCGCGACGCTGAAGGCCGAGCTGGCCCGCCGCCATGGTGAGGGCTTCGCCGCGGTGCTGTCCCGCTGCTCCCTGCTCGTCGACGGCAAGGCGGGCCTGCCCGAGGATCACTTGCTCGACGGCGTCACGGGCGTCGATATTCTGCCGCCTTTCGCGGGCGGTTAGCCGGAGGATTAGCTACCCGATTTGGCCCATGTAGTCTCGTGTGGGTTTGCCGGTCTCACGCTTGAGGGTCATCGGTGGTGGGTATTGCCTTGCGTTGGTGGTTCAACGCATAGCGACAGTCTTCTCAAGCAAACAATTGGCGGGTGAAGGCCGATTGTGGCGCCGATGTGACCTCCGAGATGGGGCCGGTTTCCACCACCCGACCCGCATCAAAGACCGCGACGGTGTTGGCTAGGGCGATGACGTCTGCCGGATCATGGGTGACCAGGATTGCGGGGCAGCCGATCTCCGCGAGGGCGTCACGCAGCACCTCGCGGAGTTTCGGGGTGTAGTTGACGTCGACGGCCGCGAAGGGCTCGTCCAGCAGCAGCGCCCGTGGTCTCATCGCCAGGGCCCGAGCCAGCGCCATCCGGGCCGCCTGCCCTCCCGACAGCTCGGCGGGCCGCCGCCCAGCCAGCTCCGCCGCGCCCATCCGGTCCAGCAACTCCGCAGCCACCCGCCGGGCCTCGCCCCGCCGCGCCCCCTGGCTGCGCGGCCCGTAGGCGACATTGCTCAGGACGTCCAGGTGCGGAAACAGCAGCGGCTGCTGCCCCAACAGCCCAATACGCCGATGGTGCGTGGGCACGAACCGCCCCGGCCCGACAAGGGTTTCGCCGTCGACGGTCAGTGTGCCGTCATCCGGCCGCAGCAGCCCGCACAGCAGCTCCAGCAGCGTTGACTTGCCGGCACCGTTGGGCCCCACCACCGCCAGCACCTCGCCGGGGGCGACAGTTACCGCAGTATCATGCCCGCGCGCCGCCAGCGACCCGCGCCAGACCAGGCTCATATCAGCCTCCGCCCATAGGCCACGGCGATGACGACGGCGGCGAAGACCACCAGCAGCAGCGACAGCGCGATGGCGGCGTTCGGGTCGACTTCGCGCTGCAGGTAGATCTCCAGCGGGAGGGTGCGGGTCCGGCCCTGCATCGAGCCCGCGAAGGTCAGCGTCGCCCCGAACTCCCCCAATGCCCGCGCGAAGCTCAGCACCGCACCCGAAATCAGCCCTGGCAACGCCAGAGGCAGGGTGACGGTGAACAGCACCCTCGTGGGCGAGGCCCCCAGCGTCGCCGCCACCCGCTCGTGTCGGTCTCCGGCGGTGCGCAGCGCCCCCTCCAAACCCATGACCAGGAACGGCAGCGACACGAACACCTGGGCCAGCACCACCGCGATGGTGCTGAATGCGATTCGCACCCCTGCGGCCTCCAAATACTGGCCCACCAGCCCCATGCGACCGAAGGTGTACAGCAGCGCTAGGCCGCCGACCACAGGTGGCAGCACTAGAGGCAGCAGCACGACGGGCCGCACCCACCGCAACTGGTATCGGGCAAGCAGCAGCGCCATTGGCACCCCCAACACGAGGCAGCACGCCGTGCTAATCGACGCAGTAACGATGCTTAGTCGCAGCGCCGCGACGGAGGACTCCGAGCTCAGCAATTCCCACAGCCTGCCCCATTCCACTCGGGTAAGCAGCCCCGCGACGGGCAGCGCCACCAGCAGCAACCCCAGGGCCGCTAGCGCTGCCATCCAGCGCGGGGGCGTCACTGTGCGGGACCGAATCCAGCGGCCGCCAGCAGCGCCTGGCCCTCGGGGCCGAGCACGAAATCGGCGAACTCCTGGGCGCCCGGGCGGGCGGTGGCGGTGGTGGCGATGGGGTAGCGGTTAACGATGGAGGCGGCCTCCGGGGTGGCGATGACCTGGACCTCATCGCCCGCGCGCACCGCGTCGGTGACGTAGACCAGGCCAGCGTCGGCCTCTCCGGAGGTGACCTTGGCCAGCACATCGGTCACTTTCTGCTCCTCGGAGACCGGCGTGAACACTAGCCCCGTTGCCTCGGCCAACTGGGTGGTGGCGGCGCCGCACGGCACCTGCTCCGCGCACACCACCAGCTTCACCCCCTCGGCGGTGACATCGGCGAGCGTGGCGATGCCCGCCGGGTTGTTGGCTGGGGTCACCAGTGTCAGGGTGTTGGTGGCGAAGATGCGGGCGGGGTCAGCGTTCCCAGCGTCGATGACCACCTCCATCTGTTTCTCGTTGGCTGAGGCAAAAACGTCGACCTCAGCGCCGTTGTTGATCTGCGTGGCCAGGTCTGAGGAGCCACCGAAGGAGAACTCAACGGTGTAGCTCGGGTGGGCCTGGCTGAACTTCTGCGCGATGTCCGGGAACACCTCCTGCAGCGATGCGGCGGCGAACACTGTCACCCGCTGGACTGGGGTCGTGGTGGTGGCAGTGGGTTGCGCGCCGCAGCCGACCAGCGCCAGGATGCCGACTAGGGCTAGGGTGAGCCGCCTCATGAGAGGCCTCCCGGGGTCTCGATGATGACGGTGGTGGCTTTGACGACGGCGGTCGCCAGCACTCCAGGGGCTAGGCCGAGCCGCTCGGCAGATTCCGAACTCATGAGCGAGGTGACCACGAACGGCCCGCAGCGTAACTGCACCTCGGCCATGACTGGGTCTTTCTTGACGGCCATCACCAGGCCGGTGAATCGGTTCCGCGCGGAACTGGAGCCGTCAGCCTCGGCTGCTCGCTGCCTGGCCTCCTGGAATGCCACCAGGTCCGTGCCCGCGACGGCCAGCGCCCCGCCGGTCTTGGCGGCGGGCAGATCGCCGCGTTCGATACTGCGTCTCAGCGTGTCGTCGCTCACTCCCAAAAGCTGGGCAGCCTGGCGGACGCTGAACCGGGTGATGGGCGACATATCCCCTCCGTCGGAAAATGCGGAAACTCTGCTTCATAGTATCCGCATTCGCGGAGCTTTGGCGGGAAAACTCCCTCAACCACCGATGGCATTCATGGGGCGACGGGGCTGCAGGAAGTCCGGGTCGTTGATGCCGTGGCCGGGTAGCTTGTCGGCCAGGCAGCGATGGAATGCGGCGACCAGCGCATCATCGCTTCCGCCTTCGCGCAGCAGCGACCGCAGGTCAGTCTCAGCTTGACTGAACAGGCAGTTGCGCAACTGCCCGTCAGCGGTCAGCCGCAGCCGGTCGCAGTTGCCGCAGAATGGCGCAGTGACCGAAGCGATGATCCCAACGGTGCCGGGCCCGCCGTCGACGAGATAGCGCTCGGCGGGTGCCGCGCCACGACCGGGCAGCGGGGTTAGCTCGAAGTGCTTCTGTAGGCTGGCGAGAGTCTCTGCGGCGGTCACCATCTTGTCGCGCCGCCACGTGTGCCCGGCATCAAGCGGCATCTGCTCAATGAATCGCAGCTCGTAGCCATGCTCGATGGCGAAGGCCAGCAGCACCGGGGCCTCGCCGTCGTTGACCCCGCGCAGTTGCAGCGCGTTGAGTTTCACCGGTTGTAGCCCCGCGGCGTCGGCTGCGGCAATCCCATCCAGCACATCCGCTAGGCGGTTGCGGCGGGTCAGGGTGTGAAACAGATCTGGCTTCAGGGTGTCGAGTGATACGTTGACGCGGCTGAGCCCCGCAGCCTTGAGCGGGGCGGCCATCCGGGCTAGGCCGATGCCATTGGTGGTGATGGAGATCTCTGGACGGGGTGTCACCGACGCGATGGCGGAAACCACGGCGACGCAGTCAGGGCGCAGTAGCGGCTCGCCGCCGGTCAGCCGCACCTCTGTGATTCCCTCGGCTACGGCCACCCGCACGATCCGCATCAGTTCCTCGGGACTGAGCAGGGTTTCGCGGGGGAGCCAAGGCACCCCTCCTGCGGGCATGCAGTAGCTGCAGCGCAGGTTGCAGTGGTCGGTCAGCGAGATCCGCAGGTCGCGGTGGTCCCGGCCGTGAGGGTCCACCAAGCTCACTGCGGCAACCCCAGGTTCGACCACACCGACCGGCCGCTGGCCTCGTGCTGATGTTTCCAGATCGGAACCTCCGCCTTGATGCGGTTCACCAAGGTTTCGCATGCCTCGAAGGCCTCTCGACGGTGCGCGCCAGCGGCCACAGCGACGATGGCCGCTTCGCCCACCTGAAGTTCACCGATCCGGTGCTCTACCGCTACCGCTACCCCGTCGCCCAGTTCCGTGACCACCTCGGCGGTCACGCGTGCCAGGAACTCTGCCGCCTGTGGGTGAGCGCTGTAGCTCAGGCCAGTGACGGTCGAGGTCGCCTCCGGGTCGTGGTCGCGAATCAACCCGACGAAACTCACCACCGCACCCCGGGAAGCGGAGGTTACCAGGGAGGTGAGCCGCTCAGCAGACAGAGGCTCGCTGATGATCGCGGTGTGTAGGACTGGCATCGGATTAGCTTAGGGGGTGGTCGTGGTCGCCGGTTGTCACCACCCCGGTCATGCCCCGAGATAGCCAGGTCAGTGGCGTGGCTGCCATTCCCGGAGCGGTCTGCCCACCGAAGCAACGAGTTTGCTGTTGTTGTGTCACCTGACAATGATCGTCTTTGGTGTAGATCGATCGATGACCATGCTGGTGAACGGTCATGCCAAGGCTCAGGAAACCGGATCGCGCAGTGAAACCACAGCCGTGTAACTTGTGAACAGCCGGGGATAACTCTGTGGATAACTCGGGTGAGGCTGATGGCATCGATCCCGATTCGACGAGCGGAGTCCGAGGGCGGGGCGGCCTGGGCCAGTTTCCCCGTTGGTTGCTATGGTGAATCGATGAGCGGATCCCCAGTCGACTCGGTGCATACAGCATTGTTGGCCCACCCTGGATGGCAGCGACTCAGCATCATTGATGAAGTCCGCTGGTGGGTGCGATTTACCAGGCAGGTTGTGGGGGCGGATCCTTACCTGGCCGAGGATCTGGACCTCGTTGAGCGCTACCTCGACGGCCAGCTCAAGCGCTCGGGGATCAGACATCGAGTCACGATGGCAGAGCGACGGCTGCGGCAACTCGATGATGAGTCAGCCTCGCGACAAGAATTGACCCTGCTCCTGCTCGATGACCACCTTCTCGACGGCACCGCTCAGGATGTCGATAACGGGGACTTTCTGTGGCACCTGCGGCAGGTCCGTCAGGGCCTGGACCAAGAATTCCTCCACTTCGTGCACCAGCAGCTAGAGCCACACCACTCATAAGGCAGGAAATCTTGATGACCCAGCATCCACTAAGCATCGACGTCGTGGCACTGGGAGCCGCCGGGTTCCAGCTTGATACGCGCCCCAGGCCGTGCACCGACCGCGAACACATGATGACGTGGCCGCTGGCACAGGTGCCGAATTCCAGCTATGCCCCCCAGCTTATCCGCGTCCCCTCCCAGACCATCCCGCTGAGTTGCGAGGAGTTGAACGGAAGGGTCTTTGGTCAGGATGGGGAAGAATTATTCATCGAAATCGACGAGGTATATACCTCCTCGCAATTACCTGATCGGGCTGCCCCTGGAACCATCGTCGGCCTGGATATTTCGGCCGAAGATATTCCTGAGTTCGCGGGTGGTCCGGAATCAATATGGCGGTTTGTGAACAGTAGCCTGCGGACCTTTGCTCGAAGTCACCTGGCGTGGCAGCAAGCCGTCCTCAGCTCCTGGGACCTAGCGCTCGCTGACGATGTTGATTCAGATGCTGAGGCTATCGCTAATGCTTTCGTCGCTCAGATTACCGCCTGGGATGGGCACAGCCCATACTGGGAGGATAAGGCATTTCAGCTGGCGGATTTAGGGATCTCGCCGGGCGTAAATTGGCTTACCTCGTGGCTGGAGATTCTTGACCAGGATGCTAATCCCAGACGATGAAGTAGACCTGATGATCCGCTGGGATGTGTGGGATATCGGTCACGTCTTTCAGCTTGCTCTTCGAGGAGAATGCGCCATCTGATTCCAGCCCGCTGACGAATTCTGTCATGGAATCGACATCGGCTGTGGTGCACACCACGATGCCTTCAGCCGACACCAGCCCATCCTCCTGGTCGAGTTCGGTGTCAGGGTGAAGCTCGACTCGCACCCAGGCGACGTCATCGCGGGCTTCTAGCTTGCGTAGCCGGGCAGCGATCTGCTCCAGGGGTGGTCTCCCGTAGCCCCACTGATTGGGAGCGATGGACTCTTCGTCGGTGTTGCCGTCGAAGAACTCCGCCAACCGCACTAGCGGTAAGGGCCCCGTCGGATGGGGCATCCGAGCGGCTATTTGAGCAGTAGTAATCATTGCGGTCGGTATTGTTTCTGGGCTCGTCTTAACTTGATATAGGACATGACCGGATCAGCGATTCGCCAGGCGGCGATCCCGCATAGGACGATAACTAATACGGTGCGCAAAACGTATTCTACTTCCATGGACATTCCCATATCGGTCAGCCAAGAGTCATGACTGTTTCTTCTTGCGGGTATGCCAATCATGGTAAAGATCAGGGTGAAATAAACCACCACATAGGCGAGGGTTAATCGTAAAGCGATCTTGGGATATGGGCGGCCTTGCTTCCCTCGTCCATCAAGGGGTGATAACAGGCACAGCCACACGTTGAAGCCGAACATCGCGGGAACTCCCAACTCCGCATAATATGCGGTGAGGTACTCATTCAACACGGGTTGGAGCACCCCGGCGGTCATTCCGAGAAGCACAAAGAACTCGGCGATGAGCCACATTGAAAACCATGACTCACGGATGTTGGCCCAGGTCTGCTGCCCTGCCAACGGAGGGCTTGGGGGTGCGTATTGCTGGGGCTGCTGCGGATATGGGTGCGGCTGCTGGTAGCCCTGGTACTGCTGTGGTTGCGGTGGCTGCTGGAAAGGCTGGGCTTGCGGATAAGGCTGAGGGCTCGGATAAGGCTGAGGTTGCTGGTATGGCTGAGGCTGGACCGCCCCTGGTCGTTGTGGCGTCATGGGCTGGGGTTGCTGCGGCACAGATCCGGCAGCCGGGTTGCCAGCTGGCGGCACATACCCCTGCGGGCCTGAGATGGGG
>JBHAEB010000012.1:0-5922 GCA_041855345.1 Arachnia sp. | reverse complement strand
CTTCGCCCTGATGCTGCTGGGTGGCTCCTCAACACAACTGCTCCACGTTGAACCATCGCTGCCAGTATGGATTGGATCGGGGGCCATGATCGGCCTGGGCGTGGTGGTGCCGGGGCTTAGCCCATCGAATTTCCTCATCTATTTCGGGCTGTACGACAAGATGGCCTTCGAGATCAAAAGCCTCAATATCCCCGTCATCGTGTGCCTAGCTATCGGCGGTATCGCGTCGGTGTTGCTGCTGGCGAAGCTGTGTAAATGGGCCTTTGACCGGTATTACGGGGTGATGTACCACCTCATCCTAGGCACGGTCGTCGGCTCCTCGGTGGCGATCTTCCCCACCGTGGTTTTCCCGGCCTTCTCGCCATCCGGGCTGGCAGAAAGCGGATTGAGTCTACTGGGGGCAGTGGTTTTCGCGGGCGTGTTGTTTGTGGTGGGGATCATCGCCTCCTACCTGTTCAGCAAGGTGGAGGATCGTGTTACCGCGCAGCGCGAAGCCGAGCATGCCGAGGTATCCGCAGGGTCGTAACGACACCGTTTGAACGCATCAGGAAGTAATGACCATGACTCAGGCGTGGACTCTGACCGAGTACCAGAAACTCGTGGCAGATATGGCATTCCGCAGTGAGTACCAGCAACTCGACGGCTATCCGGAGTTGCAGCGCGCGTTGGAAGCCCTAGTCGCCAAGATTCAGGGCTTAAGTCCGGCTGAAAGAGAGCGGGCAACTGCGGGGCTGGGTAAGGTCTTGCCTGGCTTGCGACGGGCCTGGAATAGCGATGTTCGAGTGTGGGTTGTGGTGAGCCTGCTTGACGCCACGGCCGCGCAGTTCGCCGCATCGGTGACGTCGTGGGCGCTCGAGGTCCTCCAGCGATATCCCTCGGTGTGGCAGACGCTATGGGATGCGATTATCGCCCGTGGCCAGCAGTGGGCTGCTGAGGTCGTCGAGCGACTCACAGCGCGCCGCAGCGAGGTGATCGAACTGGCGGAGTTCATCGATGACCTCATCTTGATCCACGAGCTACCGGTACCTGGCGATGGGCTGTTCTGGGAAGGGTGGATGGCCACCCGACGGGAGCCTGCTCCTGGGCGACGATGGCAGGAACATTTCTTGGCTGCCTGCATGGGGCCGCGACGATTCGAAGGCGGTTGGGCTCCGACCAACCCGTCAGCATTGACAGCATTACGTGAGGTGGAGCCTACTGACGACGAAAGCCTGTTGCTGGCACTGATCTCGTTCTGGGAGCGTGGCGACAGGCCCGGTGTGCAGCGCGGGGTACTCGACTGGATCGCCTACCTGGGGCTGGAGCCGCTGATCTGGGAGAACCGCGCCCAGGTGCTGGCCGCACTACCCATGGCCGACGGGCGGGTGGTGGCTTACATCGTCGAGCAGCTGCTGCGACCAGAACTCACCGATGCCGAATTGATGACTCTGACGCAGGTGGTGTTGCCTCGCAAGGAAAAGGGAGTCAAGAAGAAGATCTTGACGGCGCTGAAGCGGGTGACATCGCCGTCCAGCGATCTCATGGCGGAGCTATCCGCAGTGGCGGCCGGTTCGGATACCCAGTCGGCTGCCTTGGCCGCTGACCTGCTGCAAGGTTGGGGAGAGAGCGCCGAAACCGCAGTTGAAGCGATGGGGCTGTGGCGGGACCCTGCCGGGCGGATCGAGGCGCCATTGCCCCCACCGATGGCCCTGGATAGGGTTGCGTTAGCGGAGCTGTTGGGGGCACTAGCCAATGATTGGCAAGGCTCTGCCGCAATCCATGAGGAAACGCTGGGGGCGTTGGTGGCTACCGCAGCCCAGCATGGTCGCCACACTGTGGTGCAGGCGATTTGCGATTATCTTCCGGTGGCTACGGAGCATGAGAATCTGCTCCACCAAGTGCTATCGCAGCTTGTTGTTGGTGAGCCAACGCCGTTGGCTGCTCCTCTGAGCCAGTTGGTGTTGGCCCGGGCACAGCAAGTGGCTGCCCAGTTGGGGGAACTGCCTTGTCTGCTGTCTATGCCAAGCCATTCTGGTTTCCGCCTCAGTTGGGAGGTTTTTGCCCAACGTGCCCAGGCCTATCGCGAGCGGGGGGTTGGGATTCTCCCTGCCGACCTGGCTGTCGCTTTGGGTCGGTTGGATCGGGCTTCGGTGTCGTCGGATCTAGGTGACTTTGCGCAGCCCATTCACGGGCTTACTGTCACCTTGGAAGAAGTACTGACCAGTTGGCGGGATACCCCCAGTGAGCCAGGCCAGGTAGTGTTGCGGGCTGCCGAAGAGCCTCTTTACGACGCCCCCTACTACGTTTTCACGCGACTTGAGGCGGTTGGTGATGAGGCCTCTTACCTTGACTTGCTGGGGCTGAGCGGAGCTTGGACTGCACCATACCGACCTCTGCTTACCAGTCCGCCTTTCAAGGAAGTGTCACCGGTTTTCGCTTTGCTGCCAGCCCACCCGACTCGGCCATTCAGCCTGGTATTGGAACAGCTAAGCCACTGGGGCGCCCACCATGCTGTTGGCCCGATGCAGTTGTTGGCGCAAACCCTACCGAGACTGGGCACTGAAGGGGCTTTTGTCTTAGTCGCGATGCTCGGTCGCGCGGACCCCAAGCAACGCGACGCTGTAGCTTCCCTGGTTTTGGATCTTTGGGATCAAGGACGCGTCAGTGGCAACGACCTGGCTGCCGCATGGTCCGCCCGACCGGAGGCGTGGGATCTATCTGGGTCCAAGCTGATGTCCGGGGTGGTGGCGGTGGCCGAAGCTGGTGGACTGGCGGGAGTATGGCCGCTCATGACTGAGCTTGTTGAAGAGTTGGCTACCCCCGTGAAGGTCCCGGCAGCTATGGCTGGGGTTTTGGAGATGCTGCTGCGGTTCTTGCCAGAGGTCCCGCAGACCCAGCGACACCCGCTGCCTCAGGTTGCTGCTTTGGCGGCACGTAAGGGCAGCAGCAAGGCCGTTCAATTGGCCCGGCAGATCGTCGAGCCGCTGAATGACTTGGCCTGATACCGATGGGCGAGCGGATGACAGCAGCAGTTGCCGAGCTGCGCAATCGTTGGCGCCGCTCCTTTCGGCAGCTGCCAGATGTGGACGGCATCGTCTTTGGGGACGGGCAGGTGGTGTTGGCATCGCATTACTGGACCCAGAACGTCGATGGGACTCAGCATCACTTTTGGTCCCCGATCGCCGATGTTCATCTCGCTGATTGCTTGAAGTACGACGAACAGCTGTGGCGAGACGTCGATGCGTGGGGTGCGTTGGAGCTTGGCGATCAGCGGATCCTCTTCGGCGATGGCGCAATGGGCTCAGATGGGTTTGTGGCGGCCGAAGATGCTGCGACAGGAGAGCTGCTGTGGTCGATATTCTTCGACTGGACAAATCCTTTCGACCAGGCCCATCTTGAGGGTCCTGACCTTGTAGTCCGCTCCGAGCTCAACTATCTCCTGAGGATCCCGTTGTCTGCCATGTGCACTCCGTTTGACCCAGCCGCTCGGCTCATAATCACCCACACCGAGAGCAATGATCCTCGCTATCAACGACACCACCTCGGCGAGGGCCGGAAACTGTGAAGGAACCACTGATGACCTGGACTGTTGACCGCGTGCTGGCGCTCACAAAGGTGTCGTGGGTGGAGCTGATAGCCGAACTGAATGGGTTCTCCGAGGCGGATCGTGCAGCGGTGGTGAAGTTGTTGCCGCAATGCGTGAAGGCAGCTCGAGCCACCGGATCCAGTCGGCACACCGTGGTGGGGGCGATTGCGGCCGGGGTCGGGGCCTCGCCTGCGCGTACTGCCTCGGCGATTCAGCTGGGGGACTCCACCCCATGGGTGAACAACCCAGCCACCGGGCCAGAGCTGTTGCGGTGGCTCAGCCGAAACGGCCAGGAATGGGTAGCAGATCTGGTGGCGCGGCTGCTGAAAAGCAGCAGCCGGATGCCGAGTCATGTGCGGCTGATTGATGAGCTGGTCATAGCCTGTGACCTGCCGCTGCCCACCCAGCCCAGGTTCTGGGAACTGTGGGGCCGCAGCGTCGGCCGGACGTTGCCGGTCTTCACGATGCTAGCGCCAGGCCGACGGTGGGCTGAGCACATGATGGCGGTGGCCCAGGTACCCAATGCGATGCTCGACCTAGCCCCGGGCAGCGCAGCGAATCAGCAACGCCTAGCTCAGCGTCTCAACGAGTTGACCGCAGTAGAGCCCCTCGACAGATCAGCCATGTTGCGCGCCCTGTTGTTGCCGTTGGAGCGCGGCGACCGGGTCTCAGCTCAGCGCAATGCCTTGGGGTGGATCACACTGCTGGACCTGGCTCCGCTGGTGGCTGCCGAATCCACCGCAGCCCTGCGGGCGCTGCCCTCGGCAGAGGCCTCAGCGGCGAAGGTCCTGATCCAGCAACTGATCGCAGCCGATCTGCCAGCTGCGCAGCTGGCGGAATTGGCAGGGATCGTCTTGTTGCGTAAGGAGAAGGGGCCAAAGAAGTCGATGCTGCGCGTATTGCGTCGCCTGGGTACTGCCCCGTCGGAACTGGTGGATGCGGTGGCTGCTGTCGCGATCTCGGGGGATGTCTCGATTGCTGGGCAGGCCCAGGAGCTGCTGGTCGGGTGGGGAAATGCCACGCCACAACTGGAGTTGGAGGGTCTGTGGCGTGAGCCGTCGCTGCCACCAGCTGAGCCCTTGCCCGCCTACACACCCCCGGGAACCCCCGGAGATTCGCCGCAGCTGCTGGACAACTGGACCCTTCAGCGTGCCATCGAAACGATGGGTTTCCTGGACTGGTGCGTGACCCATGCCTTTGGGCTGGCTCAGGACGCTGATCGGGAGCTGAAAAGCAGAGACGCATTGGCTGCAGCGATCCTTGAGGCTGTGGCGGGCGGTGCGGAGCCGCAGCGGGCTAACCCGGTGGTCTGGCTGCGAACCACGCTGGTTGACTTCGCGGGTGGCCAGCTAAGCGATCTAGTCACGATGTTCATCGATCAGGTCCTCAAGGAACTGGGTCGCGTGCCGTGTCTATTGTCGACGCCAACCCACACCGGACTGCGGGTGAGCTGGCAGGCATTAGCTGAGCGGGTGGAGCGATACCGCCAGGCCGAGCAGCCGCTGATTCCCACGGACGTGGCGCTGGCGCTAGCTCGGATGGATCGAGGCGCTGCGCCGCAGGAGCTGACCCAGTTCCAGGTGCCCATCAATCAGGTGGATCAAAGCCTGGCTGATGTACTACAGCACTGGATTGATAAGGACCCCGAGCCTGCAAGGTTGACCTTGCTGCCGCCACCGGCACGGACAACCTACGCTGGTGGCGTGGGGATTCGCCCCCAACTCGAACTCACTGGCGACGAACCGGTGACGCATCCGATGCTCGGGATTCACACGGCCTGGGATCAGCCACTGCTGGTCAAAGGAAACTTTTGTGGCTGGGAGAGTATGGCGCTGCCGAACCATCCGGCTCGGGTCGCCGCCCAGGTGCTGAGGGCCAACGAGGGCTATTACCCACCCCCTGTTGACGATCTGCAAGCCCTGCTGTGCCTGGCCAATCCCGTTGAAGCGGTGACGAGTTTCACCGCGCTGTCGCATGTCAGCGATGGCACCCCGAAGGATCGGGAGGTCCTGGCGGCGGAGGTACTGACTGCCTGGGAGCAGGGCCGGATCACCAGCGATGAACTGGTCGGTGCTTGGCGCTCCGAATGGCGAAAGGGATGGCCGTTGGCGCCGGCCAAGGTGGTGGCCTTTGCCCGCTCTATTGGTGAGGCCGGGGGCTTGGCGCTGGTGTGGCCGCTCCTAGCGGCCGTCGCCGAAGAATTGGCGGGCGAAGATAGGATCGCGACGGCTGCCTCAGCTGCCCTGGAAGCCGTGGCGCGGTTCCTTCCCGAGGTCCCGGCTAGCCACCGTGGTCCGTTGCCGCAGGTCACGGCCTTGGCCAAGCGCAGCGGCAGCAGCAAAGCGATCTTGTTGGCG
>JBHAEB010000011.1:0-22289 GCA_041855345.1 Arachnia sp. | reverse complement strand
TAGCTCGGCTGGCACCGGCTCCTTCACATCATTCTCGGTCAGGTCATCGAGCTTCATCGCCACCCGCTTGACGGACTCGCTCATGGTGGCGTGGTCATCCCACATCGTCGCCGGTTCCGGGATGGAGCCCACCGGATAGAGATCCTTGTGTTTCTCATCAGGGATCCACGGCCGGTGCGGTGCCTTGTGATGCACCATGAGACAGAACGGCCGCGATGGATCGCGTCGCTCCAGCCAGTCGATACTGAGATCGGTGACGATATCTGAGGCATAGCCCGGGATCCTCTCCTCACCTCCTGCCGAGTACATCACCGGATCGACATAGGCCCCCTGGCCGGGGAAGATCTTCCACTCATCGAATCCCCGCGGGTTAGCCATCTCGCTGACCCCAAGATGCCATTTACCGAAGATCGCGGTCTGGTAGCCGGCCTGTTGCAGCACCTGGGCGTAGGTGGGTACCCGGTAATCCAGCTCCGAATAGATGGAGCAGGCTCCGTTGATATGGGAATAGGTCCCGGTCAGGATCGTGGCCCGCGACGGGGTGCAGATGGAGTTGGTGCAAAACACTCGATCCAGCCGCACCCCCGCCTCGGCGATCCGATCAATGTGAGGGGTCTTGTTGACCACACTGCCATAGGCGCTGATGGCGTGAGCGGCGTGATCGTCTGACATCACGAAGATCAAATTGGTCAAGATCAGGCCTTCTCGTACTCGCTCGCCAACCAGTAATCAGTCACCGGGGTAACCGATTCAATCTTCTCCTGCTCCACAAATACCTGGTTCAATCCAGTCAGGAAGCCCTCAAAGGTGCCGTCCTGGCTACCTGAAATCACCTCATCGGCGCTGTAGACGTGGACAAATTCCTGCTCACTGGCGATGGTCTCCTCGGGGATATCCAAGAACTCAGCCAAGAGTTTGGTGGTCTCCTCCCGATTGGCGGCAGCCCAGGTGAATGCCTCCTTGCACACGGCCTGGAACTTGGCCAGCACATCCGCGCGTTCCGTGATCGTGGGGGCGGCAACCTGGGCGGCGAGGAAGGCCAGATCATTGAAGTCAGCGGACTTGGTGATCTCCACCAGATCTGGGACCTGCTGTTTCACGGTGGCCACATGCGGATACCAGATGGCTGCGCCTTCGATCTGCTTCGACCCAAAGGCGGAGATCGTGGTGGCCGGGTCCATGGCTAGCCGCTCAATATCTGCGGTGGTCATCCCAGCCTGCTTCAACGCGAGCCCCAACAAGATATCCCCAGAGGTGCCTTCGGGGACGCCGACAGGTTTGCCGCGTAGATCCTCAACGGAGGTAATACCGGGCTGACCCAGGATTCGGTCCGCCAACCCGCGACTGTTGATCGAGACCACCTTGGCTTGGCCACTCATCGGCAGCCACAACGCACCAAAGCCGATATAGCCGAAGTCGAGGTCACCGGCCCCCAGGGCCTGGATCTGCAGCGGCCCACTGGTGAAGGCGACAGTTTCGACGTCTAGGCCGTGCTTGGCCCACAGCCCCTGCGCTTTGGCTACAGCCACCAGCATGCAGCCATTGCCATCCTCGATATAGCCAACCTTGATCTTCGTGGCTCCGCTTTCGGAGGAGGATGAGTCGTTGCCACAGGCAGCCAGGACCGCTGCGGAGGCAAGACCGACGGTGCCTAACAAGACATGGCGACGGTTCAGTGTGGACATGGATTTCTCCTTGATGGGTTAGTTGGATTCTTGGTGGTAGACGGATTCCCACACCTGGTTCCGGATCACCGAGAATTCGGGGCTCAGCCGCAGCTCATCAGTGCGGGGATAGGGCAGATCGACGTCGATGATGCGGTAGATCCTGCCGGGCCGGGCTGCCATAACGATGACCCGGTTCGCTAGGAAAACTGCCTCATCAACATCGTGGGTGATGAACATCACAGTGCGTTTTTCCTGCTCCCACGTTTCCAGCAGCTGGGACTGCATATGCACCCGGGTAAGGGCATCGAGGGCCCCGAAGGGTTCATCCATCAGCAGGATCGACGGGTTGGCGGCGTAGGCCCTGGCGATGGCGCAACGCTGCTTCATACCGCCGGATAGATTCTTGGGAAGCGCATCGGCGAAGGCGGTGAGTCCGGTCAGTTCGAGTTGTTCATCGGCGATCCGCCGACGTTCCTGCTTGGGGATCTTCTGCAGTTCAAGGGCGAATTCGACATTTTGACGCACAGTCAGCCACGGAAATAGTGCATATTGCTGGAAGATCACGCCCCGTTCTGGACCCGGTTTGGTGACCACCTGGCCGTCGACACGAACCTCACCGGAGGTGGGGGTCAACAGGCCCGCAGCCTGGTTCATGATGGTGGATTTACCGCAGCCGGAGGGGCCCACCACGGTGACGAATTCATTATCCGCGATAGCCAAGGACAATTCCGCTACGGCGGTGAAATCCTTTCCGTTGAGATTGAAAACCTGCGTGACGCGGTCAAAGACGATCTTGTCGGTGCTCATCGACGCTCCTGCCAACCAGTGAGTTTGGTGTCGAACCACAACACGATGCGGTCCATGATCAGGCCCAACACACCAATGCACACTAGGCCTACGAAAATGGTGTCGATCTGGTAATAGGTCTGGGCATTCTGCATTCGATATCCCAGGCCCTGCTGCGCGGCAATCAGTTCAGAGGCCACCAGCGTCGCCCAAGCCGATCCCAGGCCTTGACGCAGACCCACAGTGATGAAAGGCAACGATGCCGGGACCGCGATGCGGCGGAAAATCACCCAGTCATTTGCCCCCAACACCCGACCCGCATTAATGAGGGTACGGTCGACATTTATCACGCCTTGGAAGGTAGCGATGATCGAGACCAGAAAAGCCGCCAAGGCGATAACGAATACCTTCGGCACCTCACCGATACCCATGAAGACGATGGCCAAGGGGATGATCGCCAACGGCGGGATGGTCCTGAAGAACTGAGTCCAGGGCTCGATGACTGCACGGATGGGTCGGTACCAGCCCATCGCGAAACCGAGCGGAATAGCTAGACCCGAGCCGATAAAGAAGCCCAGCAATACCCGCTGCAGGGAGGCCAAAATGTCGGCAACAAGGACCCCACGTTGGGCCAATTCGACACCTCGTAGCACCACCTGGCTGGGCGCTGGCAGCCGAGGCAGCATTAGCGACGCGAGCCACCAGACAGCTATCCCAGCAATGACTGAGACGATACTCAGCCACCACCAGGGGTTACCCGTCTTCGCCGATTTCACCTCGGCAGTTTTTGTTGAGCTCACAGCTGCTCTTGTCCTTTCTGCTGTTCCGCAACAACACGTGCCAGTTCTCGTTCGGTAGTTTCCAACCACCCAATAAGCAATGACGTAGCTTGCCAGCCGCGATCATGAACCAGACTGTCCAGGCGACGCAGCCAACCTGGATCAATTTCTTCAATGGGATCGATATCCAATTCGGCCAGTGAACTTTGTTCCTCGGCCCGTTGGCGACGGCGAAAGGCCAACTCGGTGCGGATGATCTCCAACGCATATTCGGGACCCAACTGGCCGGCGAAACTCAGTCTGTCTGATAGGTCGGGGGCTGCGGGTCGTTCAGCTGGACGATAGGGGCTTTTCGCCCACTCAATGAGGGCTTGTCGCCCAGCCGGGGTGAGGTGGTAGACCTTGGCTGCCGGTGCGGCGTCACGCGGATCCACCACCGCATTAACCCACCCCAATTCCTGTAACTGAGACAAGGCTCGGTAGATCGGCGTCATCGACGGTTTGCGGCCAAGGAAACGACCATCAACGCGCAACCATTTGCCAATGTCATAGCCACTGGCAGGTTTACGCGCCAGTAACCCCAACAACGAGTAGTCCGGCGCCATCGCCACCTCCCCTAGTACCGTATGTGAATAGTAGACCCGCGAATCGATTCGGTGTCAAGCGGCTATCCTGTAACCAATTGTTCATAGCTATGGCGAGACAGGGAGGTGAAGCCATGGGATCGAAGGGGCTACTGACGGCGATGCTGCGGGTCGGGACCATCGGTTTTGGTGGCGGCGCTGTGCTGATCCCTGTCATCGACGAGGAATTAGTGCAGCGGCGCCGATTACTCAGCTCACAGCAGTTCGGCACCCACACCCTCATCGCTAACCTCACCCCCGGCGCCCTGCCGGTCAAATTGGCCGCGCTGGCTGGGGCAGAACTGGGCCGCCCAGTCATGGCCTTAGCTGCCGGGGTCGCCGTCGCCCTGCCTGGGGCATTGGCAACCGTGATTCTGCTAGCCAGTTTTCATGCCATTGGAGCGGCAGGAATCCGGCTGGTCGAATTTGCTGCGGTGGGCATCAGCGTATTCATCATGGTTTTGCTGGGGCATTTCATCGTCAAGGTGATCGCTAAGGCAGCGGATCGGCAAGGCTGGGCGATCGCCATCATGGCAGCCTCCTTCGTGGCCACTGCCGGGCCGCTGCTGGTGCGTGCCGCTGGCAAGCTCCTCGGTAGGGACTGGCAGCTGGGGTTACCTCGGCTCACAGCAGTTCAGGTGATCGTGGTGGCGATCGTGGCCATCACCGTCGTTCATCTCCTCCATCCTCGCCCCAATCCACCCAGTTCCGGCGGGGGCAATCGGGCCGCCTGGCATAGTGCGGCCTTGTTCATCGGGGTGCTGGTGGCGGTGCTGGCTGCCGCAGTGTTCTGGCCTGCCGGGGCGCGATTCCTGGGGTTGGTGGGGTTATCTACCGCCACCTCATTCGGCGGCGGTGAGGCCTATGTGGCGGTCGCTGACGGATTCTTCGTCGCCTCGGGGATGGTCGATCCCCATGTCTTCTATGGCCAAACGGTGCCGGTAGCCAATGCCTTACCGGGACCAATATTGGTCAAGATCGCTTCGGCTGTGGGGTTTTCCTTCGGTATGGCCTGCGGCGGTTGGCCGTTGGCCGTGATCTTCTCACTCGGCGCCTTCATGGTGGCGATCGCGGTCAGTTGTGTCCCAGCGATGATGCTGCTGGCGGGATATGCCAAGGTCGGTCGGTCGTTGTTTATTCGTCGCCTGGGCAACTACATCATGCCCGTGATCTGTGGGTTGCTGCTGACCACCAGCGTCGCAATGGTGGACGCGAATATGAATGTGGCGGCTGCCGCCAGTGTGTCGGTGCCTGCTGTTGGGTGGGCCACGCTGGTGGGTGTGGGTGTGTTGTGGTGGTTACAGACTCGGTTCAAGCTGGCTGATCTGGTGTTGCTCGGCATCTGTGGCGGCTGCTCGGTCATTGCCCTCGTCGTGGCTGCGGGGTGACCCACTGGCTGTCTAGGATGCAACACATGAGGCTGGCCAAGTGCCGCAATGAGCGCGGTGCGATCACAGTGTGGCTGGTGGCTGCGCTCCTAGCTTTTCTGTTAATCGTCGGGTTGGGGGTGGACCTCGTCGGGCATGCCCGAGCCGAACAGCTGGCCCGCAATGTCGCCGCTGAAGCAGCCCGAGCAGGCGCACAGCATGTGGGTTTCAGCGATGGCGGCGCCATCAAACTCGAGATGACAACGGCCAAGGCTGCTGCGACGACCTATCTGGAGTCCAGCCCGTATCAGGGAAAGGTGCAGGTGTCAGATACCACCGTCACCGTCGAGGCCCGCGGCCACTATGACTGTCTTTTCCTAGAACTCATCGGGATCCAGACCCTGCCGGTGACTGCTCTAGGTACTGCCGATGCGGTGGCTGGATCCACATAGCTCAGGGTGGATTCAGGGAGATCCTAGGGCAGTTCCGCATAGTCACCGCAGCTCATCCCATCGAGACTGGAATCATGACTTCCGAGGCGATCAGCGAAACCACCAGAGACCGAACCATTGACCTTATTCAGCGCGCCTATAGCGATGCTCGGATTGATGAGCCGGAACTGGAGCATCGCCTCAATCTGGCCCTGAGGGCTAACACCCACGCCGAGTTACGCCTGGCCATCGATGGGCTGCCGCTCCCGGCATCCAGCCGCTCCGAGGTCCAGCCTCGAACCCCCACCCCGAGCAGATTCACCAACCCTGATACCGACAAGCTGGCCCCAATCGCCCATGCCAGTGCCCTCGTCCTGGGCCCCCTTGGCCCAGGGTTGGGCTGGTTGATGTCCCGGGGTCAGGGTCGCACCCATCATGAGATCACCAAGGCTCTGAATTTCCAGATCTTGGCCATGATGATCTACCCCGTGGCGATCCTGTTGACTTTCATGGGGATCCGGCCACTGCTGGGACTATGGGTCCTGACCTGGGCTGCTTTGACCGTCCTCGGCGCGGTCAAGGCCAACCGGGGTGAGGATTGGGAAAACCCGCTAACTCAGCTGACCGGATTCCGCCCGGTCGCCGAGGATCACGGGTGGCGCCAATGCTGAACAGCATGGGACACACTCAACGCCGGTGGATCCCAGCCCAGGGCAGCCGACAGTTCCAACATCATGGGCTGCCGCAGTCGCGCACCAGAAAGCAGTTCGGCGTCGCCGAGTAACTCAACGGGGCTGCCTTGCCGGAGCTTGCCCTCGGTCATGACAGCCGCGTGGGTGGCGAAAGCTAGCGCATTATCGACCTCGTGGGTGGCAAAGACCAAGGTAGTTCCGGATGCATTGATATCTGCCAACGTCGCTAACAGCGCATCGACGCTGGCTGGGTCCAGGCCTGCTGTTGGTTCATCCAGCAGCAGCACCTCGACATTCATCGCTAAGGCACCGGCGATGACGGCACGTTTGCGTTCGCCATAGCTGAGTTGGTGGGTGGGTCTATCAGCGAGGTGCTCGATTCCAAGCAGCGCAATGGCCCGGTCGGTAGCCTGCTCGGCCTCGGCCACCGACAGCCCCATATTCAGCGGCCCGAAACTGACATCTTGACGCACATCAGCAGAAAAGAGCTGGTCGTCGGGATCCTGGAGCACCAGCTGCACTCGACGACGATGTTCCCGAAGCCCTCGTTTGTCGAAACGAAGCGGACTGCCATCAAGCAGCACCTGACCACTATCAGGCTTATGTGCCCCGGCCAGGGTGCGTAGCAGCGTCGTTTTCCCTGAGCCATTGGCCCCCAGCAGCGCCAGGCGCGCCCCCGCAGGCACCACCAGGTCTAGGTCGCGCAGCACCTGCCGACCCTCGTAGCCGCTGATCACTTTCGAGGCGGCAAGTTTTACCCCACCCACAGGGCCACTCCAATCGTGCAGGCATAGGCCAGCGGCAGCCACCATGGCAGGTGCCCTAAGCCGCGTCTGGTCGGTAACGTGGTCAAGCTCGTTTCGTGGCCTCGAATAGCCAGCCCATCGGCTAAACGCGCCGATGCCTGCCAGCTCCGCACCGCCACCGCACCGACGAGCTGCCCGGCCTCGGCGAGCCGCTTACGAACCCCGCCGGTACCTCCCAGTCGCTGTTGCTGGGCGGCGCGGACCAGCACGAAGGAGTTCCAGGCGGTAAATATCATCCGGTACATGAGCGAGGCGATCTCGATCAGTGGCTCCGGGATGCGTAGCTTCCTCAGCCAACTCAACAGGTCCACCATCGGGGTGGTCATGGCCATGACGAAGACCGCGAGGGTGCCTGCGGTGGCGTGCAGCACCAGATTGATCCCCACAGTGAGGTCTGCTTCACGAACGCCCAGCTGTCCCCAACGCCAGCCGGACCCGTCGAAGCCACCAATGGTCACCATCGCCGAGGCTGCACCCAGGATGATGAACACCGCGGGGGCAGTCATGGCCGCCACGATCATGCGGGCTGGTACCCGTGCAGAAAGCAATGCAGCCACCGCAATCGCCGCGATCAGCACAGCGGTTGGCCAGGGGCGGGCCAGCAGTGCGGTGAGCACCAGCACGAGCGAACAGCCCACCTTCTGACCAACCGGAATGCCGCGCCAGGGACTCCCCCACGCAGCATCGTCGAGGCCGCTAATCCGCAACGGGAGCAGCGGTTGCGTGTTCCTGTTCAGCCTTGCGTTTTCCGGAGAGACGACCAAGGCAGTAGAACAGGATGCCGGAGCCCAGGGCCGCCTGCATGGCGAATAGGCCTGACTCAATCTCGCCACCAGCTGGTGGTGCGATGGGTTCGAACCACGGCTCGGCACCGGTTTCTTCCAGCATCTCGGTCACCGCAGCATCTGTTCCACCGAATTCCGATTCAGCCGGTGCGGTATAGAACGGGATGCAGAACAGCACCACGAGGGCGATCACGCCTAGGAGGATTCCCCACTTGTTGAGTTTCATGACGCCACCGCCACAGTCTTGGGAGCGAGAACACCGAGCTTGCGCAGTTCTGGCCCAGCCACCTTGGTGAGGAAGGCGAACAGGAAGATACCGAGCACGCCTTCAGCCAGAGCCAGCGGAATCTGGGTCAGCGCGAACACCGACATGAACTTAGCCAAGGCCGCACCAAAGCCGCCTTCAAAGCTGGGATAGGCGATAGCCAGCTGCACCGACGTGGTGACATAGGTGGCGAGATCGGCAATCGCGAAGGCGAAGAAGATCGCCACCAGCTGGTTGACCTTGCGCAGCATCACCCACATCAGGTAGCCCGCCCAGGGGCCGACGATGGCCATAGAAAACACATTGGCGCCCAGCGTCGTCAATCCGCCATGGGCCAACAAGATGGCCTGGAAAACCAACACGATAAAGCCCAGGAATGCCATGACCGGCGGCCTGAACAGCACCGCACCCGCCCCGGTCCCGGTGGGGTGCGAGGAGGAGCCAGTAACCGAGGGCAGTTTCACCGCCGACAGCGCGAAGGTGAATGCCCCAGCAGCTGCCAGCAACAGCTTGGAATCGGGGTCTTGACGAACCTGCTTCACCACGGCCATGGCGCCGTGGACCACAAATGGTGTGGCTACCGCGAACCATGCGGCGGCTTGCACCGGGGGCAGGAAGCCCTCTGCGATGTGCATAAGCCATCTTCCCTTCTGCGGAATCATGCGTTCCGCGTCGAAACGTGGACCGAGTTCCTGACTTGCCGGAGTTGGCTCACAGTGGCGCGACCGTCCCGGATTCTCACCGGGTTCCTCGTGACGAACCCACGCTGCGCGTCACCTTAGCGATTTTCACCACCAAGGTCACGTCAGATTGGACTTGATCAATTCCAGATATCGACTCCGACAATATTGCAGCTAGTCAGCTTCTCATTCCAGACCAGCAGAATGATCAATTCAGATAACGCGGGATCCACGGGACCGACCGAGCCGTCGCCGATATGGCAGCCGATCAATCCATATATCGCGGGTCCGCTCAGCGACGCCGACTTGAGCCGCGCAGTCTGTGGATCAATCCACACAACGCGGGGTCCGCTCTGGGCAGCCGAGGCGGGTCACAGCCCCGAGATCAATCCACGTAGCGCGGGATCTTCTGCCCCCTCTAGCTGAGAGGAGGCGATTGCCTCGATCAATCCACGTAACGTGGGGTCCACACCCTCCCAGCAGCCGTGATCCGGGTTTGTGATGAGCCAATGATCACCAGGGTCTTCATATCCACCTGGGAGGGGTCAAAGTCACCCAAGGTGGTCACCGTCAGTGACTGCTCGGCTCGACCCACATCGCGGGCCAGCACCACGACCGTCGCAGGATCGCGATCCTCCAGCAATACCGCTTTGGCGGTGTGCAGCTGGTCCGGGCGGGCGATAGAGCGTGGGTTGTAAATGGCCACAGCCATATCAGCCTTACCCAGGTGGCGTAGCCGCTGGGCGACGATATCCCAAGGTTTCAACCGATCCGATAGGGAGACGCAGGCGAAATCCCCTCCCAGCGGAGCCCCCGCCAACGCTGCCCCGGCCTGAGCGGCCGTAATACCGGGGATGACAGTGATCTCGACATCGGCGTAGCGCGGATCGTCGGCGGCCTCGAAGGTTGCGGCAGCCATGGCGAAGACGCCCGCATCGCCACCGGAGACGATGGCCACCGGCTCCCCCGTCAGCGCCAGGTCGAGGGCTTCGCGGGCACGTTCGACCTCGACGGTATTGCCGGAAGGGTGAAGCTGCATTCCTTCGCGGGGTGGTACCCGACGCACATAGGGGGCATAGCCGAAAACGTGGTTAACCCGGCCCAGGACCTCATGGGCCTCAGGGCTCAACCACTTATCGGGTCCCGGTCCCAGCCCGACAACATAGATCTGTCCGTTGTGTGGCTGAGGTTCGGCCTCGGCTGCCGGCTGCCGCACCCGGCCTTGATCGTCGGCCCTGCGGTCACGTCCTGGAACCAGGACGACGGAGAAATAGGGGGCGGTGGCGGGGTCAACCTCGGCTGCGGGGGTGATGCGTTGTTCCTGCCAGGTGGCGCGTTCCACATACACCGCGCGTTCCAGGCAGTCGGCCGCCACGAGGGCTGCCCTGACCTTGGCGAAGTTACGGCCCAGCTTCATGATCACCGCGGCATCGGTTTGGGCCAGCCGCCACGCCAACTCCGCCTCGCTGAGGGTGCCGGGCAGGATCGTGACAACATCCTCATGCCGGCTCAGCGCCACCCCTACCGCTGAGGTGGCGCCCTGGGTGGAGGTCACTCCAGGAACCACCTGGCAGTTGTAGTCGGCGAGTCGGTCCAACAAGTACATATTCGTGGAATAGAACAGTGGATCGCCCTCGGCGAGTAGGACCACATCCCCGTCGGCCAGCAGCTCCCGGCAGCGTGCCGCCGCGGCATCGTAGAAATCGGTCATGGCCCCGTCGTAGCCGCCGGGATGATCAGTGATACCGGTAGTGACGGGGTATTCGAAGGTGACCACTGGGACCGAGTCCGGAATATATTCCTTGGCGATGCCAGCTGCGATGGAGGGACGCCCCGGTCCGCTGAAACAGGCCACCGCCGAGGCACCGGCCAGCAGTCGTACTGCTTTGAGGGTGAGCAGTTCAGGATCACCAGGACCAACACCGACGGCGTAGAGGGTGCCGGTCACAGCTCTGTCTCCTTCGCTAGGGCGTTGATCGCCGAGGCCGCCATCGCCGAACCCCCGCGATTGCCATGGACGACAAGCCATGGCACCCCGAGATCCGAGTCCGCTAGGGCTTGTTTGGATTCTGCGGAGCCGACGAATCCGACCGGGACCCCGATGATCGCGGCAGGCCGAGGGCCGCCATCGGCGATGATCTCAAGGAGGTGGAATAGCGCGGTGGGGGCGTTGCCGATGGCCACGACTGCACCGTCGAGTTCATCACCCCATAGGGAGACCGCAGCTGCGGATCGGGTGGTTCCCCATTCGGCTGCCAGTTCAGCTGCTCGGCTATCACGCAGCATGCAATGCACCTGGTTATTAGCCGGTAAGCGAGTGCGGGTGATGCCGACATTGATCATATTGGCATCGCAGAAGATCGCGACGCCCTGCTGCAAGGCGGCCCGGGCCGCGTCTACCAGATCGGGATGGAAGGCGATATGCCGGGGCAGGCTCAAATCACCGGCAGCGTGAATCATGCGGACCGCTACCTGGGCCTGGTCTGGGGTGAAAGCCGAGAGATCAGCCCCCTGACGAATCTGGCGGAAGGATTCGAGATAGATGGCGTTGCCATCGGTCTGGTAGGAATACCGTCGGGTTGGGCGTCGAATCATGGCGGTCACCCTACAGATGCCGAGAGCACGACGTCAGCATCAGCGGGGGCGATCACACCGATGTGGTGGCCGCCGGGTTCCCCACAAACCCGGTCACAACCAGAGATGTGAATCAGTTGCTGGAACTGGTCGGGGTGCCTACCAGCGACCTCTTCCGCGATAGCTCGGGTGTCCACTTGGGCGTTATTGCACGGCTTGCCATAGCACGCCGTCAAGGTCAGCCACACCGATTGGGGGCTGGTCATCAACCCGGCAGCAGCCAACTCATCGAGGAACTCGGCGGCGCCCGGAACCACCACACCCCGCCATGGAGTGAATACGAGCCGGCCTTGGCTGGTGTGGGCGGCTATCCGAGCCAAGGTTTCGGCCTGGGTCAAAGTCAATAGCCCTAACGGCACGCCAACAACAGCGGCACCATGATGGGCCCCGTAAGCCAGGGGACGCTCAGCTGGTGGGCGCTGGTAGCTGATCGGGGTACCAATCCCCTCCAGCAGTAAGGCTGGGTTCGGTAATTCCCGAACATGCCAGGCTGGTTTCTCACCAGATTCAGCGACCGCCAAGAATCGGTGGGCGAGCTCCACGAGCGTCGGTACCGCCTGCTGAGCGTCGATCTCGCGGGCTTGGTCGCAGCCACCAACGAAAACCACAGCTCGTGAATCCGGTAGGGCTCGATAGCCCACATCGAAGGCCTCCCCCAGCACATCATCGGAACCGTCGTCGAGCACAAAGAGGAACCGGCCCGGCAGATTGGGAAGCTCAGGATCAGCGATGATCGCCTCGTCGAGGGCCGCTACTAGGCCGGACAGATCGGCATGAACTGGGGCAACGGAGGTCAATGGCGAACACACCACGGTGCGGATGCGTTCATGACGAGGAGAGGGCATGAGTCCGGTGTCATAGGCCCCTTTGACGAATCCAGCCGGAATGGGCTCGGGTAGGGCACGTACCTGCAGGTTGTTGCGGCTGGTGATCTGAATCTCTGAATTGGCATACTCGGCGGCCAGCTTGGCCACGGCGAGGACCTGATCGGCTTGGACAAAACCGCCAGGCAATCGCAGCCGGATCATATTCCCATCCACCGTGTGATAGGGGCGCAGCAAGCCAGGACAACGGTCGCGTTCAACGGTTCGGATCATGGAGGCCATTGTGCCCGTGCCGGGCGACAACACGCTTGTGGGGTTTAAAATGACCGACGATGTTGACTTTCGAATACCGAGGTCTGGGCCCGCAACGCTATCTCAGTGACTATCAACAGGCCTGGGATTATCAACGTGAGGTCCATGCTGCCGTCGCTGCTGGCGAGCGTGAGGGCCACGTGATTTTGCTGGAGCATCATCCGGTCTACACCGCTGGCAGATCCACGTTGCCTGCGGAGCGGCCCTTCGATGGAACCCCAGTGGTCGATGTGGATCGGGGCGGAAAGATCACCTGGCATGGTCCGGGGCAATTGACTGGATATCCGATCCTGCCGCTGCCGGCACAGGCAGGTGTGGTGGAGCCAATCCGACGTTTCGAAGACGCGATCATGGCCTTACTGGCCGACTATGGGCTGGCTAGTATGCGGGTAACGGGTCGCACTGGGGTGTGGCTGCCAGCTGCCCCGGGCAAGATTGAACGAAAGATCTGCGCGATCGGTATCCGGGTATCGAAACGCACCACCTTGCACGGCTTCGCCCTCAACGTCCTGCCTAATCAGTCCGCATTCGGCAACATCATCCCGTGTGGGATTCAAGATGCTGGAGTTACCTCGCTGGCCGAGGAGTTACCTGGCCAGTGGGATGTCGCCGCTGTCGCCCATGATCTGGAGCCACACCTGAGGGTGGCGCTGGCTGGCTTCGAATCCCAGGTATCATCCACCGCGTGACTGCTGTACATCCGGAGGGGCGTCGCCTACTGCGCATTGAGGCCAAGAACGCCCAAACTCCGATCGAACGCAAGCCGGCGTGGATTCGCACGACGGCACGCACTGGACCAAATTTCAGGGACCTTCAGCAGATCGTCAAAGGGGCCGAACTCCACACCGTCTGTGCTGAAGCCCACTGCCCCAATATTTTCGAATGTTGGGAGGATCGGGAGTCCACCTTCCTGATCGGTGGTGACCAGTGCACCCGACGTTGCGATTTCTGCCAGATCACCTCGGCCAAACCAGAGGGCTATGATCCAGCCGAGCCGATGCGGGTCGCGGCCTCGGTCAAGCAGATGGGGTTGCGCTATGCCACCGTGACTGGGGTGTGCCGCGACGATCTTCCCGACGAGGGCGCTTGGCTCTATGCCGAGACCATCCGGCAGATCCATGCCGTCAATCCAGGGGTTGGCGTCGAAATGCTGGCTCCGGATTTCTCCGGGAAACCCGATTTATTGCAGCAGTTATTCGACGCTACCCCCGAGGTTTTTGCGCACAATATCGAAACAGTGCCTCGGATCTTTAAACGGATTCGTCCTGGGTTCCGCTACGACCGTTCCCTTGAGGTGTTGCGGATGAGCCGTGATGCCGGGCTGGTCACGAAGTCGAATCTCATCTTGGGTATGGGTGAGCAGCGCGAGGAAATCTCTCAGGCCCTCCGTGATCTTTACGACGCGGGATGCGAATTGATCACCATCACGCAGTATCTCAGGCCGGGACCGACCCTGCTGCCGATCGCGCGATGGGTGCATCCCGATGAGTTCGAGGAACTGGCTCAGGAGGCGAAACAGATCGGCTACTCTGGCGTGCTGTCGGGGCCGCTGGTCCGTTCGTCGTACCGAGCCGGCAGGCTGTATCGCACAGCAATGGAAGAGCGTAAGAAGGCAGCGCGGGAGGCGGAAGGTAAATGATGGCACGCGGGGAACGCGCCAAGGAATTGGCGCAGAAACAAAAGGAGCAGCGTCGCGCAGAGAAACTGCGTCGCAAGAACTCCACAGATCCAGCCGATTGGGGCCAGATCCGTCAGATCAAGGAGAGCTACAAGCTCACCAAACAGCATGATCCGAAGCTGCCGTGGATTCTGCTGGGGGTCGGCTCGATCCCCTTCGTCCTGTTGCTACTGCTCGGGTTCTGGCTGAACTCCCCCATCTTGTGGGGCATCTTGGGCGTGATGACTGGCTTGCTGGTGGCGATGCTGGTGTTCGTGCGTCGGGTCAAGCGCGCCGCCTACGCCCGGTATGACGGTCAGGTTGGGTCCGCTGAGCTTGCGATGGGCATGCTCGGTAAGAAATGGCATTACACCTCGGTTGTGGCCGCGACCCGGAACCGCGATTCCGCCGATGTGGTGCATCGGGTCATCGGTCCTGGCGGGTTGATTCTCATCGGCGAGGGTGAGTCGCGCAACCTGAAGACGCTGCTGGCCTCCGAGAAACGCAAGCACGAGCAGGTCGCCTATGGGGTCAATGTGACAACGATGGTTGTCGGCAAGGGCGCGGGCCAGGTGCCATTGGACAAATTGGCTGAGGAGATCAAGAAGCTGCCGAAGGCATTGACCGAAACGAAGATCGCCGAGGTGCAGGTGCGGCTCAAGGCTCTAGATGCGATGCGCCCGAAGGTGCCGCTGCCTAAGGGCCCCATGCCCACCGGCAAGGGTGGGATGAAGGGTGCACGGCAAGCGATGCGCGGTCGCTGATCCGTGGCGAACCTGGTCAATCTCGAGTCGGTCACGCACGCCTTCGGCACCCGCACCCTTCTTGATGGGGTGAGCCTGGGGGTTGGCGAGGGTGAAGTCATCGGCGTCGTCGGGCGCAATGGCGATGGCAAAACCACCTTGTTGCGGATCATCACCAAGGATCTGCTGCCCGATTCCGGGCGCGTTACCGTCTCCAACTCGGCATCTATCGGGGTGCTTACGCAGCACCACTCGGGCATGCCTGGCCAGACCATCCGGCAGGTGATTCTGGATGGCGCAGCCGATCATGTGTATGCCGCGCAGGCTGATCGCCGCGCCATCGTCGATGCATTACTGGCAGGGGTTGACTTAGATCGTCCTATCGAGACCCTCTCTGGGGGTGAGCGTCGCCGTGTCGGTCTGGTTGAGGTGCTGCTCGGCGACCATGACCTCATCGTGCTCGACGAACCCACCAACCATCTCGACGTGGAAGCCATCGCTTTCCTAGCCGATCACCTGCGGGCCCGTACCCGAGCCGGGCTAGCCATGCTCGTGGTCAGCCACGACCGCTGGTTCCTCGACGAGGTGTGCACCCGCATATGGGAGGTACACGACGGTGTTGTAGACGCCTATGACGGCGGCTACGCGGCCTATGTATTGGCTCGGGTGGAGCGGCAGCGCCAAGCGGCAGCTGCCGAGGCCCGCCGGAAGAACCTGGCACGCAAGGAGTTGGCCTGGCTGCGACGCGGCGCACCCGCGCGAACCTCAAAGCCGAAGTTCCGAATCGATGCGGCGGAGGCCCTGATCAGCGATGTCCCACCACCGCGGGACAAGCTGGCCTTGGAGAAGTTCGCGGTTTCACGACTAGGCAAGGATGTCTTTGACCTGATCAACGTCTCCTATGCCGTCGGTGAGCGCCAGCTTCTTAACCGCGTGACCTGGTCTATCGGCCCTGGCGACCGCATTGGTTTGGTGGGGGTCAATGGCGCGGGTAAGACCACTGTGCTGGACCTATTGGCGGGGCTTCGCGAGGTGCAGGGCGGCAAGATCAAACGCGGTATCACGCTGCGGATCGGCTACTTGTCGCAGAGCGTCGGCGAGTTGGACGACGAGGACCGGGTGCTGCAATCAGTAACCCGGCTCAAACAGCAAACCAAGCTGGCTACGGGACGCGAAGCCTCCGCCAGCAACCTCCTTGAGGAGTTCGGCTTTACCGGCGACAAATTAATGGCACGCACCGGCGACCTGTCTGGCGGTGAGCGTCGACGGTTGCAGTTTCTGCGGTTGCTGCTAGAGGAACCCAATGTCCTGATCCTGGACGAGCCCACAAACGACCTGGATATCGACACCCTCACCGTCATTGAGGACTACCTCGACACCTGGCCGGGCACACTCATCGTGGTAAGTCACGACCGCTATTTCTTGGAGCGGGTCACCGACTATTCCTGGGCCCTCATGGGTGATGGCTCCTGTGTGCTGCTGCCTGGCGGTGTTGAGGAGTATCTGCAGCGACGTCGGGCAGCTGAAGCTCAACCCGTCACGGCGGTGGCTGCCACCAAGCCGAAGTCGGCTGCCGCGAATGAGCGGGCCCGAAAGAAGGAACTAGCCCGGCTAGAGTCCCAGCTCGCCAAGGCTGAGGCTGAGATCGAAGCTCTCCACACCGCGATGAGCCAGGCCGCCACCGACTATGAACAACTCGCCAGGCTGGATGCCGAGCTTCGTGCCGCCCAAGCCCGTCGCGACCAGTTGGAAGATGCCTGGCTCGAGGCTGCGGACTGACCGTTGAGATCTATCCCTGACGAATCGGCAGGCTGCCAGGTCGGCTCCTGGGTATATCAGGTTCGACGGCACCTTCCATCCGGAAGACTCCTGACCCGACGCTGCTGACTGACCGTCGAGACCTATCCATGGTGAATCGGCAGGCTGCCAGGTCAATTCCTCGATGCGTCAGACTCACCAGCACCTTTTCGCTGATTTGCTATCCATATGGGCGTCCAAGACCGATCCCTATGAATGCGGGATACCGAAGCCTACCCAGCTCTGCTTGGGCGCAGGATAAACGCACTACTCCCACTGCGACAGTCACGACTCCGTGCCGAATTCACGGTCTTCCTCGGTTGCGCTTGGCCGCTGTAGGCGGTTACCTCACCTGTCGAGGAGTGAACTGCTCCGAGGTAGATGTCGCTCCTGCTCTATAGCGGAGGCCCGGATTTCCAGGCCAGCGGCTGGGTGGCGGGGACGGGATCATGGCTGAGCCGACCATAGGTCAGCACATCGATACGCTCACCATCGACGAGGAAACGTTCCCGTTCAGTGCCTTCATGAATGAACCCGGCTGCGATCGCTACCGCCCGCGAGGCAGGGTTGTTGGCTCGGTGCCCCAGTTCAAGGCGATGTAGCCCGCCCTCAGCCAGCGCCCAGTTGGCGATGGTGGCTGCCGCCCGGCTGGTCCAGCCTTTGCCGCGACCGGCAGGATGGGCCCAGTACCAGAACCAGCCGTTGTGATTTTCCTGATCAATCGTGATCACAACCAACCCGAGCATCAGATCTGCCTCATCAACGATCGCGGATGCCCGCTGGGTAGGCGCCAAGAGTCGTTCTATATACCCATGCGCCTCCTCAAGGGTGGTCACCTCCCCCTGACGCGACATGTCCTCAGCCAAGGTGAACGCTTCCAGCACACGAGGTGCATCCTCGATCTTCAGTGGCCGTATCGTCGGATCTTGGTCCATCACTCCTCCACTTGGGTTGCAGCTGTCAGCCCGGCTATCCGCCCCACCCCAGCGCGGATACACCTCAACACTGCAGCCTGGTTGGTTTATTCCCGATATCGGCCTTTTCCCGCCATCTGGGACCGATTCGTTGTGGATGTCACGATTCCCGCATTTTCATTTATGGTGGCACACGACGAAGGAGGTGCCATCATGTTTTGCCCAGCTGTTATCCAGCCTGGCGTCATGCTGACCGTGCGCCTACACGTCGATTTATTGCGCACCGCAACCATGACCTGTTTTTCCTGAACCATTCACATCGCTTCGGCGACCCATGTATCCCCGGTTTCAGGAAGAATCATGACTCAATTTCTTTTACTAGGCTCCGGCCTGCTCCTTGGCGCCCTGTTGGGTTTCGTCCTTCAGCGCGGCCGATTCTGCGTCACCGGCGCCCTGCGTGAGGTCTGGACCTCAGGCCGCACTCGCTGGCTGACCGCTTTTCTCATCGCTATTGCGGTCTCTTCGGTAGGTTTCTTTATCCTTCGTGACCTCGGTGTGGTCCACGACTCCGGTGAGCCGCTGACCCCCTTAGCTACTGTTATCGGCGGCCTGATCTTCGGTGTCGGCATCGTCTTGGCCGGAGGCTGCGCCACCGGCACCTACTACCGTGCCGGAGAGGGCCTTATCGGTTCCTGGCTGGCGCTGATCGCCTACGCTATCTCCGCCGCTGCCATGAAGCGCGGCATCCTTCAGCCCCTGGATCAGGGCCTCCGGGAGGTCAACGACACCGGTTTGACCACGGCCTATGCGCTCTTAGGTATCACCCCCTGGCTGCTCGTCGTGGTATTGGTGGCTGGGGTCGGCTGGCTGGCATGGCGTCACATCCAGGCGGATCGGGGGCTTAAGGTTGCCACCTTGCCCCCGCAGCGCAGCGGTCTGGCCTACTGGCTGTTCGAGAAGCCGTGGCACCCCTTCGTCACCGCGGTTCTGGTGGGGCTCATTGCGATTGCCGCCTATCCGCTGAGCTATGCCACCGGCCGCGACTCTGGTCTGGGCATCACCACGCCATCGGCCAATCTGGCCTATGGGATCGTGGCGGGCGACACTAAAGCCTTAGCCAACTGGGGCACCCTGCTGGTGGTCGGGATCATCATCGGCTCCTATATCGCTGCCAAGGCCTCCGGAGAATTCCGGCTCCGGGTTCCCGACGCAGCCACCCTAGTCAAGTCCCTGGTAGGCGGCTTGGCTATGGGTATTGGGGCCAGTCTGGCCGGTGGCTGCACCATCGGCAATGCCTTGGTGGGCTCTGCCGAACTGAGCCTCAACGGATTCCTCGCCTTCGGCAGTTTCTTCCTTGGAGTCGGAATCGCAGCCAAGGTCTTCCTCCGCCCCAAGACCAAAGCCCTGACCGAAGTCCCTGCGGTCACCACCGCGTCCTAATAGTCGATGCCTGCAACTTCACGTTAAGGAGTATTCATGTCCACTGTGCACGTTCTTGAAACCGCTGGCGAGGTGTGCCCGTTCCCCCTGGCCGAAGCTAAGGTCGCGATGGCTAGCCTCCCAGTTGGCGATCAACTGCGCATCAACTTCGACTGCACTCAGGCCACAGAAGCCATCCCGCGTTGGGCGGCAGAGAACGGCTATCCCGTCACCTCCTTTGACCGCGAGGGTGATGCGGGCTGGAGCATTACCGTCCAAAAGGCCTAACCACCGTCGCCTATGAGATAGCCCCGATAGTTGGGCCTCCAGTCGTGGGTTAGCCCCGATACATGGGGTTCTGGTCGCCAGGCCCAGTGTGAGTTGTTGCCCCCGGTCGTCGATGGCCCGGGGGCCTATCACCGGGTTCTGGCGACATCGGTTGTTCGTCGGTAGGAACATGGCCCTTGGCGTATTATTCATCACATGATGAACTCATCAATTGATGAATACGCGATTCGGGCTAGCCAACTCGTGGTTCATCGAGGCCAGGTTCCCGTCCTCCACGGAGTTGACCTGGAGCTGTCCCCCGGATCTATTACCGGACTGCTGGGACCCTCTGGCTGCGGTAAGACCACCCTGATGCGGGCCCTCATGGGGGTTCAACGCATCACCTCAGGTTCAGCCACCCTGCTGGGGCTGCCAGCCGGGCATCCCCAGCTCCGCCACCGAGTGGCCTATACCTCGCAGGCTGTCAGCATCTACACCGATGCCACCGTGGCCGCGAATGTCACCTACTTCGCCCGCCTAGTGGGGGCTCCCACAGCGGCCATCGACGAAGCCATCGAACAGGTCCAACTCGGCGACTACCGCAACCGCCGCGTCGACCAGCTTTCCGGCGGTCAGGCAAGTCGCGCTTCCTTGGCTTGCGCCCTCGTCGGAGGTCCCGAGGTGCTGATCCTCGACGAACCCACCGTCGGACTAGACCCATTGACCCGCGAAGCACTCTGGCGGCTATTCCGCGACCTGGCTGATGGTGGGGTCACCGTGCTCATCTCCAGCCATGTCATGGATGAGGCCATCCGGTGCGATGCCGCACTGTTGATGCGCGAAGGCCGATTCCTGGCCCACGCACCCGTCGCCGAGATCCAGCAGGCAACCAATACCCACACCCCCGAGGAGGCCTTCCTCGCCCTGATTAAGGCGGTCGCAGCATGACAGCCCAGCAGCGCACAGCCCCAGCCGCCATCGCCACTATCGCTCGGATTACGAGCCAACTCCGCGGCGATCCCCGGGCCGTCGCGTTGATCTTGGTCGTTCCTCCGCTCCTGCTCACCTTGCTGTACTACGTGTTCCACGATGTTCCCCGGCTACCTGGGCAGCCCACCACCTTTGAGCGGGTCGGACCCATCATGCTGGCGGTACTGCCGATGTTCTTGATGTTCGTGGTCACCTCGGTCACTATGTTGCGCGAGCGCACTTCAGGGACCCTCGAACGTATCTTGACCACTCCCCTGACCCGCTGGAATCTGCTGGCCTCCTATGCGACGACCTTCGGGGTACTGGCAGTCGCGCAGAGCACCATCTTGGTTTCCCTGCTGCTAGGGCCGATGGGAATTGAGATTGCGGGTCCGGTGTGGGCCTTCACCCTGCTGGCCTTCCTCGGCGCGGTGTTGGGGGTCGCCTTCGGCCTATTGGCATCAGCCTTCGCCCGAACTGAATTCCAGGCGGTGCAGTTCATGCCCGTTTTCATCGTTCCCCAGGTGTTTCTGTGTGGCCTGTTGGTTCCTCGCGAGCAAATGCCCGATGTGTTGGCAGAAATCGCACGGTGGCTTCCTATGACTTGGGCCGTGGATATTGTGGGCGATGTCGTGGCCAATGCCGAGCTGGCTAACGGCAGCTGGTGGCGTTTCGGCGCCCTGACATTGGCCATCATCGCTGCCCTCTTCGTGGCGGCCGCATCCATGCCAAGGAAGACCCAATGACCTATCCTAAGACCACACCTTCTAAGAGCGAACGCACCCGGCAGCGGCTCCATCAAGCCGCCGCCCAACTCTTCGCACACAATGCCTTCGAATCGGTCAGCACACGCGCCATCGCCAAGGAAGCAGGCGTAGATGCAGCCTTGATACATCACTATTTCGGATCCAAAGAGGGGCTATTCAACGCGGTCATGGAGGAGGCTATCCACCTTGACGAGATGGAGATTGAGGTCACCACCCATGACCACAGGATGTGGGGTCAGGCTCTGGTTCGAGCCGCCGACAGGATCTGGACCTCCCCTGCCGCTGCAGCCCTCAAAGCCGTGGTGCGCCGCGCCCTCGGTGGAAAAGGCCATGTGATGCGGGATTTCGCCACCCGATTTCTGCTGGAGCGCATCGTTTCCCACCTCGACGGGCCCGAGGAGGAGCGTCGGCTGCGAGCCAGCCTGGCTGGTTCCCAGATGGCGGGATTCGTGATCGCTCGCCATATCGTTGGCATCGAACCCATCGCGAGCCTGAGCACTGACGAAGCGGCAGAACTGATCGGCCCAGTCTTGCAGCACTATCTGACGGGATCACTGAATACGGGGAAACTCCTCGAGTGAAAAGACCGACTCCAGCGGGACATCAAAGAACCTCGCGATCCGCAGGGCCAGATGCAACGATGGGGCATAGCGGCCCCGCTCCAGATAGCCCACGGTTTGGTAGTGCACCCCGAGAGCTTCGGCGAGATCGCGGCGACTGACCTGACGATCAGCACGCAGCACCGCGATCCGATTGAAGACCCGCTCCTCCATAACACCACCGATCCTTCCGCTGACAAGCATCAACCCGAAGCTCAATGTTATAGACCCGCTATAGGAAATAGTAGTCATACTATATTTCATAAAGAGGCACCAACAGCCAGGGCTGCGAAACCCCGCCCACCTAGCCGCTCATCGACGCTGATCGCCCTAAGCTGGTCCACGTTCCCACGACAACTGGAGGAATCAATGTTCCAAAACGCCGAAGAGCTTCTAGCCTTCGTCACACAGGAGGGCATCGAAACTATCGACTGCCGCTTCTGTGATCTGCCGGGCGTCATGCAGCATTTCACCGTGCCGGCCGGGTCCTTCGGGATGGACGTCTT
>JBHAEB010000010.1:0-8325 GCA_041855345.1 Arachnia sp. | reverse complement strand
GGTATCACTTTCGTTGTCTGGACGGGTATCCCTGGCTCGCAGCCAGCCATGATGGGCGTTCCGGGTCACCGTTTCCGTACTTGCGCCGTCACATCGGCTGCCGTGCGAACTCCGCACAGGCCATGGATCAATCGCAACTCAAGGATCCAGCCATGCCAGGGCACGCACACAGTGCCCGCGTCAGCGGACACGCCTGATCATGCTACCTGAGCTGCCCCATGGGGTCAAAGCAAGGGCGCCTCAACCCAACATGGGGCATGTCATGGGTCATCAAGGATGGTCAATCCAGATGCTGGTGAACACCTCGGAGACCAGCTCGTCGAATAGTCCCAGCTCCCAGGCGAGGTCTAGGGCGGTGTATCGGCTGCGGTAGTACATCGCCTTCCGGAACATCTCCCGCACCTGGTCAGGGGTAACTCCGATGTCCTGGGGGCGTGAGGGGGCTCCGGCGCGACGCAGCTGGTCACTGAGCTGATCCACCCTCATCAATTGGTCTGCTAACCGGTTCCGAGCCTCATCCCAGCGGTCCACCAAGGGTTGCAGTCGGGCAACGAGGTCAGCACCGGCACAGTACTTGGCCTTGGTCTCGTTGACTGCATGATCGGCTAAAGCACCGGTGAAATGGGAGCGGATGTCGGCCTCGATCTCGGACCAGGGCTGTCGAGCCGCAGCGACGTCAGCCACGTCGAGGCACCGCAGATCGCGGGACAGCAGGGCCTGATAGAAGGCGCACATCGCCAAGGAGCCAATCGCGACCTTGGCACCGTGGGTGAGCGGTGGATCCTGGTCGGCGCCCAGGCCAGCGAGTTCCCACAGATGGCTGAAATAGTGCTCAGCACCAGAGGCTGGTCGAGTGCCGCCATAGGCTTGCATCGCCAGACCAGACAGGCATAGACCCTCGACGAGGCCGTCGAAGGCATCGGGATCACCTGCGGCAAGATCGTCGGGGCGCGATAGGGCTTCAGCAACCCCTGACTGCACCATCGCCCACACTTCCGGGTTGATAGGTTCAACACAGGTGTAATCGGCCAGAATCCAGTCAGCCCCGCCAGGGATTTTGGCTGCCAGGTCGCCGTATCCGGAGGCGGTCAGATGAGCGGGCGCGGCAGCGATCACGTCTAGGTCCATAACGACCACGGCCGGGGCCTTGCAGTTGAGGGTGACCTTCACCCCATCCTTGCTCATGGGCGCGCCAGCACCGGTATAGCCGTCCATGGAGGCAGCGGTTCCGACGCAGGCGTAGGGACCTCCTGCCTCGAAGGCAGCCACTTTCACCAAGTCGTTGATCGTGCCGGCCCCCACCGCCACCGGGATGACCCCCTCCCCCAGGCGGTCTTGGATGATGCCGGCCGTCGAGGAATCGGCGTAAGGCGGCTCCGCGAACCGCATGATCTCAACCTTGGTAGCTCCAGCCTCGCGAAGGGCCACTTCCAGTTGCTCTCCGGCAGCTGCCCAGGTGTTGTGGTCCGCAACCAGCAGATAAGGCCCAGTGCCGAGGTGGGCGACGATCTGCCGCCCACCTTCGGCGAGGACCCCACGACCCACTACCGCTGCCACTGTGTCGGTGGCGCGAGCCAATGCATCGGTGAGGACTGTGCTGGTCATGAGCCGATAACCACCGCTGCGCCTTGAACCAAGGAAGGTGCGGCATCCACGCCGCCGAGGTGAATAGCCCCGGGCATGCGGGGTGCATCAGCGCCGTCAAAGACCAAGGTGACATGGCCCAGGTTGTGGAGGTTTTGGGCTGCCACCTCCCCTAAGGCGGTGATGAGCCATTGCTGGGAGCCGATACTGACCCCCTGCCCCACTGCGAGGGAGCCGACCAGCTCGGCTTTGTCGATGATGAAACAAAATGGCCGCAGCTCTTCGGGTGCATCGCCTGCGAAGGTGATGGCCATCTGCTCGTCGAGGAAGGTCTCGGCCTCGGGACCCACCTCCAGGATTGTGGTTCGGTATGCCATGGATCGATCCTTTCTCAGTTATTCGCCGGCTCCGGCATACAGCCCGATACTTGCCAGCCAGGCAATGGCGACTCTTGGAACACCATTGAGGAATCGGGAGTACAACACCGCTGGGACACCGACTTCAATGGTCTCAGGTTCTGCCTCGGCCAATCCCATCCCCACCGGGATGAAATCGCAGGCATTTTGGGTGTTGATGGCGAACAGCGCGGGTAGCGCCAGTTGCGGTGCGACATTCCCCTTGCCGATCTCGACACCGATCAGGGTGCCAATGATCTGTGCGATCACCGCCCCGGGACCGAGCAGGGGTGAGAGGAACGGCAGGGAGCAGATGAATCCCAGAGCCATCAATCCCCACCCGCTACCGGCTAGCGGGGTGAGCATCCGGGAGAATGCCTCCCCCATTCCAGAGGCTTGGATGATGCCAATGAGCATCGCGACGAAACCCATGAACGGCAGGATGGTATTGAGCATCATCTGTACCGCGTTGCGGCCGGCCTGGTAGAAGACTGCGATCACCTTGCCAGCTCCCAGTCCGATCCGCTCAAGCAGGTTCTTATTCCGCTTTTGTGCCAACTGCTCGGTCAGCTTCAGTGGGCGCTCCTGGGTGGCATCAGCATTGTTGGTCGCTGCTGATGTGCTCGGCGGTGGCACTTCCCCGTCGCTTGGGCGGACCTGATCAACACCAACAGCTGAGACGTAGATGCCTTCGTGAATGTGCTGGGCCAAGGGGCCTGTCTTGCCGGTGGGCATGACGTTGATGGTGGGGATCTGCTTCTTCGGGTAGAGCCCACAGCGCAACGATCCACCGCAGTCGATGACGACGCAGAAATGCTCATCGTCGGGCACTCGGGTGTTGAACCCGTTGACAGCTTCGGCTCCGGTCAGCTCGGCGAGCTTGTCCACAACCTCTGGTTTCTGACCGCCGCCGACGATGTAGACGATCTTGTTGCGTTTCGCATCGGGGGTAATGGTCAGCGGGCCACCATAGCCGCCCGGCCCACGGGTGATGGTGACGGTACGGAACTCAGCCATGAGTGTGCACCTCCTTCGACAGCACCACTGACTGCTGTTTCGCAACGAACTGGGTCGTGAAATCGGTAATCCAGCCACCGAAGAAATTCATGACGGCCCCTAACAGAAGGTATCGCAAGGCGAGTTCACCGGGATTCAGCCCCAGCTCAGTAATACCGGCGGCGATGCCAGCCCACACGAACAGTTCCGCCGGATTGTTGTGCGGAAATAGCCCATTGTTGGTATGGACCATCTGCGCCACGGAGGCGAAATAGCCCGGCTTGTAAGCCTCAGGCAGGAACCGGCCAAGGGTGAAAGCCGCCGGATTAGTCAGGAAGAACGCACCAATCCACGGCAGGATGAGATACCGGCTAAAGACATTGCTGCCAGCCTTTGATGCGAACTTGTTGATTCGTTCCTCGCCGACGAGGGCGATCAGTGCATTCATGGCGATAAGCAGCATGAGAACCAGCGGCACGATGCTAGTCATCCAGCTCAGGAAGGTGTTCGCTCCTTCGCGGAATAGTCCGATAAACCATTCCGCTGCATTCACCATGAAGTTGAGGACGGATTGCACGTCAACTCCTTTCTTTGGGCAGGCTGGGGCAGGGATGCCCCGATGGGGACCGTCACGATTGACGGTCATCGACCAGCGGCGACGCCGTCATGACGACCCGCTATGCGAAGAAATCAGCTAGTTCAGCTGCGTCGTCGAGCCACGACCCTCTTGCGAGTCGCGGCGGCAGGGTTGGCGCCGATGGCGGCCAGTACCCGCGGTTTCGGGGTGATACCCGGCAACTTGTCCAGTAGCCGCCCTAGCGCTGTGGGTGGTTCAGCCGGTGCCCCACCACCGGAGACAACCTGATAGTTGTGTTTGAGGTTGGCTAGGGCTTTGACTAGTGATCTGCCGAGATGGGCCGAGGCCCCGGGATCGATCATTGAGATGAACTGGCCGTTGTAATCCTCGAATAGTTTGAACCGGGCTAGCACTGTCACCCCACACAGCCGATACCCCGTCACCACCCGGTCGTCATCGTCGATAACAACCATGACGATGGCTCCGGCACTGATACCGCCGCGGTACTTACCCATAGCGACCCGACCAGTACGGCGCAATTGCACAAATAGTTGCGTGAATTTCTTGGTTTGCTGGAATGACAACCACGACTGCACGATCCAGGCGATACCGATGGCGATGATAAAAGTCCAAAACACTGCCCCTCACCCTTTCGTGCTGGGATTCTTTTCGAGAAAGTAATAGAACTGTTCAAAAGAAGTCAGCATGCACAGCTCACTCAGCAGATCGCGGCGGGCCCCAAGCCGCAGCACCTCGTCATAGACCGCAACCAGGATGTCCTCGCTGTGGGAGGAATCCTCCGGGACCCCAAGTAACACGATGAGCCGGACTCCCTGCTCATCAGGTGTGCGGGGCACCAGCCCGATAGCCAGCATCATCTGCGAGCAGCTAGGCAACACCGCATGGGGGAACCCAACCCAAGGATCTAATTGCATCCCCGATTCAGTTTCGCGACGCCGAATTCGTGCCGCAAAGCCGTCATCAACCAAGCCACGCGCCGCTAGATGCCCAGTCATATAGTCCACGGCGTCGGCATAATCTGTGGCTGCAGGTAAGGCGAAGAACCTGGATTCATCCAGCGCCGCCGCCAACACCGAGGAGGGACCGACCCGGCCTCCCAATGGGAGACGTAGCTGAAGCTGTTCCAGCTGTCGGGTCAACGCGATCCGATCCAGCACCCGGGTCACCCGCAAGACGGGAACACCACAATCGACATCGGCCTCCCCCGCTACCACCACAAAATCGAAGCTCGCCAGCCGCTCAGGGCTAGCCTCCTCGAGGCTGAGTACCGTGATCCGGGCCGTAGCCGGCAAGGCCTTAGCCAGTTGGAGTCGCACCAGTTCGGCGAATACCCGGCCGGTGCTGACCACCACCGCAGCGTGGAGCTGATCAGTCCCGGGTTTGCGGTCCTCCAAGAACACCTGGAAATAGGCCGCCAGGAAGCCACGCTCCGCCTCGCTGACGGGAATCCCGACCCGCGCCTCGATAACCCGAGCCGCTAAACCCGCCATCTTGTAGGCGACAGGAAATTCGTCGCGAACCCCTGCCACATCGGCGTCGTCGATCCAAATCCGGTACCGCATCCGGTTCAGCATGTAGGCCAGGTGCCTGGTGAACTCGGCCTTCAACTCCCGGTCAGCCAAGTTGATGTCCATTTCCGCATGAACCACCGCCAGCACCTCCCCAGCCAGTGCGTCGTCCTCACCGAAGGACCCACTGAGTCGGCTGGCCACAGCTGGATCACCAGGGGCCCGCATACCCGCAATGGGTAACGCCAGGAACACCCGTTCGGGCTGGTCAAAGCTGAGCCCAAACTCCTCCGCCAGGGCATCGGCCAAGGTGCTAGCCAGTTCATACGCAGGGGTGTAGGTGAGTCCGGCGTAGCCATCTGGCAAAAGCCCGAGCTGACGCATGGTGCTGACCCGATCCACGCACACCGTTGCCCAACGGCTCAGTTCTGGAACATAGATCCGGTCAAGACCGGCTTGGATGACCACCTCCCTAGCGATGCGGGCGGCTCGATCCTGGAGCTGGCTAGGTGGATAAGCCACCGGGAAGTGGTGCCGAAGCAGATGCAAGCGACGCTGCAATTCCGGCCCAGACACCACCAAACCGACATTCGGTCGACCCACCACACTCAGTTCATCGGCCTCCAGCAGGGCACGCACCCGCACCAGATCTGAGACCACCGTGGTGCGGCCAACAGCCATCGTCGCGGCGAGTTCCTCGATCCGTACCGGCACCAGTGCCCGCAGCAACCGCGAAGCGATGAAGGAATAGCGGGTTTCTGGCTGGTTGAATGATGCGGCTCCCTTCAAGGAGGTGCGTACCGCGCGATATCGAAGCGGATCTGCGATCAGCAGTCGGTAACGGCCGTCGTTCAATGAGACCGCAGCGGAGGTGCCCAGCAGATCCTGCAGCGCCGATACCTCGCAGCTGAGGGTCCGGCGGCTGACGTCGAGCAAGGCCGCCATGTCGAGGGCAGGCACACTTTGCGCTGCCTCCAGCAGCGTCAGAATCTGTGCCTGCCGAGACATTATTAGGCTCCTGAACCGTTGCTGCCGAAGAACCGATCCCAGGGAACGTTGACTGGCTGGTCGAGGCCCACCACTTCGTAGAGGTGACGCAGCAAGGGGAATCGTTCAGGGGCGACGAGGCCGCGTTCAGTCAGTTTGATCATGGCCTCGCCGATCACCTTGATGGCGGCTGCCCCTTCAAGGGTGACGCCAGGCATCTGCTCGCGGGCCTGGCTGAAGGTCAGCCCGGAACCCACAAGGCGACCACATTTGACGTTGCGGCCTCCCATGGAGGTGACGAAACAGTCGCCAATACCAGGCAGGCCGAGCGGCGTGGTGGGCTGCCCGCCGAGGAGTTCCATGAACTGCACCATTTCCACACTCGCTTGGCCGAACAGCGCTGCCCCATAGTTGAAGTTGACGTAACGTTCCCCGGCAGCCTCCCCCATGGCATCCAGCAGCCCTGTCATGAAACCCGCACCGAAGGCGTAACAGTTCTTCGTAGCCGCACACACCTCGACTCCGACGAAATCGGTGTTGGTCCACACGTGATAGAACTCGGTCGCGAACAGTTTGCGCCACATGTCCAAGGTTGACTGGTCCCGACCGGTGAAGACGACGCTGGTGTGACGGCGAACTGCCACCTCCCCAGCGATTGATGGACCAGCGATAGCGGAGAAGGTCAACTGGCCGCGAAGCTCAGCCGGGATTTCACTGGCGAGTACCTCCGGCAGGATGCTCAGGTTGCCCTGATCGTCGCTTTCCATTCCTTTGGCAAGGGCGATGACATGCATGCCAGGGCGCAGCAGCCCGGCCAGCTGCTGACCTGCCCAGCGCACTCCAAAGGAATTGACCCCGCTCATGACCAGCTCGACACCGTCGAAAGCCTCAGCCGCGTCCTCGAGCTGGTAGGCGACGGTACCCTCCGGGAGGGTGAGGCCCAGGTTGGGGTGGATGCCGGTGCGTTGGATGGAGTCGATGATGTCCCGGTCTAGGTGGGTTCCCACCAACCGCATCTGGTGTCCATTGTCTGCCAGTGGGGTGGCCAGGGAACTGGCCATGATGCCTGCTCCCAATACTGCAATTGTTGCCATCAGCTATGCTCCTTCGCCTCATCGCGCTGCCACGCACGGGATCTGATAGTCGGGAGATTACTGATAGCTGGTGCCGTGGGGAATAGCTGATAAGCCGAGCTTTGACCACGTCGTGGAAATCTTTCGGCCTAATGTCGTGGCGGCGGCGCGTCGCAGGAGCCGGGGTGGACCAGGGCTGGTTGTCAGCCTAGCGTGGCAGGCACAGCCCCCAGGAGTTGCCTGCTTTTATGCGGCTTACGGGGATTCTCGCGGGTTTTGGGACGGATGAATCGCGAAATAGCAGGTTGGGTGGGAGATAGCGGGTGGGTAGCGGGGACGGGAGGTGGAGTGGGGACGGGAGGCGGAGCGGGAGGGGCGGGCCCTGATGGACCCGCCCCTGCCTGACTCAGCGAATGTCGTCGAAGCCTAGGTCGTCCAGCGGGACGCCAGGAACATCGACATTAGTCCCAAACGAGTAGTCGTAAGGGTCATAGCTCATGGTGTAGGCCTGAGACCGCGCCTCTTGGGTGGGCTCCACCCGGATATCGCGGTAGCGGTCCAGACCCGTACCAGCCGGGATCAACTTACCGAGGATCACGTTCTCCTTCAGACCGACCAAGGTATCGGACTTAGCCTGGATAGCGGCGTCGGTCAGCACCTTCGTGGTCTCCTGGAAGGAGGCAGCCGACAGCCACGAATCCGTGGCCAGCGAGGCCTTGGTGATGCCCATGAGCACCGGACGGCCCTCCGCCGGACGACCACCCTGGGTGAGGGCCTGCCGGTTAGCGACCTCATAGGCCTGACGGTCAACCAATTCACCAGGCATCATCGAGGTGTCACCGGAGTCGATCACGGTCACACGACGCAGCATCTGCCGGATGATGATCTCGATGTGCTTGTCGTGGATCGGGGCACCCTGGGTGCGGTAGACCCGCTGCACTTCCTCGACCAGGTGCTCCTGCACCTTGCGCAGGCCGCGCACACGAAGCACATCCTGGGGATCCACCTGCCCTGCGGTCAGCTGCTGGCCGATGGACACCCGAGCACCTTCGTGGATCGTGACCCGCACTCCGGCGCTGTCCTCGAACTCCAGGCGAGTCCGGCGAGCCACCGGGTATTCCAGGTCCTCACCGCCGTCATCACGCACGATGATGATCTTGCGGCTGCGATCCCCATCCTCGATG
>JBHAEB010000009.1:0-20479 GCA_041855345.1 Arachnia sp. | reverse complement strand
GAAAGCCAGCGCTCGGCCCGGACTCCCGGGGCGCAGCCCTGGGAGGGGAATGTGGACGCCGGGGAGGCCCGGGCGATCTGGAAACCGCCTCTGATCAGCCTAAACACCCAGTCCCCGCCGTCGAGTTAGCTAAGACGAGTCGCTGAGGCCACAGCAGGGATGCTTAGGCCCCTGCTTTTGTACAGATTGCGGGGTTTCTCGCGGATGAATCGCGCAATAGCAGGCTGGGGTGGTTCCTGGGCGGGTGGGGGGAACCGCACGGTTCCGCCGTGATTGCCTCGTGTTAAGTTTGTGAGGCTACGCTTATGCCATGAACATCTTGGGCATTGACGTTGGTGGCTCCGGTATTAAGGGAGCCCCGGTGAACTTGGAGGCTGGCGAGTTTGCCGGCGACAGACTTCGAATTCCGACTCCATCAAAGTCGAGTCCCAAGAATGTGGCAGCTGTCGTGGCTGAAATCGTGGACCATTTCAAGGATCAAATCCCAGCTGATGCGCCTATTGGATTGACCATCCCTGCCCCCGTGGTGCACGGCACCGTACCGTTCATCGCGAACCTTCACAAGTCCTGGACTGGCTTCAACGCCGCCGAGCTCTTTCTCGAAACCTTGGGCCGTCCCGTCGCCCTCGTCAACGACGCTGATGCCGCTGGACTCGCGGAGGTTCACTATGGAGCCGCAAAGGGCAACCAGGGCCTGGTGATTCTGACCACCCTGGGAACCGGTATTGGTACCGCCATCATCTATCGCGGGGTACTACTGCCCAATACGGAATTGGGGCATGTCGAACTTGATGGTCACGACGCCGAGTCCCGCGCAGCATCATCTATCAAAGAAAAAGAGGGATTGAGCTACAAGCAGTGGGCGGTTCGGCTGCAACGCTATTACAGCCACATCGAGATGCTGTTCTCCCCCGACCTGTTCGTCGTCGGCGGCGGAGTCTCCAAGGACTCCGATAAATTCCTGCCGCTACTGGATCTCAAGACCCCGATCGTTCCTGCCAAGATGCGTAACCGGGCAGGAATCATCGGGGCCGCACTCGCCGCCAAGGACCAACTGGAACGCTCGTGACAGTCACCAGACCGCGCCTGGCCGCGGCCTAGGACCAGCTACATCCGCTCGGGGGCCTGAATACCTAGCAGGTTCAGGCCCTTGGCCAATACTGCCCGGGTCGCAGCGACCAAGGCCAACCTTGAGGAGCGCACTTCACCCTCGGATTTCAGTACTGGGCAGGCCTCATAAAAGGCCGATAGCGATTGGGCTAGGTCGTAGAGGTAGCCACATAGCTTGTGTGGGGTCAAGGTCTGGGATACCTCGTCGACGACCTCTCCGAACCGGCTGAGCACCAGCGCCATAGTCTGCTCTGCTGGTTCCTGCAATACAGCGACGGCACCCCAGCCAATCCCCTCGGCTTCGGCCTTCCGCAGGATCTGGCAGGTGCGGGCATGAGCGTATTGAAGATAGGGGCCGGTATCGCCAGTGGTTTGCACCATACGCTCTGCATCGAAGACGTAGTCCTTGTGGATAGCCCCCGAAAGATCGGCGTATTTAATGGCTGCCAGCGCGATATTTGGCGCAGCTTCCTGCTCCGCCAAATCTAACAAGGTGGTCAGTGAGACAGTTCCGCCGTCTCGGGTCTTAAAGGGCTTACCGTCGGCCCCCAACACCATGCCATAGCCGACATGCTGGGCGGTGACATCGGCTGGCAGATAGCCCGCCTTTCGGGAGGCGGCAAAGATCTGCTGAAAATGCTGCGACTGACGCACATCGGTGACATAGATGATCCGATCAGCCTTTAACTCTTCGGCGCGGTAGCGAATAGCGGCCATATCAGTGGTGTCGTAGCCATATCCGCCATCAGATTTACGGATGATCAGCGGCGCCTCGTAGCCCTCGACCCGTAACACCAAGGCACCATCGTCAATCACCGCGATACCGCGAGACTCTAGATCGGCTGCCACCTCGGGAAGGGCGTCGTTGTAGGTCGATTCGCCAGCCAGATCCTCATCGGTCAGCAACACACCCAACCGGGCATAGGCAGCATTGAAACCGGCCAGCGACACCTGGATCAGCTGCCGCCAGATCGCCAGGGTTTCTTCGTCGCCCCCCTGCAATTTCACGACGCGGGCCCGGGCGCGGATGGCGAACTCGGCATCCTCATCGAAATGCTTCTTGGAGTCCTTATAGAGCTGCTCGGCCCCCTCCAGATCCAAGGCCGAGACCTCAGTTCCGGTTTCAAGGATGTGCTCCACGAGCATGCCGAACTGGGTGCCCCAGTCACCGATGTGGTTTTGCGGGATCACCTCATGGCCCAGCTCAGTCAGGATCCGGTTGAAACAGTCACCGATGATCGTGGTACGCAGATGACCCACATGCATCTGCTTGGCGACATTCGGGGCTGAATAGTCGATGACCACCCGCTGCGGATGGGATGTGCGGGTGATCCCATGCTGGGGATCCTCCAAGATCGCGGTTGCGGCCTGGGCCAGCACCTCGGGGCGCAGCCGGAAATTGATGAACCCCGGTCCTGCGATCTCCAGGGGCTCACATAGATCAGTGACATCGAGTTGCGCCACCAACTCGGCGGCCACCTCACGCGGATTTCGCTTCTGCTCGTTGGCTAGCCGCAGCGCCACATTGGACTGGAAGTGACCGAACTGGGGTTTGGTAGCTGGGCGTAGTTCGGGATCGATACCGGTGATGGCGGCCAAACGGGAGGAGATCTGCGCAGGAAGCGATTGCATGGTGCACATTGTGTCACTACTAATCCAATAGCCTCGCACCCCTTGCGCTGACGGTGTTGAATTACTTCCATGCAAAGCTCTCCTTTGACTACGCTCAACGACGGCGTCACCATCCCCCAGCTGGGGCTTGGGGTGTGGCAGATGACCGATGATGAGGCCACTGCCAGTGTGCTGGCAGCCTTCGAGGCGGGATACCGCCACATCGATACCGCCACGATCTACGGGAATGAGCAGGGAGTCGGTCGCGCGATCGCCGAGTCCGGGCTGGCACGAGATGAGATCTTCATCACCACGAAGCTGTGGAACAGCGATCAAGGACGTGACCTAGTGCGTCCAGCCCTTGAGATGAGCCTGGCTAAGTTGGGTCTCGATCATGTCGATCTCTACCTGATCCACTGGCCCTGCCCGACCCGCAACCGCTATGTCGAATCCTGGGAACAGCTCATCGACGCCCGTGCGGCGGGTTTGGCGCGCTCCATCGGGGTGTGTAATTTCCTGCCCGAGCACCTCGACAATATCGTCGACGAGACTGGCATCGTGCCCTCGGTCAACCAGATCGAACTCCACCCCACCTTCCAACCCCACGATTTAATCAACCACTGTTCCGATCTGGGGGTGACGGTGGAGAGTTGGTCGCCACTGGGTCAATCCCAGGACCTGGAGCATCCAGCTATCACCGCGATCGCCCAGCGACTTGAGGTCACTGCGGCGCAGGTGATCATCGCTTGGCATCTGGCGCGGGGTTTCGTCGTCTTTCCAAAATCAAAGACCCCCAAGCGGATCGCAGAGAACTTCGAGTCCTTGGCTGTGCAGCTATCAGCTACCGACCGCGCCACAATCGACGCCCTCAACATCGACAACCGCATCGGACCAGACCCAGCCAACTTCGAGGCGCTGTAGCTGATCGGCGACCAGCCGAAAAGATATGACTTCGGTATAGGTCGAGGACTGTCCATCTGGTGAAGCGTGTGGTCCGAATGGGCAGAAATCCCCATATTGGGGTCTTTCAGCTTGACATGACCGTTCCTGGCACCAAGTATGTTTCCTGTACTCAATTATTTAAGGAGACGCTCAATGACCAAGCGTGAACTGATTCAGGCCATCGCCGCCAAGGCCGGGCTGACCAACGCCCAGGCAGAAGCAGCGCTGGATGCCTTCGGTGCTGTGATCACCGAAGCCCTGGTGGCCGACAAGAAGGTTCAACTGCCTGGCGTGTTTACCGCCACCACCACCCAGCGCGCCGAGCGCGAGGGCCGCAACCCCGCCACCGGCGAGGCCATGACCATCCCCGCCCGTCGCGTGGCCAAGTTTGCCCCGGCCTCCGCGCTGAAGAACGCGCTGTGAGCTAAGCGGCCCGAAGCTCCATCAGGTGCCGACTCCCAGCACGGGGGTCGGCACCTGTTCTGTTACCAGGTGAGGCGAGCAGTGCGTCGGCTCACCGTGAATCTTGGGAGCAGAACTTAGATGGTGGCGCCATGGTGCGGGTTGCGGTGGCGACGGGCACGAGCGTTTCGCCGCTGAGTCTGCACAGGACAGGTCAATCCGCCGTCATCCCCAATGATGTGACCTCACCAAATCCGGGGCAGGGTACTAAAGTGTGGCCTCATGCCGCGTGTCATCTATCACCATCCGCTGCCCTTGGATCCCAACGCCGCCTCTGGTAGCGGAATCCGCCCCATCCGAATGCTTCAAGCCTTGAAAACCCAAGCAGAGGTGTGGACTGTAGCCGGTGACTCTCGGCAGCGCGCCAAGGACATCGCTAAGGTCAAGGCCGCGCTCAATGACGGTGTGACCTTTGATCTGGTCTATGCCGAATCGGCGACCCTCCCGACGGCATTGACCGATGATGACCGGATTCCGCGTCATCCCTTCCTGGATCCGGCCTTCCTGATGGGGTGTCGTCGTCGCGGGATCCCCGTCGGTCTGTTCTACCGCGACGTGTATTGGCGGTTTGATGGGTTCGCCGAGAAGCAGTCGAAACTGCGCCGGGCGCTGGCGAAGGCGGCCTTCCGCTACGACCTGGCCTGGTATGCCAAGGCAATCGATCTGCTCTATCTGCCCAGCATGCCCATGCTCGATCATGTCCCCATCAGCCCTAAGGTCCAGGCAAAGGCGCTTCCCCCCGGCACTGCCCTGGCTGAGCCCGCCAACCCGGCCGACGATGGCCCACTGGAGGTGCTCTATGTTGGTGGCCTGGGTGAGATGTACAACATTCGCCAATTCGCCGAGGCCCTGGGAACCATTCCGGGACTGCATTTGACCATCTGCACCCGGGCTGAGGAGTGGCAACAGGTTCGCGACGACTACCTCCCAGTGCTTGGCGACAACACCGATGTGGTCCATCAATCTGGGGCGGCATTGGCTGAGACGATGCGACGCACCCATCTGGCGACGGTATGTGTTGAACCCAATCTGTATCGTTCCTTCGCCGCCCCGGTGAAACTCTTCGACGGTGTGGGCATGGGCATCCCGGTTGTCGCCTCACATGGCACCCATGCTGCGAACCTCGTCGCTGAGTTCGATCTAGGTTGGCGCGTCGAATACTCGGTGGCTGAGATGAGGGAACTATTCACCCATCTGGCGCAGCATCGTGAGGAGGTCACTGAAGCCCGCAACCGAGTGCTGGCACGGCGTGAAGAACACACTTGGGAGGCCAGGGCCTCCCAAGTGATCCGTGAGCTAACTGCGCTGCGAGGCTAGTCAGGCCCCTTCGCCGATGCGGAAATAGGCCACGCCGTCGAAGTTTTCGCGATCAAGCACACCTCGTCCGTCGACGATGACTGCCAGGCCGGGAAGATCGGCTGGGGTCAGTTGCAGGTATTCGGGGTGGTCGGCTTGCAGAATCGCCGCGTCGACGGGTTCACCCAGATGGTAGGCCTCAAAGCCGTAGCCGGCCAGTTCCTCGTCGGTGAACATCGGATCATGGACCAGTACCTGCGCGCCACGGGCCTTCAGTCCTTCGACGGTGGGGAATACCCCAGAGAAAGCGGTCTCCTTCACCCGTCCCCGGTAGGAGGCACCGAGCACCACAACCCGACGGCCAGACAGATCACCCAGCGAGCCCTCAGCCAAGCCGATGGCGTATTCCGGCATGGTCATATTGGCCTCGCGGGCCGTCCGCACGATCGTCGCGTCCGGATCGGTGTAAAGGTACAGTCGCGGATATACCGGGATGCAGTGCCCACCCACCGCGATACCGGGCCGGTGAATATGGCTATAGGGCTGCGAGTTCGAGGCCTCAATCACCCGATGCACATCGATCCCATTGGCGGCCGCGAATTTGCCGAATTGATTGGCCAAGCCGATATTCACATCCCGGTAGGTGGTTTCAGCCAGCTTCGCCATCTCTGCGGCCTCTGCTGAACCCATATCCCACACGCCGTTACCCTGCGGCAGATCGGGGCGCTCATCAAAGGTCAGCACCTGCTTGTAGAACTCCACGCCCTTGGCAGTACCTGCCGGATTCAAACCGCCCACCAGCTTCGGATACTTCCGCAGATCCTCAAACACGCGGCCGGTGAGCACCCGCTCAGGGCTAAACACCAGATGGAAATCGCGGCCCTCGATAAGACCGGAGATCTCCTCGATCATCGGCTTCCACCGATTCCGGGTGGTACCTACCGGCAGCGTGGTCTCATAGGACACCAAGGTGCCGGGGCTCAGATGCTCGGCGAAGGAGCGGGTAGCTGACTCCATCCATCCGAAATCGGGGGCCCAGGTTTCATCATTGACGAACAACGGCACGACGATGACGATCGCCTCCGCTCCGGGGATCGCATCGGAGTAGTCGGTGGTGGCGCGAAGCTTGCCTGCCGGAACCAGCTGGGAGAGTTTCTCTTGGAGGTGGGCCTCGCCGGGGAAGGGTTCAATCCCAGCGTTCACCTTGTCGACGACGGCCTGCTGGACATCGACCCCCACAACATCATGGCCCATATCGGCGAATTGAACAGCCAACGGCAAGCCAATCTTGCCCATAGCAATCACGGCGATCTTCACGAATCATTCCCTTTCACGCACTCAGCCGAAGTCTAGTACCTCGTCGCTGCCCTAGCGTCGCGGTCCGTGTCGACCACCGCTGGATATCGTCGCTGCTATGGGGGTAGCCGCAGGTCGCTGAGGACTGGACTGCCGTCATTCGGGGCAGTCGCTGTTGGCCTCCAGCTGTGTGACCCGTCGACCTCAGCAACTAGGCTGAGGCCATGACCACCCTCGCCATCGGGCCGTCGAACTATGCCGGGCAGGCCACTGCTTGGGCGCGTGCCGTCGCCACTCACACCCTGGCCAGGGCGTGGTCTTTTTCGGGGGTGCCGCTGCGGGGCGGGGGTTTCCAGTTTCCTGTCGACAAGTTGATTGGCAGGTTGGGCTTCCGGATCTCAGCGCTATGGGGGGTCCGGGCCCGACATCTGCTGCGGGGGGTCACCCATCTTGGAATCGACGGATTCAAAACCTTCTGCCGGTGGGATCGGATTGGCGGTTTTGAGGCCGATGCCCGACGGCTGGCTGCGATGGGATTTCATCTGGGGTTGATCGCCCACGGATCTGATGTGCGCGATCCGATCGCCCATATGGAGCGTGACCGATGGTCCTATTTCACTGTCGGTGATGACCAATGGCGCGCCCGGTTGATCGCTGAGACCCGACGGAATCGTGAGTTCGCTGCGGCCAGCGGCTGGCCAGTGTTTTATTCCACCCCGGACCTGGGTTTTGACCTACCCCACGGCAGCTGGTTGCCGGTGGTGGTCGACGTCGACGCCTGGGACAGCGATGCCCCCCTGCTGGAGCGGGAACGACCGGTGGTGGTGCATATCCCGTCCCAACGCAATCCACCTATCAAGGGCACCCAGTTCATCGATCCGGTCCTGCGACGCCTCCACGACCAAGGCGCCATCGAATACATCGCCCCTAGCCAACTGCCCCACCATGAGCTGCGGGAGGTGGTGCGCAGCTGTGATGTGTTGGTGGATCAGCTGCTCTTCGGATCCTATGGTGTCGCCGCTGTTGAGGCCCTGGCAGCTGGTCGGGTCACCGTCGGTCGGATGATCGAGGGGGTGCGCGCCAAGATGCCGGATTCCCCGCCGCTACTGGAAGCCACCCCAGAAACCCTCTATGAGGTGATTGCCTCGGTTCGGGATCGCCGTGAGGAGCTGCGGGCCCGGGCGATACAGGGTCGTGATTTCGCCCGGACCTGGCACGATGGCCGGGTCTCGGCTGCCCGGCTAGCCCCTTGGCTCGGCCTCAGCTGATGGGTGCCAGCAGCTGCTCCACGGAGAACCGGCCGATAGCGATCAGCAACACCACTCGATCATTCGTCACACTCACCCGCTCCGACCACAACTGCCCGGAGTAGTCACGCACATCCACCAGTACCCCGTCGGCAAGCTGATGCTCGACCACCGTGAACAATCCTTCGGTGGCCTGGCTGCAGGCCGCGATCTCGGTGGCATAGCTGCTAAACCATTCCTGGGCTTGGGCTTGGGTAGCGAATTCCAAGGCGACCCCATTGGCTGGTTGATCAGCACTGTCTCGGTAGGTGCCGGTCAATGCCGCAGTCGGTACCGGAACCTGCACCGATTCAGTTGACGAACACTGCGGCATCGCCTCCCCTGCGATGAGGGTCGGGTCTTGGCCATGCACCCAGGAATCATTCGGGTTAAATTCCCCCTCCTCGGGTGCTACGACGCTGCCTTCGAAACCGAGCCAGGATTGCGGCAGGGATTCCTCAGTCAAGGAGCCTGCCACCGTCGGATCCGGCGAGGCCACCGTCATGCTGGGTGGCATCGGCGAGTCCACCGGGCTCGAATCGCTGGCACAGCCACTGAGCGAGGCCACCATCAGTGCCGCGATAAAACTGCGTTTCAGCATCGCTTAGTGGTCAACTCGAAGTGATGGTAATCGCGATAGCAGTCACCCCAGTGTCCGCCGTGGGCGCGGAATTGGACGGGGAAAACTGTGTGCGACATGTGCATGCCTGGGATCGATGCGGATCGGCCAGTCGAATAGGCCGATGAGGGATACCACCGGCCAGCGGCGTAATACGGGTTGGTCACCGGATTGATATCGATGGCGTAGCCGTAGGAATGCGGAGACATCCGATAGGGGTTGCCGACCACGGTGCGGCAGTTGAACCCAGAGGTGTTGTCGTCGGCCATCATGGTTTCATCCTTGGCCCCGGGGTATTGGGAGGCCAACTTCATCTTGGTGATCGGGAATCGCTGATCGAAGGCGGCTCGGAAGATAGCAATCGTTCGGGCCGCCAGATCCTCCCGCACGATGATCTGGCCCCGCGCCATGGCCCCGCTTGGGGTCCAATAGTTCATCGTGATGGTCGACAGGCTGCCAGCGCCGACAGGACAGCCTGCCCGCCACGAGGCGCCGAGTTCCGCGCTCGTGGTGTGGCTGACCCTCGCACCGAGGATCTGCCCGACGTTGACGCTCACCGGCGCGGCATCCCAGCCCTTGGGGGTATCCCCCCAGGTAGCGGCGAACCGGAAGGTGGCTGGCCAAGGGCCAATTGGTTTGGTCACCCGATAATTCCCGGATGAATCAGCGGTGGTGGTGGCCATGGTGCGCCAGTGACCATCGAAGCTGGGATTGTTCCACCAAATCACCACAGGAGAATTAGGCAAGGCCTTGCCCTGGAAGACATAGGACCCATCTCCAGGAATCAACGCCCCCTCACTGCGTTGCCCGGTGGTATCCACCGTCAACGACGATGGGGAGCGCACGATCCGCACCGTGGCGGCGGCCGCGTCGGGTTCTGGCTGCTCCCCCAAGGTGGCGGTCCACCGGTAGGTGGCCAGCCACGGCCCGATCTTCGATTGGATGGTGAAGGCGCCACTGGCGTTAGCCTTGCCGCTGGTGCCGCGTCGCCATCCCAGGCCATCAGCTGGGGCATCCCACCACAGCTGCACCGTCGCATTGGGGGTGGCGGTGCCGATGAAGACATAGTTCCCAGAGTTCACGGCATAGTCGGTGCCGTGGTGGATACCCGAAGACTTCAGGGTCATGTTCACTGGCCTGGGGATCACCCGCACACTGCGATATGGGGTCTCTGCCGTTGGTGCAGCCCCGGTTGTGGTGGCGAACCGGAAAGTGGCCGACCAAGGACCGATCGGATGGGTCAACCGATAAGCCCCAGCGCTGGTGGCGGTTGTGGTGGTCAGCACCCGCCAGGTCGAATCAAAATTTGGGTTATTCCACCACATCGTCACCCGTGCATTGGCCGGGGCAAGCCCAGTGGCAAGGTATTGGCCGCTACCTGCGATGAATTTGCCGTCTTGGCTGTCTCCAGTAGTGGCGACCCCCAGTGAGCTGCTGACATCACGCACCTGGACGGTGACCACCGGGCTAGCGCCAGCTCCCGGGGTAGCGCCATTGGTGTAGGTGAATCGGTAGTCGTTGCTCCAAGGTCCCACCCGGTGCCGCAGCTCGAAGCTGCCATCAGCCTTGGCTGCCCCGGAGGTCATCACCCGCCATTGGGTGTCGTAGTTGGGGTTATTCCACCAGATGGTGATGTTCTGGTTGGCTGCCGCTGCGCCCCGCCAGATGTAGTGGTAGTCGCCAGCTAGGATCATGGTTCCGCTATGGGGACCGGTGGAGTTGACGGTCAGGCTCGCGGCGGCTGGGACCTCGGCTGCGATCTCATCCTCGGACGCCGGGGCTGACTCGCTGCTGGAGGGCTCAACGCTGGGTTGCGGCTGCGGGGAGGGTTCGGCGGCTGGCGGCTCAGTGGGGCTGGGGGTGGCTGTTGGGGCAGGCTGCGTTGCCTCTGGGCTCGTTGTCGGCGTCGGTGAGGGCTCCTCAGCGTTGGCCACCGCACCGAGACTGATCAGGCATCCAGCCACCAGCAGGGCTAGGGCTCGTCTCATCCCCCTATCGAACCATAACGAGCCGATGAATGGAACCGGTGGGGGGTATCACCGAAGGTCGTTGCGACGGCGACGCAGCCGGAGCAGCCCGGCAGCCATATCCCGGATATCACGACACCGAATCCGGGTCTGACCGCTGGCATGGCTGTCAGCCAGGGTCACTGGAATTTCGACGGTGGCTAGCCGCTGCAGCTGAGCCAGGTAGACGATCTCGGTGCTGCTGAGATATCCGGTCTCCTGCAGCTTCGGTAACTGCTCAACCAGCCAGGATCGCGGTGCAAATAGGGTTCCTTGGCAGTCAGCCACCCGCATCCCCAGCACCGCCAGCCGCAGCAACCGGAATCCCCCAGACATCAGGGTCCGCACGATGCCCCTAGGCACAACTGAGCTGCGGTGAGCCTTCGAGCCGATGACCAAGGCTTGAGGAAGATTGCGGCGGCGCCAGGCCTGAATATCTGAGACCCCGAAAGGTAGGTCGTCGGCGGTCAACAGCACGACCTGTCCGCTAGCCCGGCGGATTCCCTCATGGTAGGCCGCGCCTAACCCCGTCGCGGATTGGCAGGCCAGAACCGGAAATGGGTAGCTCTGCTGGGATAGTTGCTGGGCACGATCCCAGGTGTCATCGTGGGAACCATTCTCCACGATGATCACTTCGACATCGTGGTGGTCTAATTCCGCAGCCAGGGTCTCCAGGCTGATCCGTAACCGGTCCCCACTGTTATGGGCCGGGACCACGACACTTAACTGGGTGGGCATGGCTCGGCTCCCCCTGCCACAGGCACGGCCTTAGTACGGACGGCATATACCCAATGTTTGTAGGCGAAGTAGTTCCATACCGTGGTCAATCCGGTGGCGATCAACTGTGAGGTACCCAAACCCAACCCGAGACTCTCGTGGGCCACTGTCACCACCGCTGCCACCACCAGCGAATTGAAGGCCACCAGTAGCGAGTAACGCACCAAGGAACCAGCCACCGAGGCCTGCGAGGTGAAGGCGAAGATCCGCTGGATGGCGTAGCTGAAGCCGAAGGTTCCCCAAAAGGCGGTCAGCGCTGCAACACCGGTGGGCCAGCCCAGGAATTCACGAAAGAGGTTCAGCAATGCCACATTGAAAGCGAAAGAGATACCACCCGCTACCAAATAGCGAAAAGCAGAAGCTCGCCAAATCGCAGCAGCCATCCCCAACCTTCCCTTAGTCACCGCATTCACCGGTCAAGGCAGAACGATTCTAGGCGATAGCCCGGGTATCTGCTGTAGACCATCACGATGGCACCCGATGCCGACTCTGGGTGGGGATTGGTTGTGGGCGGCTGGACAGCGGCGAGGTGGCGGTCACGCACCCATCACACAGACCACCCAGCCCGGGTTATTGGACTAGGACAGTGGGCAGGCACCGGGTTTAACCTCGACCAGTTTTACTGGAATGTCCTCGGGGATCCCGTAGTAGATCCGCCACTGCTGGATGAAGGAGTCCAGATTCACGCCGGTGAAATACCACATCACCTGGGAGCATGGCAGGCTGGTGGGGATCTGGATGGGCTGGGTGCTGCCGGCATTCATGGCAGCCACCTGCTCTTCCACCCGATGCCACGTAGTCCGGTTGACTGACAGCTGCGCGGTCACCGTGATGGCGGCAGCCAAGGCCACCGCGAGCAGGGCCGCTGGCAGTCCCCGTCGCAAGAGATCTGCTCTGGTCTCGGTCTCTGGAAGGGGCTGCATCATGGCACCGATGAGTGCAAATATCGCGCTGATCACCGCGATGATGGAGGTCAAATACAGCGAGCGATGGAATCCTAGGTATTGCGGAATGCTGGTATAAGCCACCAAGGCTGCAGTCAAGATCGCCACGATGATCCCCCAACTAGCTATGGGGCTGAGCACCCGAGCCGGGATCACCACAACCAGCCCCACCAGGGCCAGCATGAATAATCCGGCGGGAAGCACTGAGATCACCGATTCCAGCAGCATGGTGCGGATCACGGCTGCTAGGTCGCGTTGGGTCACATCGAAACTGGGCAGCCAGCACACCGCCACCGCCAGCCAGGAGAGCAGAGATCCGGCTGCCAGAATCAGTAGCCCACTACCCCAACGCAACCGATTGCCGGTGATCTCCCCGCGACGCCAACCCACCCAGCACACCACAGCAAGGGCCAGCAAAACCACAGCCCAAACGAAGAAATCGTAGCTGACTAGGCAGTTCAGCGACATTGCGATGGTCACGGCCTTAGCTCTTAGGGTCTGCAGCAACGCCGCATCGATGCCCTGATATTTCGAGACCCGACCCCAAAGCCCTGGAGCCATGAATTTCGTGATCACTCCAGCTACCACGACACCCAGAGTCAAGACCGCGACCACAATCTGTCGGCGACGCAGCAAGGCTAAGGTTCCAAGACCCGCCACTGCTAAACCGACCAGGGTGACGATCTCATGCATCAACAGCGAACCGAATATCAGCGGCAAGGCCAGCCACTCAACCCACCCTGGCATCGGGATGCCCGCTACCCGACGCATGAAGGGATAGAGCGAACCCAAGGTCAGGGCCAGCGGAAGCACATAATTCCAGGTCGCCGCCATCAGCAAGACGCTCTCCCCGGCCACCCGACCACTCAACGCGATCAGCACGAAGGGCCAGGCTGCCAGCAGTAACCATGCCAGCCAGGCTCGCTGGGGGTGAGCTGGCTGGGAGTCTCCCCTGATCCGCCCAGCCAGCCTCAGATAGGCCCACAACACTGCGGTCAACGCCACGTAGAACAGCGCCATGAGTAGCCGGATACCGGTATCTCCCAGGGCGAAGAACACCGCTCCCAGGCCGTCGACCAACCGCCCGTTGTATTCGTTCCAGCACCGGCTGATCAGCTCAACCACCCCGTCTAGGGTTTGGCGGCCACGCGAGAGCCCCGATGCGACCGCGAAGAAACGGTCATCAGCCATCAGCACCGGCAGCCGCCACAACCCAGCCCAGGCCAGGAACAAGATTAGATAGGCCGCAGCCAGCCGTCCCCGCTGCGGGATCCGCACGGCTCGGCCCATCTACTCACCCCCAGTAGCGGTCGTCAGCGCACGTCGACAAATTGATTTGTCGCTGCGGATTCGATCATCGCCTCACAGACCCGCACCACCTGAGCGCCTTGAGCCAGGGTGACGATATTCGCCTCCTTACCCAGCACCGCATCCCGGAAGGACTCATGCTCGGTGCGCAGCGGCTCCGGTTTAGCGATGGCATAGCGGGTGACGTCGCCTTCACTGACGCCACGGAACTGGGCGATATCGTCCCAGGTGGTTTCCACCCGTCCGTTGGCGTAGAAGGTGAGGTCGGCGGTGAGGGTGTCTGCGACGAACATCCCCTTCTCGCCGGTAACGATGGTCAACCGCTCCTTGGTGGGAGTCAGCCAGTTCACGAGGTGATTGGACATGAGGCCGCCGCTGAGTTGGCAGGTAGCCGACACCATATCCTCGTACTCGCGCCCGGCCTTGAACATGGTGCGGGCAGCCACCAACTCGAAATCGCGCTGGGTCACCCAGGCGGTCAGATCGATGTCATGGCTGGCAAGATCTTTGATCACCCCGACATCAGCGATCCGGGCCGGGAACGGCCCCTGACGGCGGGTGCACACCTGGTAGAGATCACCCAGTTCGCCAGCCTCCAGCCGACGGCGCAATTCCTGCAACGCCGGGTTATAGCGCTCGATATGCCCCACAGCCCCGATCAAACCCTTCCCAGCGAAGGCCTCAACCAGTGTCTGCGCATCTTCAAATGTTTTGGCCAGGGGCTTCTCGATGAGAGCGTGGACACCTGCCTCGGCGACCTTGCAGCCGATCTCCCTGTGGGTCATCGTCGGTGCAGCGATCACCACATAGTCGAGATTCTGCTCTAGCAGCGCCTCAATATCGGGCAGCACCGGCAGTCCCTCGGCCACACCATGGGGATCGCCAGTGGCATCGGCGACGGCTACCAGATCCACCCCGTCGATGGCGCGCAAGTTACGGGCGTGGTGACGCCCCATCATTCCTAGGCCAATCAGGCCAGCACGAAGATTGCTCATCAGGCACCTGCCTTTGCCAAGGCGTTGACGGCGGCGACGATACGCTCCAGATCACCCTGAGTCAGCGACGGATGCACTGGCAGGGACAGGCACTCCAGCGCAGCGCGCTCGGTTTCCGGCAGCTCAACTGGGACTTGGAAGGGCTTGAGGCGATGGTTCGGCACCGGATAGAACATGCCAGAGCCGATCTGGTACTCATCCTTCAATGCCTTAGCCAATCCGTCGCGATCCTCAGGCACCCGGATCGTGTACTGGTGGTAGACGTGCACCGCGCCCTCGCCCACTGGCGGTGGGGTCACGCCCTCCAGGTTGGCGCTGAGGAAGGCCGCGTTGGCCTGACGCTGGGCGGTCCAGCCGTCAACCTTGGTCAGCTGCACCCGACCGATAGCGGCGTGAATATCGGTCATCCGGTTATTCAAGCCGACGACCTCATTGTGGTATTGCTGCAACATGCCTTGGTTGCGGTATAGCCGCAGGTTGCGCTCGATGGTCTCGTCAGCCGCCGAAACCATGCCGCCCTCACCGGAGGTCATGTTCTTAGTGGGATACAGCGAGAACATCGCGAAAGAACCAAATGCGCCAACAGGGGTACCGTTCAGCGACGCACCATGGGCCTGGGCGGCGTCCTCAAATAGCTGCAGGCCGTGTTTATCGGCGATAGCGCGCAACTGCTCCATCTTGGCGGGGTGGCCGTAGAGGTGCACCGGCATGATGGCCTTGGTGCGCTCAGTGATAGCAGCCTCAACGGCGGCGGGATCCAAGGTGAAATCATCGGCAGCGATATCGGCGAAAACCGGGGTGGCTCCGGTCAGGGCCACCGAGTTGGCCGTCGCCGCGAAGGTGAAACTGGGTACGATGACCTCGTCACCGGCCCCGATACCGCAGGCCAGTAGTCCCAGGTGTAGCCCGGAGGTGCCGGAGTTGACGGCAACACAGGCGCGGCCAAGCTTGAAATGCTCAGCAAATTCAGTCTCAAAGGCTGCTACCTCGGGGCCCTGGGCGATCATGCCAGAGCGGAGCACGCGGTCGACGGCCTCGCGCTCCTCGTCGCCAATGATGGGTTTGGCGGGGGGAATGAAGGACTGTGTCATTTGGCTTCCTTTACCAGGTTGAGGGTCTCGCCTACCTGCTCAAATTCATCGCCGGTGTGCGGATCACGGAAGGTATTGGGGCCGGTCTCCTCCAGCGGGAAACCGGAGCGGCCCACCCATTTGATGCGTCGGGCCGGAACGCCAGCCACGAGCGCGTAGGCGGGAACATCTTTGGTGACCACGGAGCCGGCAGCCACGGTGGCCCATTCGCCGATAGTCACGGGGGCCACGCATACCGCCCGGGCGCCGACGGAGCAGCCGCGCTTCAGCGTCACACCAACCGGCTCCCAATCGTGGGCGGACTTGGCACTGCCGTCGGGATTAACGGCGCGGGGGAAGGTGTCATTGGTCAACACAGCGGCTGGGCCAACAAAAACCCCATCCTCCAAATAGGCGGGTTCATATACCAGAGCGTAGTTTTGGATCTTGCAGTTGTCCCCAACGTGGACACCGGTTCCGATATAAGCCCCACGACCCACGATCACGTTCTCACCGATCTCGGCCCCGCCACGCACCTGCGCGAGGTGCCAGATCGATGAACCATCGCCGATCTGGACGCCATCGTCGAGGTCTGCTGAATCAAGAATGCGGGGTTGGGTCATGGAGTGCCGCCTCTCATAGCTAGGTCTGAGGAGCAGTCTAGCCACTGCCCCACTAGGTACCGCCGTTGACCGCTGACTGACCTTAACTCGGGTTGGCGGTGGGGCAGCTGCTCAGCTCTGGGCAGTGCTGGGTGGCTAGCGCCCTGCTGGACGGTGTTGGGAGTCGGCAACAGGCAACAGCCGCGACCGCTGTGCGGTCTCACCCTCGCTACCCGGTACTAGGATCAAGACTGATTGGCTAGCGCATAGCCTGGTTGAACTTCGACGGGAAGAGGGTGTAGGTGAGCAAGGACATCGACGCAGGTTTCGACATCGAGACCCCAGCTTTCGTGGTGGATGAGCAGGCCCTGCTCAACCAGGTCCGCTCCTTTCGGGAGGCACTGGATCAGGGTTGGCCACATGCGGTGCTGTCCTATTCAGTCAAGACCAATTCGCTGCCGTGGCTGGTGGCTTGGTGTTCTCGCCACGGCGTGCCTGCCGAGATCGTCTCAGCCGAGGAATGGGAACTGGCGATCCGCGTCGGCCATGACCCCAGCAGCATCATCGTCAACGGACCGATCAAAACTCCCGAGTTGTTGGCGGCGGCCTTCGACGCCGGGGCGGTAGTCAACCTCGATTCCCGGCGGGAGGTGCGCTGGACCATTGACCGCGCCAAGGCCGGGCAGCGTGTCGACGCGGTGGGGCTGCGGGTCAACTGGGATGTTGAGGCTGATGCCCCAGGCCATACCGCCTCTGGGCCTGCTGGTCTTCGGTTCGGCTTCCACGTCGATAATGGCGACCTCAGCGAGGTGATCGCCGAGTTGGGTCAGGCTGGGATTCCCGTCAAGGGACTGCACCTGCATGTCACCTCACTGACCAGAGCCCTGGATAGTTATATCTCGGCGGGCGCCACTGCCCGACGCATCATCGAGGAGCATCAGCTGGAGCTGTCCTGGATCGATATGGGTGGCGGTTTCTTCGGCGGCCAATCTGATCGATTCCCCAGCCCCCAGGACTATGTCACCGCGATCCGCGAGTCCCTGGCTGGGGTCGTTGACCCGTCGCGAACCAAACTCATCTTGGAACCGGGGGCCGCGCTGGTGGCGGTGCCCATCGACCTGCACACCCAAGTCATTGACACCAAACCAGTGCAAGATCACCTGATCGTGGTCACTGACGGGTCCCGAACCAATCTCGATCCATTTCTGCGTAAAAGCGCCTATGAGCACAGCATCATCAGCGACGGTCAGCCCTGCCCGATTCCGCAGGTCATTTCTGGCTTCACCTGCCTCGACAATGATCGGTTGATGACCCTCACTGATGCACCACGACTGGCTGAAGGCGACCGGATTGTCTATCACAAGGTCGGCTCCTACACGATGACCTTCAACCCGCTATTCATCCAGTACCTGCCCCGGGTCTATGTCCGCTCCCTCGACGGCACCCTCACCGTGGTGCGGCAGCGCTGGGGGGTCGATGAGTATCTGGCCGGCAATACGTGGTGAGGCATCGGGGGTATCGTCGCTGCCTGGCTAGCGGCAGCTCATCCAGCCGATGAAGGTGCCGCTGCCGGGTTGCTCACCATGCCGAGTTCTCGCACCGTGAGACCCTCGCCAGGGCCGCTCAGCGTACAGTTGCCTAGGCGAGACCTACTAGCGTCGTCGCGAGACCACGCCCTGACCAGCCGCAGCTGATCTCACCCACAACCGATTAGACAGTTGAATCCCTAAGGAATCCTATGAACGTCCTGATCCTCACCGCGGGCAGCCGGGTGCAAACGGTGACCTATTTCAAACGCGCCCTGGCAGGTCGTGGCCGGGTGATCACCACCGATGCCTCCGAGCTAGCCCCAGCCTTGTATGCCGCTGACGGCCATTACGTCGTCCCCTTGATCAGCGACCCCGACTATTTGTCGACGATCCTGAGGATCTGCCGCGAGGAGGAGATCGCGGTGGTGTTGTCGCTGCTGGATCCGGAGTTGAGCCTGCTGGCCCGGCATGTCGCGGACTTCGAAGCGGTGGGCACCCAGGTGATGATCTCCCCCAGTGAGGTGGTGGAGCGTTCCTTCGATAAGTGGCTGATGTACCAGTGGCTGGTGGAACAGAATCTGCCGACCCCCCGGTCCTGGATTGATCTGGCGGAATGCCACGCCGATCTGGACGCCGGCGTTGCGCAATTCCCGCTGTTTGTGAAGTCCCGGACCGGCTCCGCCTCGGCGGGGATCGCGCGGATAGATGATCGTGAATCCCTCGATGCCGCCTTCGCCGCCACCCCAGGGTTGATCATTCAAGAATTCCTGCCTGGGGAACCAGTCGATGTCGATGTCTATGTCGACATGATTTCCGGTGAGGTCGTGGCCCAATTCGCTAAGAAGAAGCTGCGGATGCGCGCCGGCACCGCCGATAAATCCGTCTCCTTCAAGGACCAGTCCCTTTTCGATCTGGTCAGTGATTTCGTCACCCGCTGTGGATTTAAAGGAACCATCGACGTCGACCTCTTCTCCACCCCTGAAGGGTGGTCAATCCTTGAGGTCAACCCGCGTTTTGGTGGGGTCTACCCCCATGCCTATGAATGTGGCGTCGACTTCCCGACCCTGCTGCTCAACAATGTGGCCGGCCAGGTCAACCAGCCCAATATCGGGGCCTATGAAGCCGACTGGGCCATGCTCGGTTATGACGGCATCATCATGCATCGCATCGACGGGCTCAGCACCCGCTGAGCTGCGGTAACACCCATGGCAGGGCTGGATGAGTCCTGGCTTGGGGGCGGGATATGGTTGCTCACATGCGGAAACTGGATGTAGCAGAGCTGGCAGCCCAGGTCGTGGCAGGCTCCCGAGGACATGTGGCCAGGGCAATCACCTTGGTGGAGTCGCTCAAACCAGAGCATCGCGCCCAAGCCCACGAGCTGCTGCAACTCATCAGCCCACACACCGGTCGCGCATTCCGCGTCGGCATCTCCGGGGTGCCCGGGGCCGGCAAATCCACCTTTATCAATGCCATGGGCACCAAACTCATCGATGAGCACGGGCATCAGGTGGCGGTGTTGGCGGTGGATCCATCGTCGACGCGCACCGGAGGCTCGATCCTGGGGGATCGCACCCGCATGGGTGAGTTAGCTAACCGGGATCAGGCCTTCATTCGGCCTTCCCCCTCGGCAGGCCATCTCGGTGGGGTGGCCCGTGCGACCCGCGAGTCCATGCTGGTCCTCGAGGCCGCAGGCTATGACGTCGTGCTGGTGGAGACCGTCGGCGTGGGGCAGTCGGAGGTGGCTGTGGCTGGCATGGTGGACACCTTCTTATTCCTGCACGTCGCCCGCACCGGTGATCAACTACAAGGCATCAAACGCGGCATCCTCGAATTGGCTGATGTGATCTCGATCACCAAAGCCGACGGGGACAATGAGGCTGCGGCTCGGGTATCTGCCCGGGAACTGAGCATCGCGATGAAACTCATCTCCAGCGATGACTCCCGTCGCCGCGCCCCCGTATTGACCTGCTCCTCCTACACCGGCGCCGGGTTGGACGATGTGTGGCAGGCGGTCACGAAACATCGCGCGGACCTGGAGCAGGCCGGTGAATTGGCTGAGCGACGCTTGGCGCAGCAACGCCACTGGCTGTGGAATATGGTCGAGCAGGAGGTGTTGACGGCGCTGCGCACCAACGAGGAGGTCCGTCGCCTAGCCACCCAGATCGAGGCCGATTTGGCGACGGAGAAACTCAGTGCTGTCGATGGTGCAGCCCAGCTGCTCGCGGCATTTTCCCGGTCGATGGCCCCGGCTGCCGGAACCCAGGAAAAACCCTAAACTGCTGCTCGCTTCGGCTTGAGGGCACCCAATTCTGGCCTTCAAAGCCAGGCCACAGTGGTGGTTTCAGGCCCCAACCTTGAGCCAAGGTTCGGGTTCGCCCACACCACAGTTCACGTCACGACCGAGACGCTGGGTAAGCTTGGCCGGTAGAAAGGAGGGTGAATGGGCGTCTTTGATCGCGCCGAGAAGAAAATTGGCGCTGCCGTTGACAAGGTTTTTGCCCGCGCTTTCAAGGGCGATGTGCAGCCTGTCGAGATCGCGGCTGGAATCCAGCGTGAGTTGGACGCGGAAGCCAAACTTCTGAGTCGGGATAAGCGGCTAGTGCCGAATGTGTTCACCGTCTCCTTG
>JBHAEB010000008.1:0-10914 GCA_041855345.1 Arachnia sp. | reverse complement strand
TATTCTGGAATTTAAATAGCAAGGCCTTGCCGTGATTGGTGAAGTGTCATTCCAGCAGGGTTCTCTTGCGCGAGGTGTGACAAATTATGCGGATTACGCTTAAGGGCAATAAATGATTAATGGATGTGAACGAAAGGTGAAGTCCGATCTGAAAGACCTCAGGGATGATTGCCTGGTCGAAAATATCATTGTGGAAGAGTTGTGCATTTTCGATAGGTATCCATATTCCCATTTTTTGAAAGTTTGTTTCAGGTTTGCTGAAGAGCAGATTGCTCCGTTGAGCTCCAATGAAGCAGAATTGAAAGAAGATTTGCGCTGTGCCAAGCTGTTCGTGGAAGGTGATTTGAAGGAAGCCGACTTGCTTCAGAGAAATAAAGCGGCTGCTTTCCGCTTGCGGCATTCGGTGGGAATTGATTATGAAGTTCAGAAGTTTATGCTAATTTTTCTCGAGTGGAACTTCTTATGCGACGTCATGGAGGAGGGTCAGCAAAATGACCATGTAGGCATATTCTTTGAGCTGTTGTATGAAATTAAAGAAGGGCTATGCGTTAATTTCCTTGATTTCCTAATTGGTGGTTTGAGAGATAAGTCTCTATGACTGCGATGTGTTCTTGATGGGAAAATTTTGATGCATCGCCAAACCGGATAACGAACACTTTGCTTTCGACCCTTCGCGCTCCTGGCACGAGAAGTCTATCAGCCTATTGGATGCGCCAATACGGTGGTGGCCCGTGATTATGCAACACGACCCTGGTCGCTGGCGGGCCTTAGAGGAGGTCGCGGGACGACAGCGACAATTGGAACTGTTCTGGTACAACGACGAATACCACGCCCCCTACTCCCACATAGGCATCAGTGTCGAGATGGCCGAGACGAGTCCTGGCCGCTGAGAAGCCCCATAGACCAGCATCGACAGTTATGAGTCTGACGGTTTGGGCCTTGTCGCCGAGGGGGATCGTGCTGAGATGATGCGTCAGGTACTAGCCCGTGGGGTTGATCAGGTGCCCACAATTCAGCCCAATGTCACCATCTGGGGGGGATCAAGACTTGGCCTACGCGTCCTATCATCGGCTCCTCAGCGCAGAGTTATGGTCGCAGCCCCTTTTCCCACTGGCCGCGGTGCTGCTCGCGCGTGCCGATTATGACGCGCTGGCTGAGACGGCACATCTGCTGCGGGTTCCTGCTAATGCCAGGCATCTGCTGGAGAGCTTGGAGCAAGCTCGCGCGGGTAAGCGTGATCAGCATGATCTCGTGCGATGAGACTTGTTTCTACGGTCAACGGTTGGTGCGACTCTTCGTACTGGTTCGCTCGGCAACCGGGATCGCGCGGCGGCTTCCGGGTGATGGTCGAAGGTGAAGACCGGAGGCTAAACCACAAGCGCTTGGGCGAAATCTAGCTATACGCAGGGGTTGAGGGCTGAGTAAATGAGCGGCTCACCCCTCGTTGTGGCTGCTGATGGACAGGTGCCGCAACGCGGCTAGGGCGTCGGCCACGCGATCTGCGGGAACCAGAAGGTGGTCGTGGTGGAAGCCGGCCAGTACGTTGCAGGCGATGGATTCCGCGGCCAGCGCCTTCGACACCGCGGCCGTCAGCCCCACCGCTTGGACCGACGAGTACACCTCCAGCGTGATCCACGCGAAGATCCCGTCGTAGGCCAGGTCCTGGGCATCGGCCACCGTGCGCTCGACGACGAAACCGCGGCCCTCTCGCTCCCGCACCATGGCTTCCGGCTCGGCTATGTCGACTCCGGTGACGAAGACGAACTCGCCTGGCCGGACGGTGGGCTGTAATCCGGTCAGTAACTGGGTCAGATCGGTGAGTTGAGGCATGTCGAACCGCAATCCGCTGTTATTGGGTGAGCTGAGTTTGAAGGGCTGGGTGCAGTTCGTGGATCCCGCGAAACAGATAGGTCACCATCCCGATCTCCCTGGCCGCGTTGATGTTGGGTTCGCGATCGTCGATCACCCCCGCCACGTCCCGAACTAGCCGTACGGTTCGCGTGGCCACCGTGGCCCATAACTCCTGGTTGCTGTGGCTGCTGTTGGCGTGTGATGGGTGGTAATGCCACAGGGCCTTCCCTGATTGGGGTCCCGGCTGGTTTGTTGTGGTCTGGATTGTGGCTACGGTGTTGTCTTGGTCGTCGTGCGTCAATTCGCTGTAGATATCGAACGGTAGGGCACGCTCCATGGTCAGAGTTTACGCTGGCCTTGGCTAGGTGGGTTGGTGTAGGACGAGGGTCAGGAAATCTTCGGTCGCAGGCTCTCGCGGATCATCGAGCATTTGCGTTGGCGGGCCCTGCTCGACGATCCGCCCGCGCTCCAAGAACACCACGCGGTCCGCTGGGGAGGGAGCGAAACCAATTTCGTGTGGCCATCGATGAGGAAACGGTGCCCTGCCCGACAGTTGCTGAATGGCGGTGAGCCGATCGGCGACGGGGCGACTCGTGGTCTGCGGACTACGGTTGCTTTGCCCTCAGGCAATATCGTCAATATGGGCATTCGCCGGTTTTATACCCGCTGCGGTTTCTGTAAATAGTGCTCCGGTTTCATCTACTATGTAAGAGGTGCCTCGGTTGTAGATGAGATTATAGAGTCCCTCGTAGAATTTTCCGCCAAGGTAGTAGACGTCTCCCGAGTCGGGGATCTCGTAGATCGCGCCATGTGCGTCGATCAGAATCTCTCGGCCGTGCTTGTAGCCGAAGTGTCTGAGCTTTCGCTTTACGAGGGCTGGGCTCAGCCACGAGCTCTCTTCCTCCGATGAGTAATCAATCAGAGCATGAGTTGTTTCACCAAAGGTATAGATATAGTTTCTAAAGACGTACCTCTCGTGTCGACCCACCCAATAATCGTCCACAGTTATCGAGATGTACCAGATCTCGCGTAAGAATTTCTTGATCTTTTTGGGTAGTTCTTCTAAGTGGGGTGGTAGTTTCTTTAATAGGACGTCCCGTTCCGCATACCAGCCCGAGGAAATCATCTTTTTGAAGAAGTCAGAACTGATTTCGTGGGGCAGTTTCATTGTGTACCTCGATGTTTAAAGTATTCCTCCGGTCCGGGCTAGCGCAGAACTCTGGAATGGGGTACATCTACCCAGGAGCCGTCGGGGACGTCGCGCTAGGAACCTTACTCATCGTCTGGGAGCGCCGCAATCAAGGCAGAGGCAGTCAGATGCCCAGCCCTAATGCCCTCCCGTCTAGGTGGGTTGAGGCTTTCCGGTGTTGGGGTGGGGGATCCCAAGGGCTTGACATTCTTTGGCCCTACCTGGGGTGACGGTAGTGAGGTCGAGGCCGGGAGGTGCCGCATCGTTGCGCCGGATAGCGTCGGGCTATCTAGGTAGGGAAACTTGCTTGGAAGTGTCTGTCGCCCACTGTCCGTGACGCGCCGGGTCTTGGAGTTGGCCGGTGTCGGCCTCCCCAGCGTGGCTGACTAGCGCCTCGACGTCGGACTCGTCAGACCGACGTTTCTTGGGATGCACGCTCAGGAACGCGGGAGTGCGGGCAGGAGTACGAATCCAATGCGGGGTTAGGCGGGTGTGGGTGGCTGCTCTATTGCCTGCCTGATCTGCATGCCTTGTAGGGCAGCCAGATGTTGGTTCACCTGCGCCAATAGATCACCGGTTTCCTCGCTCAGCTGCTTCATGGTGCGGCGACGCGCGCGGCCACTGGTGGCGTGCCAGGCCAGGTCGCCCCGGACTCGCAAGGCCCCCGCCTGGTGACGCCATGTCGCCGGGGCGGGGGAGCCTGGATCTAATTCCTCGACGGCCTGTGCTGCCGCGTTGATCGCCTCAAGCTTGGCTGCCAATCGCAGCCTGGGACGCTCCTGATCGGTGGCTTCCTTCACTCGTTTCAGGGCTGCCTCCACGCCAGCTTGTAGCTGCGGGTTGTCGCGGATGACGGCGAGCAGGGTCGCGGTCGTCGCCACTGCAGTGCTGGCTAGTTTGATGACGTTGGCTACCTTACTCATGGGGATCAAGTCTAGGTGGCGTTCGACCTCGCCCGATCGTGGGAAAGGGCTCGGCTGGGCTCCGTGCTAGGACACACCGCCACCACCACATGGGTCGCAGAAGGGATCGCCGGGTTGGTGCCCGACGTCGACGCCATCCCCCGTGGATGGTTTGGGGCGCTGCGCGCACGCGACCTGGTCGATCCGCTGCCTAAGCGGCTCATCGGGTGAGGAGACCGTGTCGAATCGGCCCGATGCGGCCCTGTTCTCCGCGAGTAGCAGCGGCTTTGAGCTTCGTCGTAGTCCAGCACTGGTTGCCTACCTCTGCTGGCGATATTTCGTCAACAGGTGGCGGGGGATGTGGCAGGGGTCGTTGGGGAACCGCTCCAGGTGGTGTTGGTGTTCGTCGGCGCTGCGAACGAAGTTGGTCAATGGCGCGACCTCGACGGCGATTCGGTCGGCGTCGTCGCGAGTCGCCAGGAATCGTTGGGCTTCGGTCAGGTGCTCGGGATCGCGCGAGTACACGCCGGTGCGGTACTTCGCTCCCACATCAGGACCCTGCTGGTTGATGCTGTACGGGTCGATGATCTCAAAGAGGTACTCGACTAGGCCCGATACCGTTACCACCTGAGGGTCGAAGCGAGTGCGCACACACTCGACGTATCCGTCATAGGGGCCGGTCAGGTGGTTACTGGTTCCGTTCGCTCGCCCAGCCAGGGTCTCGATGACCCCTGGCAACGTGGCGACGAAGGCTTGCACTCCCCACAGGCAGCCTCCGGCCAGATAGATTTCCTCGATCATGTCGCACCCAGACTATCTCCGGCCATTGGCCCTTGAATGTTGGCTAGGTATATGGAGCAGGAGTGGATGGATTCGCTGGGAAGATTGTGAGGTATCGACTGTGGGAGAGGCGCAGGGGCGGGTTGCAAGCGGTCGTCGTGCTTTGCATGGTCACCGCGATGCATGAAGCGGGAAAACTCGGTTCAATGTCAGCGATATCTGGGGAGTGCTCGGCGCATCCGGGTTGTAGGTGCTTCAGGATCCAGTCCATATAGGAAACGGCACCTGGTTAAGAAGTGGCGTCTGGTTCAATCGAACAACGCAGCGAAGGCAGGAAATGTCCCCAGGTGGGTTTGACCGGTCCCAGGGTCGGCCCAGGTCCCATTGGGCGGCTCATCGTCTGACAGATGTAACACCTCATATTCGGTGGGAATCCACCGAACCGTCGAAAGAACCATTGAGGAGGAAAGTCACGCAACGTTTGCCGCGAGGGTAGACTCCACTGGCATTTATTGAGAGGTGTATGACATTCGACCATCGTCTTTCGCTCGTTCTCTCCCACCCGGACGAGGGGGACGGCCAGGCCAGCGCGATGATGGCTCATCACGTTGCGGAGGGGATGCCGGTGGCACCGGTGGTCGGCGTGCCATGGGAGTTGGGTGAGACACTGCGAAGTTTGGCGGCGACAATAGAATCCGATCTCTAACTGCAATAGTAGGCAAAATGAATACAAGGAAGTACGGGAGGCGTTGCGGCAATGAAAGAGGGCCTGAAGTCATATCACGATAAAGAAATCGTTGGTTATTATTTCGACAAAGCCAAGAGGGTGTTATCTATTCACATAGCTGAGGGTGAAACAATCGTTTTTGAGAATGTCGTATTCTTTGAATTCACCGAAGTTGCCATGCAAAATGTAATATTCGAACTGCGGTTTTTCAATAGCAAAGCGGTCTCGGATGAGCTATTGGAAACTTTTCCGGCGTTGGCATATTACAAAACCACGCCAGAGGAATATCAATGCTATCATGTTTACCCGTCGGTTGGATTAGAGGCAATAATCGTCTGTGAAGAATGACGGTAAGAAAGGCTTCTCCGTTCTATGCCGGATGTTTCGCCAGCGGTGGGGTAGTCAGCAGCGGCAGTCGTCTTCCACGCGGCTGAGGAGTTGGTTGCGCGTTTTGGCGGCGATCACGGGCTCGTTGAACTGAGTGATTCGATCTGTGGTGACGGCAGGGATGCTCATGCGCAGTTCGCCGTCTGGTCAGGTATCCAATCAAGCGCCGAACTGGCTGCCCACCTCGGGCTAGTGTTTCGTTATCGCTTTACTGATCACCCCATCATGAGTGCAATTTCGCCTAACCAAGCTGTGAATTTGTGGAACTGTCGCTCATCGTAGGGCGTGACCTGATTCCTGCCCTCGTGAGGGTCGCCGTGATTCCTGCCCTCATGGGGTCGCTGTCGGGATCATGGTACTAGCGCACCCTGCGGTAACGGTGCTCGTTGATCCCCAGGTGTGCAACCTGCAGCTCATTGTTGTTGGGCAGCGTGCTGACTGTGACGTTGATCGTGGCCTGGGCGGTTCACGACGTGACCCGATGAGTTCGGGTGACCGTCGCGAGGTTTTGTCCCTGGTCGATCATCGTGGTCACGCAGCTGGGTTGTGCGGCGGGCCCGTAACGGTAACTCGACGGTGGTTTGGGTGAACGTGTGCCGCAGACAGGCCGGCTCCACGCACTCCAGCCGTGGTTTGACCACCACTACCTCCGCCTGGCCGCGTGGGGGTTGTCTTTGGCTTGTTGCCGGATCCAGGATTGGACCCTGCCAGAGACCACCCCACGCGCGGGGCATCCGTCAGCGGTGTCCCCGGCGGTCACGCTCACTCGTCGTCCACCCGACGTCAGATCACCTGTCTCGATCACCCGGTAACCGGGCAGATTGACGACCACACTCCCAACATCACGCTCCGGTCCCGTAGTCTTGTACGTAGCTCGTGGTTCTTGTCTGGTCGGATACTTCGCAACACTCATTCCAACGCAAGGCCACGAGCCCTTGCATCAACGATCCACGCCCAACTGCGAAGAACCCGATACGGCCCTAGGTCCGGCAAATAAGCAAATTAAGAAACTAGTTCATAGGTAATGATTAATTCAGACTTTCATCAATCTTGGAATGTAATGTGAACCGTTGTTGCGGATCATGATCTATCCCATGGCCAGGCTTAGGAGGGCTATTTTTGTCGTAGCTGGCCCTGGGGTGCATTCCGTAACATCCCCAGCGGCAGCGCGGCCCCTAACCCAGCCAGTGCACCCACGACGTTGAACGCTAGGGCATAGTTCCCAGCGGAACCGACCAGCGCCGAGGCCAGCAGCGGGCCGGCCACCCCGCCCAGACTCCAACCGACCAGCATCAAGCCGTAGATCGCCCCAGCATGCCGCAGTCCGAAGAATGCGCCGGCGGTCGAAGGCAGGGTCCCGAAGGCCCCGCCGTAGCAGAGGTAGACGATGGCTGCGAGCCCTAGGAAAAGGGTTCCGCTCGTGTATGGAAGAGCGATGAGTGCGAGGCCCTCAAGTAACAGGATGATGATCAGCACCTTTAATTGGCCGAACCGTTGGGCTACAGTCGCCCAAGCGACGCGGCCCGCGCCGTTGAACAGTGCGAGCACCCCGACCGCGGCTGCAGCCCCTGTGGCATCGAGTCCACCGATCTCCACTGCTGCCCCCGCCATCATAGAGATAAGGGAGATGCCCGCCATCACGGCGATCCCAAGGATCGCAGTCAATAGATACCACTCGCGGGTGCGCAGTGCCTGCATGGGAGTAAGGTCGCTGTCCTCTCCCTTTTGGACGCTGGTTGCCGGTGGGCTCGTTAGCATCGCTGCCCCGAGCACGCCGAGCAGAAGATAAAGCAGCCCGATCCACAGGAAGGCCCGCGTCGGTGTGGTGGGGTTGAGTGAGATCAGTGTCTGCGCCAGGGGTGAGGTCACCGTCGCGCCAAATCCAAAGCCGCCGACTGCCAGTCCCGTGACCACAGCCGTCTTGGTCGGGAACCACTTCTGCAGTAGCGCAACCGGCACGATATAAGCCGCGCCGAGGCCAAAACCGCCAATGACACCGTAGCCGAGGATGAGCAACCACAGGTCACTGGCAGTGGTTGCCAGGCAAGCCAGCATGATGCCCGATCCGTACAGCGCAGTGCCGAGGATCGCGACCAGGCGCGGACTGAACCGATCCTGCAACCGCCCGCCAATCGAGGCGCCAACGAAGATCATGCCGATCGCGGTTTCGAAGGGAACGCTCGCTTCGACGTGCCCCAGCCCCATGGCTGCCTGGTCCTGCAAGGCGTGCCCGAACAGACTCCAGGCATAGACCCCACCCAGGACGAGCTGAACTAGAACACCGCCGACAAGCGCCACCCACTTTTGCACGGGACCACTCTGCCATCCCCACTACCCGGGCGAGGGGGCGGTCCCGGTTGAACCGGGATCCCCCCGCTGGAACCGGGATCCCCCCGCTGGAACCGGGATCCCCCCGCTGGAACCTGCTTTTCTGCGATTCATCCGCCCATTTTCGAACCTAATCCTCCATAAGCCGCACAAAAGCAGGCGGTGCCGGTTTGGGGGTGCGATTACCCTGTTTGGTATGTCGGATGGGCACATCAGGATCGGAGATCGGGATCGCAACGACGCCGTTGCCCGGCTCCAGGATGCCCATGTGGAGGGGTTTCTTACCGTCGAGGAGATGGAGGAGCGCATCCAAGCGGCGCTGAGTGCAAAGACCCGATCCGATCTGGCAGTGCTGTTTACGGACCTGCCGTCACCCCCAGCCGTCCATCCGGTGGGGTCTTCGCAGCACGACGCTCCAGATTCGCTTGACGAGCCGAAGGCCTACTCCCAGCCGGTATCAGCGGAACCGCGCAAGGGGGAATCCTGGTTCCCCAGTATGTTGATCATCTGTGTGGCCCTGGGCCTTACCATCGGGACGGGTGGACGGGCATATATGTTCCTGCTGTTTGCGATTGCCCTGGTCCTCATGCTGGCGGCAAAGCGATCACAGCGGCGACAGCAGCTTCCTGCGCAGCATGTCGGGATCCCGCAACTCACTTATCGGCAGCGCGACCAAATAACACGTCTGATCAGGGCAGACCGCAAGATCCAAGCCATCAAGCTGTACCGAGAGTTCACTAACGCAGATCTGCTGGTAGCCAAGAATACTATCGACGCCTGGGAGCGGGAGCTTCCTGGCAGGTAGCCCCCAGCAGTTGTGCCATGACCTCTGACGTCGACGTTATCGATTTCGGGAGGATGCGGTACCTCGCCCTGAGCTATTCGCGGATCTACGAGTGACAGGACATGAATGCCAAGAAAATTGAGTCGCCCTACCAGTGGCGGCGACTCGACGGGGACAAAGAATTGCTGAAGCACTTCGGTTGCCGACGTTCCGATTGATCAGCACGCGGAGTAGGGCGAGCGCCTGAGACAGCGGCGGCCCTGCTGTCTTGAACTGCCGTTAGGAAGGAATCCGGCGGCAGTACCATAGGGGGCATGGGTGACGGGCATATCCGCATTGGAGATCGGGAGCGAGATGTTGCCGTCGCGCGGCTGCAAGACTTCCACGTTGAAGGGCGGCTCACCGCCGAGGAGCTGGCTGAGCGCGTCGACGCGGCATTGCACGCCAAGACGGGTGCGGATCTCGATGCGCTGTTTCGGGATCTTCCTGGAGGATCGCCGCGCATCCCGACGCCCGTCGTGCACACTCAGCGATTCGCTGATTCGGCGGGATCCCCGGACTCTCCTAATGTTCCGGTTCACTATGCCAACGGGCAGCCTCAGCGACGTGACAATCAGGGCTTCAGCGCAGCCTTGTACGCCATCCTTCCTGCCGCATTTGTCGTCGGCATCATGATGGGCATGCCATGGACTGTGATGGTGGGTTTCTTGGCGGTGTTGGGCCTGTATGCGGCGTTTCAATCACGTTCCCATCAATCACGTTCCCTCTCAGCCTTGCCTCCCGGGGAGCCGCCAAGGCAATTGGCATTCTTTGAAAGAGATCAGGTGCTGCAGCTGATCCGACAGGGGAAGAAGATTCATGCGGTCAAGCGCTACCGAGAATTGACTGGCGCTGATCTCAAGACCGCGAAGTATGCCGTTGATGCGCTGGAACGTGAGCTTGCCTGAACCTGACGCCTATCGCGTTAGCAGCGCTCGGCCCGTGGCATCGTGAGACCGTACCTGCAACCCTGCGGCGTTGCCTCACACCCAAATCTTCTGGCTCTTATGGTGATGCACTGATATCTCAGCACTGGCAATCAGCGCCCCACTCTGGGAGCGGCCCGGAAGGTTGAGCAGAGGGGTGCTAGCTTGTCGAGATTCGGTCTGTGAACTGCTGGATGACTGTCGCTACCTGACGAGGGTGGGTGAGTGGAGCCAAGTGGGTGGCGCGGGGGATGATTATGAGTTCACCGTCCTTGGTAAGGGTGAGGTAGCGGCGTTCGTTGAGTCGCATCTGATCGAACTGACCGTTGATGAATAACACCGGGCAGGTGGCCGAGGCCATGAGTTCAGGTGGGCAGTCATCGATGACGGCTTGCCACGCTGCGGGAAGGTTGGCATAGGCAGCTGCGCCGGGAAGCTGCTGGCTTGTCAGCCCGAGGAGCCGAGCGACAGCGTTGCGGATCGCGGCCAACTTGTCGTGATTGACCCGATCCACCAGCCAGGCGTAGCCGCGATAGATCGACGCCATCGGGGAACGTGGATCGCCGGATGCGCCGATCAACACCATCCCGGTGAGGGCGTCGCCATACCGAGCCGCATAGACCGAGGCCATATAGCCGCCAAGGCTGTGGCCCACCAGCACCACCGGCTGGTTGGGAGAGCGTTGCGCCACTGCCTCACCGATCAACGCGACTGCGGCGTCGGTGGTGAATGGCTCGGCGACGCGACTGCCATGGCCAGGTAGATCGAGGGTCAGCACATCGATATCAGGCAGCAAATCCTGATAGTCGGCCCACTGCTCGGCAGAGGACAAGGAGCCATGGACGAGAACTACCAATGGGCGCATGGCATTCAGGCTACCCCTAGGGGCACCAGCCGCCGTGATTACTGTGGTTTACGCAGCCCACCAGTGCGGTGAGTTGAAGGTAAGCGTCGTCGCGATTTGTCCCGACCTGGCAGGATAGATCGATCCCTAGTGAAGG
>JBHAEB010000007.1:0-10040 GCA_041855345.1 Arachnia sp. | reverse complement strand
GTCCCAACTGGTGGTGAAGCGGTTCCGAGGTTCTAACGCGACTGGTATCCCCGGATCGGGCCTAGGTCTGTACACCTCGGCCTGGCTGGCGGAGCGCATGGGGGGCTACCTGACCCTGGCCAACGCCGCTGGCCGTGCTGGTTTCGTTGCCCAGCTAACCCTGCCCTTGGCTTAGTCCGACCCATGTCGCGGGCGCTGTGCGAAAGCCCCTGGTGGAGCAGGTGGGGAAGTGCAAACCCGTTGATGGTGCCGCGGGCATTGCGGAGGTCACCTCGAAAGCCCCTGCCGGATCAGGTGGGGAAGAGAAATCCCGGTGAAGGTGCCTCGGGAACTGCGAGCTTCTCGGTGAGCACACGGAACAGCCCGGGTGGGGAAGTGGGGAAACCCGTTGAAGGCGTCGCGGGCATTGGGGAAGCCACCTCCTCATCCCTTGACCCCCCGTCCGAGCGTCTACCCGCTGGATAAGGCAGAGGGGGGATTGGCTCTGTGGCACCGTTGGCTGGGCGTCCCCTGCCGGATCAGCTCAAGAAGGGGAGCTGGGCATAGGTTTAGAAAGATTTAAGGATTCGGCAAGGACTTTTCAGGGCCAGGGGCCGTAGTTTCCATTTCATGGCGAGTCTGATCATCGCAGAGAAGCTGTCGAAGACGTTCTCCCGCAAAGGGGCACAACACCATGTGTTGAGGAATATCGATCTTGAGATAGACAGTGACGACTTCACTGTCGTCATGGGACCCTCCGGTGCCGGCAAGTCGACGCTGTTGTACGCCCTGTCTGGCATGGACCGGCCGAGCCTTGGCCGGATTGTCTTCGATGGCCAGAACATCGAGAAGATGTCCGAAGATAAATTGGCGAGGTTCCGGCTCGACCACTGCGGCTTCGTGTTCCAACAGGTCTATCTCCTCGACTCGTTGTCAGTCATAGACAATGTCCTTGCGGTCGGGCTACTTGGCCAGCGAGGTCGTCGCAAGATTGTGGAACGAGCCACCGATTTATTCGACCGCGTCGGCCTGCCTGATCGGATCCGTGGCGCCGCAGCCACGACGCTGTCCGGTGGTGAGGCACAACGTGTCGGTATCGTGAGAGCCTTGATACGTCAGCCGCGAGTGCTGTTCGCCGACGAGCCCACCGGCCAGCTTAATTCTGAGGCCAGCGAGTCCGTACTCGACCTCCTTAGCGACCTTTATGCCGGTGGACAGTGCGTCTTGATGGTTACCCACGACCTTCGCTCAGCGCTGCGCGGGAATCGGGTGCTCTATCTGCGTGACGGGGCGATCGCCGGGGACCTCAAACTTGGGCGCTATGACCGCGAGGACTCAAGTCGACGTGACAGGCTGCAGCGTTTTCTTGGTGAGATGGGGTGGTGAGCGTGGCGACCGCCATCCTGATTCGCCGCAACCTCAAACGGCACTGGGGCCGTCTTATCACCCTCGGGATTCTTACGCTGCTAGCTGCGGCCGTAGTTAACTTGGCGTTGATCGTCACCACGGACTTCAACTCCAACTTCGATCGCCGCGCCCAGGAACTAGCAACCACCGATCTGATCATTCTCGATCCCCTCCCGAACAGCCCAATCTCGGAGCTACTGAGCGCAGACGAACGCGTGGCGCAGGTCGACGTTCACGGGCTGCGAGGACGCTGGGCGAGCGTCGAGGTCGGCGGTAGCGAACTATCGAGTCTGTTCCTATTCATGCCCTCCCAAAGCTGGAGTCACAACCAGTACCGCGTTACCGACAGGGCCGAAACGACCTTCGATGATGGCCTCTTAATCCCCTTCACGCTCGCCTCCGAATATCCCTTGGGCGAACGGATCACGATCCGTGCCGACGGCCAGGATCACAGTTTCCATGTCCAGGGTTACCTCGAAGCCACCCACTTCACTGGCCGCGCCTTTGGGGTGATGCTGTTTGTCACCAACCCTGGCCTCGACGTCACCCAGTGGACGAACCAGGTCACGTTGACCTCGGCGAATGTCACTGCCGGCGTCGATGCCGAGCAGGTCCTAGCCGATACCCAGGCCGAGGTCCGCGCGATGGATGACGACGTGCAGCTGTCATCCTCCGCGATCGAGCAGGTACGCACCGGAAGCGGATTGGCCCCCAGCGTGTTTGCCTTGTCGCTACTAGCCTTCGCCGTGGTGCTGTTGGTGGTGGTAGTGATCGTGTTGCGCACCCTGATCGCTGAGGCGATCGCGCAGGATTCCACTGCCATCGGCACGCTGAAGGCACTGGGTTATCGTACGGGTTCGATACTCGCGACCGTCGCTGTTCCCTACATCTTGGGTGGGGCCCTGGCCGCGCTGGTCGGCATTGTGCTGAGCTACCTGCTCCTGCCGACCATGAGCTGGCAGCTCTCCCTGCAAGGCGTGCTGCAGTGGAACCCCGGGATCAACCCGCTCGCGGGTCTGGTCTCCGTCGCGGTGCTGCTGGCCCCTATTGCCCTGGCGGCCGTGTTAGCTGCGCTCCGGGTACGCTCCCTCAGCCCCGTCGTTGCTTTGCGGGGCGGGATTGAGGCCCACGATTTCACTGCCCAACCCCTATCCCTTGAGCGGGCGCGGGGCTCGGTGCCGGAACGACTGGGGCTAGGGCACGCGCTCGCTCACCCCGGCCGCACCACCGCCACGGCTATGGTGCTAGCCCTCGTGCTGGTGTTCGCCAGTTTCGCGGTAGGCATGGTCAAAGTCCAACCAAACCTCGTGCATTTTCTCGTAGGCGACCATGCCGACGTGAGCGTTGAACGAATGAACCCCGTAGACGTCGCTGCCACCCTTGAGACGGTTCGGCAGCTTCCCGGGGTCGAGTTGGCCTACCGCCACGATGATCTCACGCTGAATATCTCCGGTAGGGAGATCTCAGGTAGGGCAGTCCAGGACTACAGCGTCTTGTCCACTTCGGCCTACGAGGGCCGCCAGCCCCGTCACGACAACGAGGTAGCCATCGGAACGCGCGTGGCCGACATCACGGGAGCCGGGATTGGTGACACCATCGTGATTGAGTTCCAAGGCCAAAGCCGAGACTTCCTCGTCGTAGGGTTGCTCCAAGGAGCCCGACAGCTGGGAATGTTTGCCGACTTGACCTACGACGGGGTGCGTCGGATGGTTCCGGAATACCAACCGACAGGGCTGTGGGTGATGGGGGAGCACGGGGAGTCATCGGGGGAGCTGCGCAACCGGGTCGCCGAGGTGACTCCCAGCGGCACGGTCGCAGATATGGCGCAGACGCTGGCCGCTGAGGCGCGCCCGTACTCGGACATCATGCTCGGCCTCATCGCGACCATCATCACCCTTACAGTGGCGACGACGGTGCTTGTCACCGGGGTAGTGATTACCACCCAGATCCGCCAACAAGCGCGCGATTTCGGAGTGCTCAAGGCCCTCGGATTCACCTCTTCCCAGCTGCGCCGCCAGATTCTGGCGGGACTATTCCCGTCACTGCTAGTTGGTGCCGTCCTCGGAGGGGTCGCTGGCTGGTTCGCCCTCTCACCGGGTTTCGGGGCGTTACTAGCCCCAGTAGGGTTCCGCAAGGTGGACCTCAACGTTGAACCATGGATGATTATGTCGGTGGTGGCTGGGGTAGTTTTGCTGGGAATGCTGGTGGCTTGGGGCACCTCGGCGCGGGTCAACCGTATCTCCGCCTATGCCCTCATCACGGAGTAGATCGGCGACCCCTCGCGCTCCTGGGCAGGGCAGAGGGTGACCAGCAGATGGGTCACTGCGCCGTGGCGGTCAGATCGCTGTCATCCCCGCCCTGAATCTGTAGCGGGTAGCTTCGACATGTTCGCCAGCAGCGTCAGGAAGGTTGCCGAATCAATCGTCTGGTTTAGCTGATGATCTCCTGCCTAGCCCAATCCAGGATATCGACGACGACTTGCTGCCGAACTTCATTGCGGGAACCGGTGAAGGCGAAGGGTCGGGCAAGGACTCTCCCACTGGGCAGAGCAAGAGCTATGAATCCGGTTCCAGCTGGGTGTTTCCCCACCGGACCGGGCCCGGCAACACCCGTCGTGGCAAGACCAAGATCAGCGCTGATGAAATTCACGGCGCCTAGCGCCATCTGACGCGCGACCTCGATGTGCACGCTGCCGTGGCTAGCTAGGAGTTCTTCGTCGACGCCGAGCAAACGGCGTTTGACGGCAGGATGGTAGGCCACAACCCCACCCAGCAGGACCTCGGAGGCGCCACTGATACTGGCTAGGGTCGCGCTGACGAGGCCTGCGGTGAGGCTTTCGGCGGTGGCAACGGTATACCGGAAGCGGCGGAGTTCCTCGATGAGGGCGGCAGCTGCGGAACTGTCATTCACCGTTGCCTTCCTTCCTCGTTTGTTGTTATTGGTTCGCTGGCCTTATCGCTGTGTGCCAACGTCATTGGGCCAGCAATTCGCGATAGGGCCAGCGAACCAAGAAATGGGGCAAGGACCGCTAGGAGGTGGGAGTCTTACTCCTCGCCACCTGCGGGACGGGCCCCGAGTTCCTCATCGAGGCGCAACAAACCGTTGCCGTCCTCGCCGATCAATTTGATGCGGCCGATGATGCCAGAGACGGTGGCTTCCTCCTCAAGCTGCTCGTCTACGAACCAGTTCAGCAGCGGGAAGGCATCGATATCGCCGGCGGCAGTGGCCTTACGGTAGAGGTTGCGGATAGCCTCCGAGACCTTCTGCTCATGGGCCAGCGAAGCCTCGAAGGCCTCGAGGACGGTACCAGCGTGGCCAGCCTGGGCGTGGATTTCACCGATCAGCGGGGTGGCGTTGCGATCCAGCATGTGCTCGATGAATTTATCGGCGTGGACCTCCTCCTCCGCGGCCTGAGCCTTGAACCAACTCGCGATACCTGGCAGGTCGAGGGCGGCCATATCGATGGACAGCTGCCGGTACACCACAGCAGCAGTGAGTTCGAGGGTGACTTGCTCGTTGAAGGCGTTCTTGAGTTCTCCAGAAAGTTCCATGCGAACAGTCTACCCGCTATTTTCTGGATTGAGTCCAAAAAACAGGCCCGCCGGATGTCCGACGGGCCTGAGCGAGGAAACATCGGCTACAAACCGAGTTCACCACCGAACTCGCCGGCCTCCAACCGGGCCTTGATGAGCCCCAGGAACCGGGCGGCATTGGCGCCATCAATGAGTCGATGGTCGTAACTCAATGACAGGTACATCATGTCGCGTACTGCGATGGCGTCGTTACCGAACTGGTCGGTTACCACGACGGGTCGCTTCACCAGCGCGCCGGTGCCGAGGATGGCAACCTGGGGCAGGTTAATGATCGGGGTGTCGAAAAGGGTGCCTGCGGACCCGTAGTTGGTCACGGTGAAGGTGCCGCCACCCAACTCGTCGGGCCCAACCTTGCCAGCCCTGGTCCGGGCGGCGAGGTCGCCGATACGTTTGGCGAGCCCGGCGAGGTTGAGATCACCTGCATCGTGAATCACCGGCACCATGAGACCACGCTCGGTGTCAACAGCGATGCCGATATTTTCTTGATCCGCGTAGGTGAGGGTGCCGGCCTCGAAATCAGCGGTGGCGTTGAGGATCGGCATGGCTTTGAGAGCCTCAACAGCTGCCTTGACGATGAAGGGCAGGTAGGACAGGGATGCGCCCTCGCGCTTCTTGAAGTCGTCCTTTGCAGCTGCCCGTAGCCGGGAGATCGCAGTGAGATCCACTTCCACAGTGGCCGTCAGCTGGGCAGCAACCTGCAGGGATTCAACCATGCGTTCAGCGATAACCCGACGCATCCGAGAGAGTTTCTCGGTGGTGCCACGCAGTTTGGCTGCCTCAGCGGAGACGACGGGGGCAGCCGAGGCCGAGGCTGCTGCCGCCGGTGCCGCCGGTGGTGCAGCAGGGGCTGGCGGAGCAGCTGCGGCGGCGCGCTTGGCAGCCGCGGCGTCGATGATGTCCTGTTTGCGGATGCGACCGCCGACACCGGTTCCGCGTACCGACGCCAGGTCGATGCCGTGCTCGGTAGCCATCTTGCGCACCAACGGGGTGACATAGACGCCGGGCTCTTCGCTTCGCCGGGCCGCAACTTGGGGGGCGGGTGTCGCAGCTGGAGAGACAGCCACTGGCGCCGCAGCCGGGGCGGTTGGTGCAGCCGCCGGAGGAGCTGCCACTGGTGCTGGCGGCACTGGTGCTGGCGGGGCGGCTACTGGGGCAGGGGCAGCAGCCGCGTCGCCGATCAAAGCCAAGACCGCGCCTACTGCGGCAGTGTCATCCTCAGCCACGCGGATCTCTAGCAGGACACCACTGGCGGGGGAGGGGATCTCGGTATCGACCTTGTCGGTGGAGACCTCCAACAACGGCTCGTCGACCTCGACAGTGTCACCCACGGCCTTGAGCCACCTGGAGACGGTACCTTCGGTGACCGATTCGCCGAGGGCTGGCAGGAGCACTTCGGTGGCGGCATTGCTGGAGGGTTCCGCAGGGGCTGGGGCAGCGACGGCTGGAGTTGCGGGTGACTCAGGGGCGGGGGCAGGTGCTGCAGCTTCGGGAGCTGGGAGATCAGCGGAATCACCAATAACGGCTAGGACAGCGCCGACGGCAGCCACATCGTCCTCGTTGTACTTGATCTCCAGCAAAACCCCGGCCACCGGTGACGGGATTTCGGTGTCGACCTTGTCTGTGGAGACCTCCAAGAGGGGTTCGTCCACTTCGACGCTCTCGCCGACGGCCTTGAGCCATCTGGAGATGGTGCCTTCAGTGACCGATTCACCCAAAACCGGGAGTGTTACTTCGGTTGACATGTTGTACTAGAGCTCCTTCGCGTCTGGCGCATCGCTACGTTTCCCAAGCCTAGCCGTTTCACACCAAGATGTGCATCGAAGCAATAAGGAGCCGGCGCAGGCTACGGCATAATGTGCTAGGTGGGTTGGTTTTCGAAGCGCAAGGCCACGGCTCAGGTGGCGAAAGAGCAGCGAGAAGTGGCTAATTCGCTGCTTGATCACCTGGATTCTTTCGTGAACACGCGGCGGGGAGTTGAGGCCTGGCTGGAACAGCCCACAAGCTTCAACAAGGCCTCCATCCTGCTTGTGGCAGCCGATGGTGAATCGACGAGACGCGCCATCCCCTCTGTGGCCTTTGGCTATGACTTTGCCTCCCGCCACGACATCCCAGCCTATGACGCCGGGGTGGTGCCTTACCCGCAGCGCATGCGCGACTACGGGGCTCGGCACAAACCCCGACCGTCGATTTAACCGGCTAGTTGAGTCGCCAGGGCGATCAAGGTGCGTACCGCCACCCCGGTGCCACCGGCAGGGGTATAGCCATAGGCAGCCTCGTCATTCCAGGCTGGTCCAGCGATATCCAGATGCGCCCATGGGGTGCCCTCCGCGACGAATCGTTGCAGGAAGGCGGCAGCCACTAGCGCCCCGCCATAGCGGTGTTTTCCACCTGAACGCAGATCAGCGACCTCAGAGGTGAGAGATTCGCGGGCATCCTCGGTGATCGGTAGATGCCAGAAGGATTCACCAGCAGCCTCAGCGGCATCCAATACTCGGTCGGCGGTGGCATCGTCGCTGGCCATGAGTCCGGCAGTGCGCTTGCCCAGCGCAATCATGCAAGCTCCAGTCAATGTCGCCACATCGATGACCAGGTCTGGGTTATCGAGACCAGCGCGGCCAAGGGCATCGGCCAACACCAGCCGTCCCTCCGCATCGGTGTTGACGTTTTCGACGGTGGTGCCATCAAACATGGTCAGCACATCGGAACTGCGATAGCTGGTGCCAGAGGGAAGGTTCTCGGCCATCGCGGCATAGGCGGTGACCTTGATAGCCAACCCCAGTTTCGCAATCGCACGGGTGGCGGCCAACACCGCCGCAGCACCTGACATATCCGAGGTCATCGTCATCATTTGCCCGGCGGGTTTGATGTCGAGACCGCCAGAGTCGAAGGTGATGCCCTTGCCCACCAGGATCAGGTGGAAACGAGCACCTCGAGGAGCCCAACTGAGCCGCACCAGACGGGGGGAGCGAGCAGACCCGCCGCCAACGGCAAGGATGCCGCCATAGCCGCCCTTGACCAGCGCCTTGTCCTCCAGAATCTCCACTGCGATCTTCGTGTCGGCGACATGGGATTTCGCGGATTCAGCGAAGGTCTCGGGATAGAGCACGTTGGGTGGGGTGTTCACCCAATCCCGAGCCTGAATCACGGCGGCGGCTACCACCTGAGCCACAGCGACGGCCTCACCCAGCTGGGCCTTCCCAGTGACCACATCAATCTGGGAAACCGGCTCCGGGTCAGCAGAGGCTGTGATCTTGGGTGCGCGATAGGCTCCCAGCACGGCTCCTTCGGCTGCCGCCTGGGTCAGTTCTGGGTCGTTGAGTTCTAAGGACAAGGCCACATGGCTGCCGGTGCTGTCCTTCGTCGCGGCAATGCTGCGTAATGCCAGTCCGCAGGCCTCACGCACCACGGTTGGGGTCACATCCGCTTCACCTAGGCCAATAACCACGATGCGCTGGGGCAGCGGCGGTAAGGTCACCAGACTGCCCAAGCTGGTCTTTGCGCCTAGGGCCAACGCCAGTTCCAGCACACCGCTGGAGAACTTCTTCGTGGCTGCCTTATCCAGATCGGCTGGCACACCAACGAGGGTCGGTTGTCCGCCAACGCGGGTGAGGCCAACCACCACATAGTCGGCTGAGTTGGGGATGGACTTGACGGTCTTCAAAGCTGGAATGGAGCTGCTCACTGTCCCAGCTTAGAACCTGATGACCCTGGTCCTGGCGGCGGAGGCTTCCATAGATCGGTGTTGCACCCCTAGCCGAAGGCAACTGATCTCCCTGATCCCACCATGGCGGGTAGTTCAGACTATCCACCCCGAGCTGGGGTTAACGGTCGAGCCCCATCGGTGGGTGAACGAGGCGATCGCCATCCCACAGGGCCACCTCGGCTACCCCCTCGGTCAACAGATCACTCCAGAACAACCCAAGCCACTGCTCGGCCTCCGCTTGGCTGTCGAAGATGGGTAGCAGACCAGCGGCATCCAATGCGGACTCGCTGTAGCTACCAGATGCGGGACGCCACTGGTAGCTCATATCGCTTCGCCTCGCTTGATGCGTGGAGCTGGGCGACGGAACCGCCGGATCATCAAAGCCCGGTTGTAGATGTACATCAATAGACCACGGCTATTGGCGCCTGGGACTCGTTGCGCCAGGATCCGTTTGAAGCTGCGCCACATCAGCCAGGTGTTGATGAAGCTGAGGATCAGCAGCAGCCACATTGAAAGCATGATCAGCGAACTGATTACCGGCCAGTTAACGGTGGCCATCCCGAGGGCCATTACCAGGATCATCGCTGGCAATAGGAACTCTGTGATGGTCCATCGGGTGTCGACGAAATCACGAGCCAATACTCGCTCTGGGGAAGCCTCCACCCGATCCCAGGCCTCGGCGCGTGCCTTGTACCGAGCTTCACGGTCGGCCTTCCGCTGTTCTTTCGGACTGAGGTTGGGGTGCAGCCGCTGCATCCTGGCTGCCTCAGCCTGCTTGCGGCTCATCGTCGGCTCCGTTTTACGCACGGGTTGACGGCGGGTCACCTTCACCTTGCCAGAGGTGCCGGTGGTCGCGGGCGCGGCTGGCGAGGATTCGGGCTGAGTGTCAGTGGAGCTGGATTTGGGCACCAATTTTGTGCGTTCGCTACGGGAACGCGATTTATCGGTGTTCTGCTCGTAGGGGCGGAAGAGTCCCACGGGATAAGCCTTCTGCGTTGGTGATCTGAGGTCGCGTCATTCTACCGCCATGAGCAGCCACGCAATTGCGATCTGCTGCCTGGATTCGTCGCGCCGTGATCTGGTTCGGGGCTGCGTGGGAACAAGATTGGGGGATAAATCAGGGACCAGAGGGTTTAGAGTCATCGCCTGGCCCGGTACGGTGGACCTATCAAACCGCACCCGGAAGGACGCAGATGGCAGGCATCTTTGAGCGCATCGCCCTGATGTTCAAGAGCAAGGCGAACAAGGCGCTCGACAAATACGAGGACCCCCGCGAGACACTGGACTATTCCCATGAGAAGCAGCTTGAGCTGCTGCGCAAGGTTCGTCGGGGTGTCGCTGACGTTGCCACTAGCCGT
>JBHAEB010000006.1:0-5965 GCA_041855345.1 Arachnia sp. | reverse complement strand
GGGATCTTTAGCTCACGCTGTTCGGCGACCAGCTGTCGCACCGCTGACTCGTTGTCCCAGGTTTCCTGCCGGCAGGGTACGCTGCACTGCCACCGCCCGTAGTTACCCTGAACCGCGAAAACCTGGTCTGGGTCGAAGCCGGCACGGATGAAGGCATGGTCGACGTTGGTGGTGATGACGGTGAACTCCCGCCCGTCCAGCAGCCCAAGCAACCTGTCGTACAGGTCGGTGGGTAGCGGGTCGTAGCGGTTGGCCATGATGTGGCGGGACCAGTACGCCCAGCGCACCTCCGGGCTGGGGAACTGGAAGAAGCCGCTGGAATACATGTCGGTCAGCCCATAGGCAGCAATGAAGTCGCCGAAGAGCCGGTGGAAACGTTCACCGTCGTAGGTCAGTCCGGCCGCCGCTGACAGCCCCGCCCCGGCGCCGACGACCACGGCCTCGGCCCGCGCGATCGCCTCGGCTAGGCGCGGCTCAGGCATCGGGGCCCAATAGCTGGCGGTAGGTCGCGAGGTCTTCGTCGGTGAAGACATTGAAGATCACCCTTTCGATGCCGGTTTCCCCGGCCAAGTAGTCGCGAACCGTCGCGACGGCGGTGCGCGCCGCCGGCGCTTTGGGGTATCCGAACTCCCCCGTCGAGATGCAGCACAGCGCGATCGACCTCAGCCCGGCGTCGTCCATGGCCTGTAGGCAGGAGCGGTAGCAGGAGACCAGCTGGGCCTCGTGGTTGTCGGTCAGTTCGCCGCGCACAATGGGGCCGACGGTGTGGATGACATGGGCGGCGGGCAGGCAGTAACCGCCGGTCAGGGTTGCCGTGCCTGTCGGTTCAGGCCGGCCGCGCTGCGCCATGATCGCGGCGCACTCGTTGCGTAGGCCGGGTCCTGCGGCTGAGCCGATGGCGTTGTCGATGCAGCGGTGTAGCGGGACGAAGCAGCCCAGCAGCGCCGAGTTGGCGGCGTTGACGATGGCGTCGACCTGGAGCCGGGTGATGTCGCCTCGCCACAGCACGAGCCGCGGATCGGCGGCGGTGGCGGGCAGCTGATCGCCCGCCACCACTCCGCGCTCGGCCAGCTCCGCGGCCAGCAACTGGTCAAGGTCCGCTTGGATCGCCGCCGGGATCGGCCCGGGTTCGCGCAGATTCAGCAGGGCTCGAAGCAGCACTCGCCGCTCGACCTGGCTGGCTCGCGGCAACTGGGCCAGCCGGGCCGCAGCCTCGGGTGAGTCTGTGATGGCCCAGTCGAGTACCGTCGAGATCAGGGCATCAAGCACGGGACTAGCTTTCGTAGACGCCGATGCGCTGGTTGATATGGCGGGCCTGCTCGATCTCATCCACCATCGCCACTGCATAGTCCGCATAGGACAGCACGGAGCGGCCCTCGGCATTGGTTTCGAAGCGTTCGCCGCCCAGCGCGTAGCTGCCAGTACGGGCCCGGTCAGGCACGAATTCGGCTGCAGGGCTCAGATATGTCCAGGAGACGTCGTTTCGGCCACGCAACACATCTAGCTGCTTGGCCTGGGCCTTAGCCAGTGCCAGGTAGGCCTCGGGGAAGTCCGGGGTATCGAGCAGCTGGGTGCTGTGCTCGGCATCGACATACAGGCTGCCTGCGCCACCGACCACGAGCAATCGGGTGGGTGTGTCTGACAGCAGGTCAAGCAGGTGGTTGAGTGAGCTGACATGTAGCGGCAGGGTGTCCTCGGTGAAGAATCCCAGAGCGTCCACCACCGCATCGAAACCGGCAAGATCTGCTGCGGTGAGCTCGAAGACATCCTTGACGACGGTAACTGCCCCCTTGTGGCTGCGCCCGAAACCAACGACGTCATGGCCTCGGCTAGTGGCTTCCGCGGCGATGAGGCTACCTGCCTGGCCTGCTGCTCCGATGATCGCGATCCTCATGGGTGTGTCCTTTCTGTAGGGTTGCCGCCACTTTAGTATCCTCTAGATACTAGGAACCAAATGGAAACCATTAACGCTAGGAGCTTCATGTCGTCGCGTAGCCTGCCCGCATGCCCAGTGGAGACCACATTGCTACTCATCAGCAACAAGTGGAAGGTTCTGATCCTGCGCGATCTCATGGATGGCAGGAAACGCTTCAGCGAACTCAAGGCTTCAGTCTCCGGGATTAGCCAGAAGGTACTCACCGCCAACCTGCGCGCCCTGGAGGCCGACGCCCTGCTGACACGGCAGGCCTATGCCGAAGTACCACCCCGCGTCGAATATGAACTGACCCCGCTAGGCCTGAGCCTCGCGCCAGTCCTAGACAGCCTCGATCGCTGGGGCTCCCGCTACCAGCAGGCGCAGCAACCCGGCGGTCCGCACTGAAGACACGACCTGAGTAGTCGATCCATCTCAGAAACGCGCCAAGACGCCCTCTCAATCACCGCCAAACTGTTCCCTAAACCACCGCCAAACCGTTCCCTAAGTAGGCGCCAAACCGTTCCCTAAACCACCGCCAAACTGTATTGTTGGAGCTATGGAGTACCAGCTTCGCGCCGTTGACTACGTGCTTGACGAGTTTCTTCCGGGCCTAGCCGCAATCGCCTTGGACGGCCCCAAGGGCATCGGCAAGACAGCCACCGCCACTCGCCGCGCCAGCCACGTGTGGAATCTGGACAACCCATCAGAACGAGCAATCCTCTCCGCCGACCCCAGCAGGATCCAAATGGCCGGGACCGTATTCATCGACGAGTGGCAGCACGTCCCGCACGTATGGAACGCAGTCAAGCGCGCCGTCGACGAGGGCGCAGCCCCTGGGGCCTTCCTACTGGCCGGCAGCGCCACTCCGAGCCGCAGCGCCCCCATCCATTCGGGGGCGGGACGAATCGTCTCGTTGCGGATGCGGCCCATGGGGCTGTGTGAGCGACCTGGTGCCATTACATCCGTGTCCCTGGGCGCCCTGCTCCGCGGCGAAGCCGAGAAACTAAGCGGCACCACTTCGGCCCAGCTCGACACCTACGCCGATCAGATCGCTGCCTCGGGCTTCCCTGGCATCCACCCACTGCCTGAACGCCTTCGTCGCACTCAACTGGATGGGTACCTTAGCCGGCTTCTTGCTAAGGAACTCGTGACCGACGACGAGCCACGGCTGCGCCGACCGGAGACGCTTCAGGCTTGGCTACGCTCCTACGCAGCCGCGGAGGCAACGGTCACCAGCTATGAGAAGATCCGCGACGCAGCCACGTTGAGAGGCGGCCCTCCCCCTGCCAGGAAAACCACGCTGCGATACCGCGACTGGCTTACCTCCATGTGGCTGCTAGATCCGCTACCCGCATGGGTTCCTTGGGGGATTAACTTGGGTGCGCTCACGTCGTCGCCACGCCATCACCTGGCTGATCCCGCGTTAGCGCTGCGCCTACTGGGCGGCTCCTCGGCGGCCCTACTCCAGGGGCGCGATGATACGACCCACCCCGGGGCAGCTCCCCTGTTCGGCCGGTTATTCGAGTCGCTGGCGACCCTCACGGTGAGGGCCTGCGCACAAGTATCAGATGCGGAGGTGTTCCATCTTCGAACCAAGCGCGGCGAACACGAAGTAGATCTGATCGTGCAGGGCCCAAACCAGGAGTTGCTAGCTATCGAGGTCAAACTCACCGGGGCAGTTGGAGACGACGACGTCAAGCACCTGTTGTGGCTTCGACAACGGCTTGGAGAGCGGCTCACCGACGCCATCGTGCTGCATACCGGCCCTGTCGCCTATCGTCGCCCAGACGGGATCGGGGTGGTTCCCCTCGCCTTACTGGGGCATTGAGCACCAGCTGCCTCAGCCTTCGTCGGAGAGCAGCATCAAGAAATCCCGATGCCGAAGCGCCTCGGCTTCGATGAAGATCATGAGTTTGCCGCCCTCGCCCCAGGTCCAGGCCAATTCGTCGTGGGAGTCGGTGGTGAGCAGGCTGAGCCACTGGTCCTCACCCTGTTCGCGATACTTCGTGGTCGTAGCCGAATGAGTCGGCGATGGGATCGCAAAGCAGGTGATCGGAGAAATCTGTGTTGCCGTGGTGACGATCGTGGGTGAGGTCGTGACGGCTCAGTCACGAGGTTCAGGTGCCGGGGGATAAACCTCGATCATCGGCCCGCCACGTTCCGGCTGACTCGTGATCCGCAGCCGGTCTCCCCAGGATTCAAGGGCCTCAATGAGCAGTGCAACGAGGCCATCTGGGTCGTCGGTGTCGGCGACGAATTCAGCCTGGCTAGGGGTTTGCAGCAGTGCCGTGCTAACAAGATGGCAGCGCTGGGTGATCGCGGACTCTGCCTGGCCTAACAGTTTGGCCACGCTCAGTCCGCCGTTGCCCCACAACTCGGCTCGTTCCTGATCGGTCAGTGGGCTGATGTGGATGACTAACCGGACCCAGCCGGTATCGAGGCGTAGATGTTGGCTGAGGTTATCGAGTGCCTGGCTGGTTGTGGTCATCCACTCCAGGAATCCGCCATCCATGAAGCGGATGATGGTGTCGTCGTCGCCGTGCCAGGTGGCCCAGTCCATGGGCAGCGGCCAGGGCAATCGCGGATAGTGGGTGCGCAGTGCATCTAGTTCGTTGTCGTCAATATCCTCAAGCAGCCCGCCGCCGATCACCGACGGCGCGAGTTCACCGAGCGGCCCCTCACGCTGCCCAGCCCATGAGCCCACCAGGGTCTCCGATATGAGCATGCCCGTCAGCAGGGCGCTGATGGGCACATCGAGTGGGGTACCGTCCAGCTCACCGACGGGATCCTCCCCGGGCGGCGCAAAAAGCTGCCATGCCCATTGGTTCTCCGCCCACACGCAGATTCGATCTCTATCGGCGGCAACGTCATGCGCAGTGGCAGGCCGGTCTTGGACTTCTCGTAGCCGATGGCCGAGGAGTTCGAACCACTCCCGGACAGCGGTAGGAAGGGGCATGCCGACCCGGCTCTCGATCGCTGCGATCTCTTCGCTGGTGCAGCCGTCAGCCGCCTCCAGCGGGTGCCGATGCCACCCGATCACCCGTGTGACCTGGGCCCAGCGTGGAAGAGCCAGCAGTTCCTGTTGCCGCTCAGTGATTGTCATATTGCGTCTCCTCCCAGGTCTCGGCCCGACCTCACTCAGCCATCTCGGCTACCCACCTCAGCCAGCAATAGGGCCGCTGGGTGCCGTCAACGACGGCGTGTACCCGGGAGGTGACCTCAGCATTACGCAACACCAGCGCCCGGTCTCGCGGCTGCGGGCGGTCAGCGTCCAATCGGGCAATGGCAGCAGCGAGCCGCAGTTGCTGGTCCTGGTCCACTTCGACGTCGAGACCCGCTCTGGCCAGCCCAGCGACCGCAGCCAAGGTGGCCTCGGACACAGGACGGCGACCGGCCAGCTCCCGAAGCACGACGACGGTCTCGCGGCTCATCGGCTGGAGCCAACTGAGGACACGAGTAGCATCAGCGTCCTCCCTGGCCACTAATGGCAGCAGCAGCGACGCCATCTCGTCGGCTAGCTCACGCAGTTCAGCCTTCAATTGTGGGGGCAGTTCGGCCTCTGGGAGTCGATAGATGGCGGCATCTGCCTGCTGCAGTAACGTCCAGCCTGGTTGCGCCTCATCGAGTTCCCCAGCGACCAGCCACCTGCCCACAGACCGCATCACCTCAGCCGTGTCGGGACCCAGCCCGTCAGTGACGACTCGTTGCCTCAAACTCGCCATGGCCTCAGCGTCGATGCGAGCCTCTTCCAGCAGCATCGACACATCCATGGAGCACCTCACATCGCGTGATCCTACCCACCCGATCCCGCAGCCCCAGACGGATCCGACGCCGCCCGAAGGTGACAATAGGTCGGCTAGGTGCCGCGATGGTCTCGTCTTTTCCTCCCTGCACTGAGGTTTGAGATCGTGTGAGTCGCCTAGGCACGAGGGGCCTCGGCTACGATCCCAGCATGTCTGGGCCCGTCACTCCTTCGTCGCTGTTCACCGATGTTTCCCTTGACGACGTGATCATCGGTGAACAACCGATGTGCGGGGTGAAGCTTGCGGG
>JBHAEB010000005.1:0-2619 GCA_041855345.1 Arachnia sp. | reverse complement strand
TGTCGTCCTTTTAGGTGACACCAGGTGAGAATGACAGCGGTGCATGTGGCGGCTGTGATGGTCCAGATCAGTGATGGCGGGAAGGCGGTGTTGTTAAGGAGGATGTGGGTGGCGAAAGTCAATGTGGCTAGGGCTGCTATGTCGATAGTGAGGGAAACGATGGTCTGAAGAGTGGTGGCCGGCACCTCTCTGGTTGTTTGGCTGTAGTCCATGGTTCACCTCCTGATCGTGGCTTTAGTCAATCATGGACGACTGTTGGTGGGGTAGACGTGATGTCGGTGGTGTCCTTTAGGGTAGGAATCCATCAAGTGCTCGACGTGATGTTGGGTGTCGTGTCTGTTGTGGAGGTGCGCAGTGAAGTTTGCGATGGAGGAAGGTACCTTGGTCCGGCTGGGGCAGCGAGCCCAGACGGAGTCGGAAGACTTGGTGGGGCTGGTTCGTCAGCTCGCGGAAGCATCGGAACCTTTAGAGGGGCAGATGAATGGTCCGGCGCGTGCAGCCGTGGATCACTTTCAATCATCATTGGATGAGATTTCTGCGTCGTTGAGTAACGCCTTGGCGGGAATTGTGCAGTCGATTTCGGGTCAGAATCAGGCGTTTATGATGGCGGCTGAGGAGGGCGCTGCGACGCATCAGGCTGCGGAGGGAACAGCTGATTTCAGTTCAGCTGCTTTCTTGACGCGTATTGGCCCCCAGTAATTGCTGTTGTTGAGTCTCTAAAGGAAGAGGGTTTTGTAATGGCGAATATGATTGATCGTAACGATTACAATGTTGCTGCTTCTGAGGCTGCTCAGGCTAATTTTGAGTCGGTGGCTTCTTTGTTGGAGGCTGCGTTGGATCGTCGTGATGCCGATGTGAAGGCCGCGATGGCTGATTACGTCGCTGATGGGGTGTCGGAGAAGTATGCCCATTTGGAGCGGCAATGGAATGATGCTGGCCGTCAGATTCGGCAGATCATTGCGACGATCCGACAGTCGCTAGCTGATAATGATGATGTGGCTCGTCGGGCTGGGGCCGCAGCTTCAGCGGCAATCCCTGGGACGTGAATTACACCATCCACCCCCTAGCTGATGAGTGGGGTGAAGAGTACCTTCTTTTGGCCTGTGCCAGCGAGAGGGTCATACTAACCGCGCATATCCGTGGTTTTCTGCTGGATGCTCGCGACGCCGGGCTGCGTCCAGTGCTGTTGACATCCACTACGGCGCACCTGGATTGGTTCGTGGCTGATGAGTTGCGGCTGGCAGGTGGGTATTGGGCCGTCACAGATCCTCAGTTGGGGGTCTTTGACGGCCGCACGGGGCGTCGGATTCACGCGATTCCGGATCTATGGGATCCGAAGCCGCACTCAGATCGAGGCTTGATGTCCTTCGAGGGGTATTCCCCTGTCGTGAAGGGCGGGTTGTTCTTTGATGTGTTCACGCGAGAACGGGCAGAGGAGAAGACCCAGGCCTTCGGGGTTGCCGAGCACATGCTGTCGGGGCTCGGCGGCGACCGGTTGGTCCGGTGGGGTAGCTCCGAACCGTTGACTCAGGCGTGGTCGAGGTCAGATGCCACAGCGGCGTTACGCATGCAGATGCCGGCCTCGGAGCGGCTATTTGCCCGGGGTGATGGAGGTGCGGCGGTGAGCGTCACGATGTCCCGCACCGCAAGCGGCCTGCTGGAGCATACGCGAGGCCTGGTGCCCTCAGGGGAATACGGTCAGCCCTTTGGGCTGCCACACGGCGTGCGTCTGGGTCAACATCCGCTCATTACCGAGACGTTGACGGGATTGGCGGAGCGGTACCGGGTGAACGTCGCGATGGTCTCGTATTGCGAGGTGGTGGAGCGCTCCGGGTCGTTGGGCCAGTTGGCGGAGTTGCGGAGACCCGATTCCCCCGTAGCGGTGCTGATCGGCCCTGTGGCCGCCAGAACATTGCAGATTAATCCAGAGGAACTAGCCAGGAAATACGACGCGGTGCCGGTGGGGCTGCGCCGGGCCCCCAGCATTCTGGTGCGTTTCAGTTCGCCAGATTCGTTGTGGCGGCAATTCGTGGAGTTCGGTAAGGACCTAGATCAGGAGCGCCTGGCTGGTTTGCTGGCGCGAGAGTTCTGGGAGACGAGCCAGCAACAAGGAGAGTGACAGTGTTTCAGCCCCAGCTGGTGTTGTTGAGTAACCAGGCAGTCACGCTGGAGATTCAGCGTCAGGCGCTGGCTGTGGTGTGTGACGGCGGGCAGATCATCGAATGGCGCGGGGGAGAGTTAACCAGCCTGATCAGCGATGACGGAGAAAACCTTTTGACGGTGCACGCACCCAAAACACTGCAGGTGCCCGACGAGGCGGCTATAGCGGTAGGGCGGGCGAGTCTTCCCTATGAAGTGTGGACAGAGATGAAGCTTCCGTTTGGGAGTTCGCGTCGCGGACGCGACGTGGCTTTAGCAATTGCTGCCCGGGTGGGTGGCGTGGTTGAGGAGTTGGTGTAGATGTCGAGTTGGAGTATTGACCCGGTAAATCTGGAAACGCTGTTGTCGTCGGTGCAGGTGGAACAAACGTCGATGAACGCGGCACTAGAGGAGGGGGACTTCACCGCGATTTTTACCGGACTGGGTTCAGGACCGGACGTCATGGGGGAGGTACAAAAG
>JBHAEB010000004.1:0-4557 GCA_041855345.1 Arachnia sp. | reverse complement strand
GACGACCTGATGGCCGTCGATGTGGATGGTGTTCTCGAAGGTGGACTCGATGAATTCGACGTCGTGGGTGATGACCAGCACGAGGGCGCCGTGACTGGCTACCTCCCGCAGCAGGCCGGAGACCCGCTGCATGTTCTCGGCGTCCAGGCCCGATGTGGGTTCGTCGAGACAGATCACTTTCGCTTGTTTCATGCAGGCCAGCGCGATCCCCAGTCGCTGCTTCTGCCCGCCAGACAGGGTGAGGGGGTGACGTTCCCGCAGCTCCAACAGCCCGGTTCGGGCCAGCAACTCGGTGGCTCGTGCCTCGCTGGCTGGTCCCGGTGGGGACCCAATGAGCATCTCCTGCCACACCGATTCACCCACCAGTTGGTATTCAACGTCTTGCATCACTAAGGCGCACTCACGGGTGCGTTGGCGCCTCGTCCACGACCCTTCCCCCCCGCCGATCCTTCCTTCAGATTTCAGCAGCCCCAGCAGGACCTTCATCAAGGTGGTTTTGCCGATGCCATTGGCGCCAGTGATGCCGATCACCCCAGAGCTGGGCAACGCCAACTCATCAATGCGCCACAGTGGCGCACAGCGGGGTAGGCGAACTGGATGTCGCGGAGGCTCGGACCGGCAGTCGTGACCGGATTTGGTGGTGCCGCCCGGAATTCGGGTTGTCGCAACCGCCGAAGCCCATGGTCGGTGAACCAGGCGTCGGGTAATTGCCTTAACTGGTCGCCGGTGACGTCGGCGACGACCCGACCGGCTTCCAGCACGATGCAACGGTCGATGACTCCGTCGAGGTAGGACAGACGATGGTCGGCGATGATCGTCGTCCTTCCCCTTTCCTTAAGGCCGGCAATCACCCCGCGCAGCATGTCGAGGCCATCGAGGTCGAGATTCGCGGAGGGCTCATCAAACAGCAGGACCTCAGGGTGCAGTGCCATCGCTGATCCGATTGCCAGCTTCTGTTTCTCACCGCCCGAGAGCCCCGCGATGCGGCGATCCAGCAGATCCGTGATCCCAACCTCGGCTGCGATCTCACTGACCCGGCCAACGATCTCCGCGGCCGGCATGGCGAAGTTCTCGCAACAGAAGGCGAGTTCGCTGGCCACATCGAATGTGAAGAATTCAGAGCGGGGATGTTGGAAGACGGTGCCGATCCTGGAGGCCAGGTCACACGAACCGTCAGCTGGGTCACTGGGGTGTCGTCAAGGACGATATTCCCGGTGAGGTGGGCATCGAAGAAGTGGGGCACCAGGCCGTTCAGACAGCGAAGCAGGGTCGTCTTGCCGCAGCCCGAATCCCCCGTGACTAGGACGCTCTGACCGGTGGGAATGACCAAGTTGATGTCGCTGAGCGCCGCAGGAAGCAGGGTGTCGTCGTCGCCAACATAGGAGACAGAGGCATCGAGAAACTCGATCACGATCTCACCCACACCGCCACTGCCGCGACCAGCACGGGCGTGAGCGCCATCAGGGCCCAGTCGATGGCCTCTAGGCGCGGGTTGGTCATCGATGAACGACGACGCCCGGGGTCGAGTCCTTTGCACTCCGCCACCGCTGACAGTTCGTCGGCGATCCGTCCCGAACGCATCAGCACCGGGACGACACTGTGCTCCAACTCCGCTATCGGGTGACGCAGCCAGCGACGCCAGCGGGCCTGCGATCCCCGTAGCTTGAAGGCGGAACGGATGGTCCGAAGCTCACCTAGCAACGTGGGGACGTAACGATAAATCACCATGACGACCACCAGAAGGATGCCTGGCAATCGCAGTTTCCCCAGCGCCGCCATCACCTCGCCCATCGGAATCCGGGTGAAGATCGTCAAGCCCATAGCTAATGTTGGGAAACCGTAGACCGTGAGGGTCAGCAAGATTCCGAGCCACGGCACCAACGGCAGGTGCGCTCCCAGCAGACACAGCTGATGCAGGATTCGTAGTGCGGCGTAGCTGGCGGCCAACTGCAAGGACAGCCGCGACGACCCAAGCAGAAACCCCAACGCGATGGGATAAGCAGTCAGCAGGGTGGTGCCGATCGGGGTCTGAACCAATCCAGTGCCAATGGCCATCGCGAACATCATGACCAGCCCCGCCCTGAAGTCGGGTTTGGTGGGGGTGGGGGCCAGGGTACGGTCTCTTCTCGCGGAGCCAGGGTGCGAGTGAGCAACCTCAACTGATGAGAGGAAGTCGACCGTCGGCATAGTAAGTTAGGCTAACCTAAACCGATTGTCGGTGGAAGTTGTTTGCAGTGATGTATTAACCCGAGATGAGCGGTGTGCGAATCGAGAAAGAATGACCGGCCGGTTGTACTGACCGCTGCAGCGACGATGCTTGTTGAGGCGGCCCCTCCGGCAGATCACCGACGTCGACCATCGCGTTGACCTGACCGCTGGGGAGGCCATGGTTGTTGAGGGGTATGACCTGGCGATCTATGGAAATCTGCTGCCCTTCCTGTTGCGCCATGGACCCTTGGGGTTGGATAGCGCCTAAGCCGGAATTGCGGGCTCGGCTGCATTCATCGGAATACTGCTGGGTGGGCTAGTCGCTGGACGACTCAGTTTCAGATACCGGCGCAGTGCTGGCGGGCGGTATCTCGGTGGTCCTGGTCGCCATGCTGGGTACCGCTGTGGTTCATGATGCGATGCTCTTCACAGGGAGGACGTTGTTGGCCGGAGCGGGTCTGGGTGTGGTGATACCGGGCTGCATTACCATGGCGTCGACGGCATGCGTGTTCCGTCGACGCCCACTCAGTCAAGATCGTCATCATCGACGGTCACACATCAATGAGCTACGCCTAGCTATGGCGCCAGATCGATGTCGCCGCCCAGAACCTCGCTGTTCGAGGTGTGCGCCCGAGCGAGCATGATCTGCTGCCTCCCCAACGTCATCGAGTTCTACCCCATCTATCTGGGGCTGGTCTGACTCGGCGCGATCCCACTGCTGGCCCTGCCGGGGCATCGAGAAAACAACTGCCCGCCTTCGCCCGCTCCATTGAGCCCCACGTAATCATCACGGTCGAACACTGGCTCGGCACCTATTAGGGCACTATCGCCCGAGGCGTGGCCGTCGGCCTGCCCAAGGACCAGGAACATGGAGGTCGCGGTCGTAGGTTGCGACGACGGCGGGGTTACAGTTTCCGCATCGGTTTCAACGCCGGACTCAAGATCAGCAGCACCAGCGCGAAGGCCGGTACCACCCACATGCCGGTTCGCAGATTGGTCATCTCAGATAGTGCCCCGATCAGCGGCGGACCCGCGAAGAAGCCGATCCGCATCATCCAGGTGACGATCATCAGCCCGTTGCTGTGCTTCATTCCCGGCAGTTCGTCGGCTGCATGCATGGCCGAGGGGATCGCCGTGGCCACACCCCAACCAACGCAGGCAAAGCCCAGCAAAGCCGTCGCTGGCGTGGGCCAGATCAGGGAGGCGCTCATACCAACGAAGGCGATGACTGCGCCTTGAACCAGTGCTGGACGAGGCCCGATCCGGGCTACCAGAGCGTCGCCGGTGAACCGTCCGATGAGCTGGCTGCCCTGTAATGCGACGAAGGCCATGCCAGCGAAGAATGGAATCAGGTCGAACTGGCGGTCAAGATAGATCACACCCCAAGAGCCGCCAGTGTCCTCCATGAGTCCAGCTGCTGCGCCGAGAATGCCGAGGGCCAGCAGCCGAAGCACAATCGTGCCCGGGAGACGTACCTTAGCGCCGGGGGTCGTCTCTTTGACCGGGGTGTGGTCGCGACCAGGTAACAGCAGCAGCTTGGAGCCGACAGACATCGCAGAAAAGACCACCATCGCGACGGCGACCTGTAGCCAGATCGGAACCCCAAACTGTTTGGCCGTCGATCCGATGAACCCGCCACACACGGCACCGATGGACCACCAGCCGTGAAAGCTATTGAGAATGGGCCGCTGATACAGCTTCTGCACCCGTAGTCCGTGGGCGTTCATGCTGATATCGGTGACCGTGTCGCAACTGGCCATGAGGAAAATACCCAGCGCGAAAACCCATGCAGCAGGCGCATTACCGACGACACTGAGCAACAGGATGCCCAGTACCTGGGCCACGATAGCGACATTGGCGGAACTGAAAGCCCGGATGAGTTTCGCAGTGATCAAACCGGCCGCCAAACCGCCCACCGGTCCTAATGCGATGATCATCCCCCACCAAGAATCAGCCAGCCCCAATGCGTCTTTGATCTCGGGATATCGGGGCACGATTGACGACCACGCCACCCCGTTGAGCCAGAAAAGGGCGATAACACCCCAGCGGGCTCGACGTGCAATGGTGGGGATTTCGTGCGACACGGAAGAATCCTAGTGCCTTCGCATCCGCGACGGGTCTGTCCGGTAAACGGTGTGTGGGATCCGGCGGTTTTCATTCGTGGGTGGTTTTCTCGAATCGTCCGGCGAAGGTGATCGCGAACGCGTTCAGCGCGGGCTTCCACCTCATCACCCAGCGTGCCCTTCCGCCGCCAGTCGGGTCAAGCGACCGCGTGACGAGATACAGGCACTTGATCGCGGCGGCCTCATTCGGGAAGTGCCCGCGCGCCCGGACGGCCCGCCTGTATCG
>JBHAEB010000003.1:0-23738 GCA_041855345.1 Arachnia sp. | reverse complement strand
TCGGTGAAGACTCACCTCACCGCCGTATTCATCAAACTCGGTGTCGACAACCGCGTCTCGGCAGCCATGATCGTCCGCGACGCGGGGCTGTAAGGGGTGGGTTTGGCGGCATGACGCAATCCGGGGGAAGCTGGAAGGAAGTGATGTTGCGAAGGTGGATTACCCAATCCACTAGGTGCGCGAGAGAGGAGTTGAACCTCCACGCCCTTGCGGGCACCGGCACCTGAAGCCGGCGCGTCTGCCATTCCGCCACTCGCGCATCGGGCCCGCCGGGCCCGGCGACCAACAGTAGCACCGGCCGCGGCGGAGCGTCCAATCCCCGAGTTGACTCGTCTCAAGATGCCCGCGTGCCGGCACCTGGGTGGATGCGCTTCAGCATCCGTCTCTTGTGCTGTATGTGCCGGTCGCGACACTGGGCTCCGTAGTTCACATGTTTCCGTCGCGGACCGGCCGTAGCCGGGGCGGTCCGGCTCGGGCTGGTGGCGGCGCCCGTCTCCTGACATAGGATGCTGGCATGGAGGGACGCCGGACTTGACCATGGAGCCAGACCACGCGGAAAGCCTTGCCGCGCAGGGAAACGCGCATCAGCCGCAGGGGCGGCGTCAGATGATCGCCGAGCATGTCATCGCCCGCGGCGGCGTGCGCGTCGAGACGCTGGCGCGCGTCGTCGGTGTGTCTCAGATGACGATCTACCGCGATGTCGGGCACCTCGAGCAGGCCGGCATCGTGCGCTTGGAGCGCGGGCTCGTCACCGCCGTCGCATCCAGCCTCAGCGAGGCCGACGCTGAGTTCCGGCTTCAGCAAAGCCCGGACGTCAAGCGAGCCATGGCCGAGGCCTTAGCGCCGCGGATCGTTCCCGGCAGTTCCATCATGCTCGACGATTCCACGTCGGCGCTGTGGGTGCTGCGCGTGCTCGACGGTGTCCACCCGCTGACCGTGATCAGTACCTCGCTGCTCGTGGCCAACGAGGCCAAGCAGATGGAGGGCGTGCGCCTGCTCATGGCGGGCGGGGAGTACGAGCCGTGGGCCCACGCCACCATGGGCCCGACCGCCGCGGCGAACCTGCGCGCCTGGCATGCCGACTACTGCGTCATGTCGGCGTCCGGGATAGTCAGCCAGCGCTGCCAGCATCCCTACGAGAACGCCGTGCAGGTCAAGCGGGCCATGATTGACTCATCCACCACCCGTTTCCTCCTCCTCGACCACACCAAGTTCGCCCGCAAGGCCCTCCACACCTTCGCGGAGCTGTCCGACTTCGACGCCGTCGTCGTGGACGCGGCCACGCCGGAGGAGGTGCGAGGTGAGGTCGCGGCCTACGGGGTCGAGGTGGTCGTCGCCTCCTGAAGGGCGCGCGTCGCAGAAAAATCACATCAGGGGGTGTGAATTTCACACGAAACTTGTTACTCTCTTGGGGTCCAGACAAGGGAGTTGAGGAACATGACTCTGAGAATCGTCGTCGGCGCGGACATCGCCGGAGTCGACTACAAGGAAGTGCTGAAGGCCGACCTCGAGGCCGATCCCAGGGTCGGCGAGGTCATCGACGTCGGCGTCAAGCCGGGGGAGGACGTCGACTATCCGCACGTCGCCGTCGAGGCCGCTCGCAAGGTGGCTGCGGGGGAGGCCGACCGTGCCCTGCTGCTCTGCGGCACCGGCATGGGCATGGCCATCGCCGCCAACAAGGTGCCCGGCATCCGGGCATCCACCGCCCATGACAGCTTCTCCGTTGAGCGGCTGGTGCTCTCCAACGACGCCCAGGTGCTCACGCTGGGCCAGCGGGTGATTGGACTCCAGCTCGCCCGCCGCCTGGTCAAGGAGTGGCTGGGCTACTCCTTCGACCCCACCTCCGCTTCGGCCCCCAAGGTCGCGGCCATCAGCTCCTATGAGGGCTGCTGAACCATCATCTGAGGAAAAGGTCAGAGGCGGCCCGTAGGCTCAGCCAGACCAGCTCCCCTAACCGTAAGGAACAAAGATGTTCGATCCCACCGTCGCCCATTTCCTGTTCGGCCTCATAGTCGCCGTCGCGGGCGGCTTCTTCGGTGCCGCCATCGGCGCCAACTTCGGTTTCGCCGTCACCGGCATCACCGTGCTGACCTCCTTTGGTATCTACCTCGGCACCGACTCCACCGCAGGCTTCACCTACCTGGCCTTCGGCCCCTTCACCGGCCCGCATGTCGCCTTCGCTGCGGGCGTCGGCGCGGCCGCCTACGCGGGGCGCCGAGGCTATGCCGATGGGAAGGACGCCACCACCCCGCTCGCCAGGCTCGGCAAGCCGGACGTGCTCTGGGTAGGCGCCGCATTCGGTGTCTTCGGGTACGTGGTTCAAAACCTGATCACCCAGATCCCGTGGTTCGGCAGCCACACCGACTCCGTCGCCCTCACCGTTGTGCTCTCCGCCGTGGCGGCCCGCCTCGTCGCCGGCGGCAACTTCCTCAACAAGGAGAAGTACAACGACTCGAAGTCGTTCATGGGCAAGATCGCCCCCACCGAAGAGGCCGCATGGCTGCGCTACCAGGAAAAGCCCAGCCAGTACCTCTCGCTGGGCGCCGCGTTCGGCATCCTCGCGGGCGGCGCGACGCTGTTCATCGCCTTGGCCTTCCCTGGCCTGGCCGCCACCGGAAACGCACAGACCTTCGCGTTCGCCATCTCCGCCGTCTGCGTCATGTTCCTCATCCTCGGCGCCCCGATGCCCGTCACCCACCACATCACCATCAGCGCCGGACTCGCCGCCGTCGCCTTCCTGCCGGTGCTAGCGGGCCGCGTGATCAAGGCGCTTCCCGGCGAGGACGGCTTCTGGGAGACGCTGCACACCAACAACATCTCGCTCATCTCCCTGTTCGACCCCGATCATGTGGCGTTCGGCCTGCTGTCTGAGTCGGCCAAGGGCAAGCTGTTCATCCTTGCCGCCATCACGTTGGCGATCTCCGCGCTGGCGGGCATGGCCGCCGCGTGGCTCGCCGAGTTCCAGGCGCGGCTGTTCCACAACCGCGGCGCCACCCACTTCGACCCGCCAGCCGCGGCGATCTGGATCATGAACACCCTCATCGTGGCCGCTGCCGGAATCGCGGCGCCGCTCTTCTAGAGCTGGCCACGAGGTGGGCGTGGCGGACCGTCGAGGCTTTGCAGCAGCCCCGGAGCGTTCGCGCTAGGTGTTCGCCACGCCCACCATCCCTCCCGCCGAGCGGCGCGGAGGCCAACCCCACCTGCGAAACCTCACGGCTCGCCCGTACACGCGCGGCGAGTTCTAACCGACCCCTCTGCACCACCAAGGATCAACGATGACCGACAACACCTACCTGCTTGGAATCGACTTCGGCACCGAAAGCGTGCGCGCAGCCATCTTCGACCTGGCCGGCCGCCCCGTCGCCTTCGCCGCCACCGCCTACCGCACCACCCACCCGCACCCGGGCTGGGCGGAGCAGGATCCCGACGAGTGGTGGGAGGCGCTGCAGGCGTCGTGCCGCAAGGTGATAGCCGCCTCCGGCGTGTCTCCCGCGGCCATCAAGGGCATCTCGTACGACGCCACCACCATGACCGTGGTGGCCATGGACAAGCGGGGCGAGGCGATTCGTCCAGCCATCATGTGGATGGATGTGCGTGCCACCGAGCAGGCCGCCCGCGCGGAGACCTCTGACTCCGTGGCCCGCCTCTACAACGGCGCCGGAACCGCTCCCGCCACCGCCGAGTGGTACCCATTCAAGGCCGCGTGGCTGCGAGAGAATGAGCGCGAAACCTACGACGCGGCCCATCGGCTCGTTGACGCCCCAGACTGGGTCACCTACAAGCTCACCGGCGAGTGGACCACCAACATCAACTCCGCGGCCCTGCGGATGTACTACAACCGCGACAAGGGCGGCTGGCCGACCGACTTCTACGAGACCATCGGCTGCGGCGACGTGTTCGACAAGATCCCCGAGCGCGTCGTCGACCTGGGCACCCCCGTCGGCGAACTGTCGGTCATCGCCGCCCAACTCCTAGGGCTGCGCGCGGGTATCCCCGTCGCGCAGGGCCCCGCCGACGCGTGGGCCGGGCAGATCGGTCTCGGCGTGGTGGAGCCGGGCGTCATGGCGCTCATCACCGGCTCCTCGCACGTGATCACGGGGCAGACGGACAAGCCCATCCACGGCAAGGGCTTCTTCGGCGCCTACACCGATGGCGTGGTCAAGGGCCAGTACACCGTCGAGGGCGGGCAGGTCTCCACCGGCTCGGTGCTCAAGTGGTTCAAGGACAACTTCGCCAAGGACCTCGTCCAGGCCGCCGACGCCACCGGGCTCAACGTGTACGACATCCTCAACAAGCAGTCGCGCGACCTTCCCCCGGGCGCCGACGGCCTCATCATCAACGAGTATTTCCAGGGCAACCGCACCCCCTACACCGATTCCAAGGCGCGCGGCATCATCTGGGGCCTGTCGCTGCACCACGGCCCGGCCCATATCTACCGCGCCATCCAGGAGTCCGTCTGCTACGGCACCGCGCACAACCTGCGCGCCATGGCCGCGGCAGGGTTCGAGGTGAAGAAGATCGTGGCCGCAGGCGGCGCCACCAAGAGCCGCGACTGGATGCAGATGCACGCCGACGTCACCGGCGTTCCCATCGCGCTCACCGAGGTGGGCGACGCGGTGGTGCTGGGAAGCTGCATGCTGGCTGCCGTGGGTGCCGGGCTCTACCCTGACCTGGGGGCCGCGGCCAAGGAGATGGTCCACGAGATCGACCTCATCGAGCCCAACCAGCAGCGCCACGAGGAGTACCAGTACTTCGTCGACGCCTACGCCGAGACCTACCCCAAGCTCCAGCCGATGATTCACGACATGGTTGATACCCAGAACGCCAAGAGAGGCTGACATGACTGATCTGATCGCCAAGGCCCTCGAGGGGGCCACCGACACCAAGACCGTCGCCATTGGCGCCGACGCCCTCGGACAGACCGGGAAGGTGTTCACGGCGCTCTTCGGCGATGCGAAGGCCATCATTGTCGCGGACCAACGCACCTACACCTTGGCCGGCATCGAGGTGACTCAGGTGCTGGGACAGGCCGGAGTCGAGGTGGTCGGGCCGCACATCTTCCCAAGCCAGCCAGAGCTGTACGCGCAGTACGAGAACTGCGAGACTCTCCGGGACCGGCTGGCGAAGGTGGATGCCATCGCGGTGGCGGTGGGAGCGGGCACCCTGAACGACATCGTCAAGCGAGCCTCCGGCGAACTCGGCCGGCCTTACATGGTGGTGGGTACCGCCGCGTCGATGGACGGCTACACCGCGTTCGGGTCGTCGATCGCGCTCGACGGGTTCAAGCAGACGCTGAGCTGCCCCGCCCCAGCGGGATGCGTCGCCGACCTCGGCATCATGGCCGCGGCGCCGGTGGTGATGACTGCCTCGGGCTACGGCGATCTGCTCGGCAAGGTGCCGGCCGGCGCCGACTGGATCCTGGCGGACGCGCTCGGCGTCGAGGCTATCGACCAGGGCGTGTGGGAGCTCGTCCAAGGCCCGCTGCGCGGAGCCCTCTCCCGCCCGAAGGACCTGGCCGACGGTGATGTCGAGGCCACGGGCGAGCTGGCCGAGGGCCTGATCATGAGCGGACTCGCCATGCAGGCCCACCAGTCGAGCCGCCCCGCGTCGGGCGCCGAGCACCAGTTCAGCCACCTGTGGGAGATGGAGGGACACGGCGTCGACGTCACCCCACGGCGCCTGTCGCACGGGTTCAAGGTGGGTGTCGGCTCGGTGGCCATCGCAGCTCTCTACGAACTCCTCCTCGAACGAGACCTAGCCACGCTGGACATCGACGCGGCCGTGGCGGCCTGGCCGACGCGTGAGGAGATGGAGGCCAACGTCCGCCGTCTCCACACCGATCCGCGGCTCGTGGAGGAGACCGTCGTCCAGGCGCTGGCGAAGTGGATCACGCCAGACGAACTCCGCGCCCGGCTGGAGCTGCTGGGCAGCCAGTGGGCGACGCTGGTGCCGAGGCTGCGCGCCCAACTGCTCCCGGCCACCGAACTCCAGCGAATGCTGCACGCAGCCGGTGCCCCCACGCACCCCAGCAGCATCGGCCTCGACTGGCAGCGATTCCGCGACACCTATATCCGGGCCCAGATGATCCGCAAACGCTACACCGTCCTCGACGTCGCGCTGGAGGCGAACCTGTTGACCGAACTGGTCGACGAACTCTTCGCCCCAGACGGCTTCTGGGGCGCTCAGGCACCGTCAGAGGAAGGACAAGACTCATGAGCAAGGCAGTCGTAGGCATAGACTTCGGCACGCTCTCGGGGCGCGCGGTGGTGGTCTCCGTCGATGACGGGACGGTGCTGGGCAGCGCCGAGCATCCCTACCCGCACGCGGTGATCGACCGGGAACTGGCGGGCCAGCCGTTGCCGCCGGACTGGGCGCTTCAGGTGCCCGCCGACTACGTGGAGGTGCTGGGCACGGCTGTGCCGGAGGCGGTGGCCGCGGCGGGGATCGACCCGGGCGACATCGTCGGGCTAGCCATCGACTTCACGGCCTGCACCCTTTTCCCCACCGACGAGCGCTACGGCCCGTTGTGTGAACGGGACGAGTTCCGTTCCCGTCCGCATGCCTACGTCAAGCTGTGGAAGCACCACGCGTCGCAGCCTCAGGGCAAGATCGTCAACGATGTGCTGCGGACGTTTGCTCCGGAGACCCTGGCACGGTACGGCGGTGAGGTTTCGGCCGACTGGCAGCTCGCCAAGGCGCTGGCCCTGTTCCAGGAGGACCGTCAGATCTGGGACGCGGCCAGCCACATCGTCGAGGCCGGGGACTGGATCGTCTATCGCCTGACGGGGAAGCTCACGGCTGGCACGTCGCTGGCCAGCTACAAGGGCAACTTCGTCGACGGCTCCTACCCGTCGGCGGAGGCGCTGGAGGCCATGTCTCCGGGCTTCTCGCGCCTGCTGGAATTGCTGCCCGAGCCCACCGCGCGCCCAGGCGACAAGGTGGGCACGCTGACCGCCGAGGCAGCAGAGTTGACGGGGCTGCCCGAGGGCATCGCGGTGGCGGCGGCCAATATCGACGCGCATGCGACGGTGCCCGCGGCCAACGCCTGCGAGCCGGGCCAGTTGACGCTCATCATGGGCACCTCGACCTGTCACATGATGACATCGGAGAGCTTCGGCGAGGTGCCCGGTATTGGTGGCATCGTGCCCGATGGCATCGTCAAGGGCCTGTGGGGCTACGAGGCGGGGCAGGCCGGCGTCGGCGACATCTTCGCCTGGTTCGTCAACAATTGTGTGCCGCCGGCCTACGTCGACGCGGCCGCGGAGCGCGGCATCGGGGTGCACGAGTATCTGACGGAGCTGGCGTCCCAGCAGAAGGTGGGCGAGCACGGCCTGCTCGCGCTGGATTGGCATTCCGGGAACCGGTCCATCCTCGACGACACCGAGCTGACGGGCCTCATGCTGGGCACGACGTTGACCACCACGCCGGAGGATCAGTACCGGGCGCTGCTGGAGTCGACCGCGTTCGGCACCCGCGTCATCATCGACGCGTTCCGCGAGGCTGGGGTCGCCGTCGGGGACTTGGTCATCGCCGGTGGGCTGGTGAAGAACCCGCTGCTCATGCAGATCTATGCCGACGTGACGGGCCTGCCGCTAGCCATCTGCGAGTCGGTGGCCTCGGGGGCCCACGGGTCGGCGATCTACGCGGCGGTGGCGGCGGGCGAGTACGCCGACGTGCGTGAGGCCGCGCCCAAGATGGCCCACAGGGAGGCGACGCCGGAGACGACGTTCACGCCAGTCCCGGCCAACGTGGCCGCCTACGAGGAGTTGTACCGCGAGTACCGCGCGCTGCACGACTACTTCGGGACGGGTGGCAACGAGGTGATGCACCGGCTGAAGGCGCGCCGCAGGGAGATCCTGGTGGGCAAGCCGGCCGACTGACCGCAGCGGGTGGTCCCGCCACAGTGGCGGGACCACCCCGGCGGCGGTTCTATGTGGTACCCTCTGACGCTGGTATGGAGGCTGGCCCTGAGTGACGAGTTAGACAGAAGTTTCGTCCCAGGGGTTCCGCTTAGGGAAGTACGTGTTACTATCAGGGTAGCGACTTGCTTCATGAGTGAGTTCGATTGGTTAAAAGTCAATCAAGTGAAGGAATCCCCTTGCGCAACAATACGCAGCCCTACTAGCAGTTACTACACTATGGATAAGTCTCATCGTCTAGAACAGCCCCGTCGGTTCGCCACACGCATCCCTGATATGATGCGTGCTTGGGTTCTGCGCAGTGAGAATCTCTGCGGGCCGAGTTCATTTCGCGAGGAGAGGGTACCCGTGCCTGAACCGGGGCCCACTGACGTGGTCGTCGCCAATGTCATGGCAGGGGTCAATTTCAATGGAGTATGGGCTTCGCATGGCCAGCCGGTCGACGTCGTAGCGGGTAATTCGGCCTATGATCCGGACAGTATCGGTTTTCATATTTGTGGCTCGGAGTCAAGTGGGATTGTGGCTGCAGTGGGGTCAGAGGTCACTGCGGTAAAAATTGGCGATAAAGTCATTGTGTCTGCTGGTCAGTTTGATTCGAATGACCCGATGATTCGCAAGGGCTCCTCTCCTGAGTTGGCTCCTTCCTATCGGATCTGGGGGTACGAGTCATCGTGGGGGGCTTTTGGGGAGTTCAGCAGGGTGCAGGAGCGTCAGTGCATGCCGAAACCCGACGAACTCGGGTGGGAACAAGCGGCCACATGCCTGGCAACTGGGGTTCCGGTGCACAGAATGTTGACGCACTGGCAGGGCAACCAGATCAAACCCGGAGATGTTGTGCTGGTCTGGGGGGATCGGGTGGCTTGGGGGCGGCAGCGATTCGGCAGGTTGTGGCTCACGGTGGTCGGCCGGTCGCAGTAGTTTCCTCTCCGCAGCGAGCAGAGTTTTGCCGATCGATTGGTGCCGTTGGTTGTTTGGATCGGAGAGACTATGCCCACTGGGGAAACATTACAGAACTGAATGAAGATGGCTACCGCCAATGGATTGTCTCCGCAACTCGCTTCCGCAACTGCTTCTTCCGAGTGCTTGGGCAACGTCGGCTTCCGGACATAGTCATCGAACACCCGGGCGCTGACACTCTTCCCACGTCGTTGTTTATTTGTGCTCCAGGGGGGATGGTCGCCCTATGTGGAGCTACCAGCGGATTTGACGCCTCTTTGGACCTCAGGTTCTTATGGATGTACCAGAAACGTCTCCAGGGCTCTCATTCTGGCGACATCGAGGATCTCCATGGTTACTTCGATCTATTGCGCGCCTATGATATCGGCCCAGTCGTCACTCGGATATACGGCTGGGAGGAACTTCCGCGCGCCCATGCCGATCTTGAGAGAGGATGTGTGATGGGTAAGGTTGTGGTTCGCATTGCTGACCCTGGGAAGCTCGAGGCAGAGTTGATATCATGAGGCGAGTGGTAGTTACTGGACTCGGGCCGGTGCATGCAATCGGAACTGGTGTGCAAGATTTCTTCGCAGGGATCGAGGCCATGAGACCGGTTGTCATGGCTATCGATCCTGAGGTCTGGTTTGGGCGTCCGTTAAATACAGGTTGGTATGTGCCGGCCCCGATTCTTTCTCCTGATGATTACGAATGGTTGCGGAGTCGACTCCGCGATTGGGCTGGGCCCACTGCACAGTTAGCTGCCGTTGCTGCTCGACTAGCCCTTGAGGACGCTGAACTAGACAGTACTTGTTCAGAAGCTTCGGTGATTATGGGTGTAGGCAACATTAATCTCGGTGATGCTATTGGGATATCTCGGCAAGTGGATGATAAGGGGCGCTTAAATATCTTACGAACATCACGCTTAATGACTAATGCTGTCTCAAGTTGTGTGGGGATCGCTTTGGCAGCTCGAGGCCAGAATCTTGTGGTGTCCAGTGCGTGTGCCTCAGGGACCGACGCTATCGGTATGGGATACCAGCAGATAGCGACGGGGAATAGTGATTTGGTGGTGTGCGGGGGAGCAGATGTAAATATTGAGGATCAAGCGATTTCTCTGCGCTACTTCGATAGTCTTGGAGTGCTGACATCATCCCTTGATGGCCTGCCGAGACCCTTTTGCCTCTTGTAGGTCCGGATTCCTTTTTGCTGAGGCAGGTGCGTGCGCCGTGGTGCTTGAGGATCTAGCTACTGCTTCAGCGCGCGGTGCTGCAATATACGCGGAGATCACTGACTATGTTGCTAATTGTGATGCCTTTCACGTAGTGCGTCTTCCGGAGAAAGCAACTCAGCAAGAGAGGCTCGTCCGCCGGTTGTTACGCAGAGGGCCGATCGGCCACTACAATGCACATGGTACTGGAACGGTAAAGAATGATAAGCTTGAAGCAGGGCTGATTACTGAATTATGGCCGTCGATAGATTCTCAACCGCTGGTTTGTGCCACAAAATCCCTCTTAGGGCACACAATCGGTGCATCTGGAGCTTTCGAGGTGGCCGTCGTCGCCCAATCGATGCGCCATGGGCGGCTGCATGGTACACTTACTGATCCGATCGAGGGAATTCGTATAGCGCAGAAAACCATTGATGTGGATACCGACAGTGCGATTTCAGTCTCTTTCGGGTTTGGGGGGCACAACGCAGGACTGCGATTGGAGAGATATGCTGGTTGAGGTTGAAGCTGCGAGAAAGCACTATGGCGAGGGCGCCACCTTGGTGCGTGCGCTGGATGGCGTCAGCTTGAGTATTGACTCGGGTGAGTTGCTGGTGTTGCTCGGGCAATCGGGTTCGGGTAAGAGCACGCTGATGAACATGCTCGGCGGTCTGGACCGTATCGACAGTGGGTTGATCACGGTGGCTAGCGACCGCATTTCCGACTATGGGGCCCGGCAACTTCTGGAGTACCGGCGTCGACACGTGGGTTTCGTTTTCCAGTTCTACAACCTAGTCTCTGATCTCACCGCGTGGGAGAACGTACAGGTGGCAGCAGACATCTCTGGGAATCCCTTCCGCATTGAGGAACTCTTCGACGCGTTGGGTATCGCTGATCTAAGTAGGCGTTTCCCAAAGGAGTTATCGGGTGGGCAGCAGCAGCGCGTCGCTATCGCACGTGCGATTGTCAAGCGGCCAACGTTGCTGCTGTGTGACGAGTTGACCGGTGCTCTCGACTCGAAATCGGCTCAGGTGGTCCTCGATCTGGTTAAAAGGATCAACGAAGATTTCGGGGTCACTACAGTGATCGTCACACATAATGAGGGAATCGCTCTAATGGCTGACCGTGTAGTGACTCTGCACGACGGCAAAGTTACCTCCAATAGTATCCGCCAGTCCCCCACTAAGACAGATGATCCACTTGCTGAGGAGAACTTATGAACAACCGTTACGACCTAGATGCCCTGCGTGCTCTGCTTGATGATAACGCCATTGATGTGGAAGTCTCTCTCACAAGAGATCTCACTTTGATGCAGCTCGGGATCGATTCTTTTAACATGACAGTGCTTGCTGATTCTCTTTCCGAGATAGAAGGCCGGGATCTCAGATTACTTCCGACCGACACGGTCGGGGACATTCTCGATAGGATCAATCATGGAGACTGAATTACTTGGATCGCTCAGCCGAGGCTATCATCTGATGCTCCTTGGCTCAGATGATTTCCAACATCTAGTAGCGACGGCTGAGGTCTACGCTAGGGTAGCAGCGTTCCTGACGGAAGATACTCTGCCGAATATTTTTCAGACCCAGAATCAGCAGGCTGGTGGCGGGAGATTCCGTGGATCAGTAGTCGCTAGAAATCTTGGCGAGATGTCTCGTCGATTATCACAGATGCCATCCTCATGGGCTGATCCTGTCAAGTCGCCTCGAAAGATCGTGCTAGTTTTCCCTGGATACGAGCCCCCCCATAAACAGATGCTCGCTACCCTTGCATGCGTTGACGCGAATTTTGCCCGACTGATAGAGGGCTGCGACGCGGCCGCACGGCGATCTGGGATATCTAATCTACTTGATGATGACGATGATATGCTCGTTAAGCCTTTACGCGCTTTTACAGCTCAAGTATGCCTGGCAGATTCCTGGATCAGGATCGGAGTACGGCCTTACGCGCTTATCGGACACAGTCTCGGTGAATACGCAGCTGCTGTGGTAGCCCGCGTGATGACTCTAGCGGATGCGTTTTCTATGTTGGCTCTGCGCACCCGGCTGCTCGCCGATGTTTCCAGCGGATATCGGATGGCTAGTATCGATGGTACTGAAGAGAGTGTTGCTACTCTTGTGAAGCGTGTTGACTGGGGAGTTGCACCGGCTGCTTTTAATGCGCCTGGACTCGTTACAGTGTCCTTCCCAGCCGAACGTTGGCACGACGTCGTCGCGCAAGCCCAAACTACTGGTGCCAATCTTGTCCCAGTAGGTGACTCAGGAGCAGGACATCGGAGTGATTTTGCGTCGCATATGTCGGATCTGATCGAGCTAGCCTCACATACGCTGTTGCGTCAACCAGTATGTCCCATCTTGTCAACCGTGCGGCCAGGATGCTCCGGAAGAGATCTTGCCACTGGGCAGTACTGGTTCGACCATGCCACTAAACCGGTTCGCTTCACGGACGCTCTAGCGGCCTCACACGGAGATTGCTACATAGGCGTGGGTATGACTCCCGAGGTGTTGACTTTGGTGGTACGCAATTTAATCCGCTTGCAACGGGAAGGTATCGTACTCATCCCAAGTATACAGTCGGGACATGACTATCGTAGACAGTTTCTGATAGCAGTGGGTAGAGCTTATGAAGCAGGAATCAATATTGATTTATCGGACAACGATAGGTCGCAAGGAGATAACGGATGAGCGCAGTTAGCAATTCGAGTAGAGCCAGATCAGCCATTATTACGGGAGCAACCCGCGGTATTGGTGCGGCTACCGCTATTGAGCTGGCCTCACGAGGGTGGTCGGTGCTTATCAATGCTCATACGGAGAGCGGAGTTGAGTCTGGTGAGACGATTGCAGGGCGATGCCGTGGGTATGGGGTTGATGCCTTCGTGTACGTTGCCGACGTGGCGATGTCTGCGCAGTGCGAGCTAATGGTTGATGCCGCCATCCAGAGATTTGGAGTTTTGGATGGGCTGGTGAACAATGCAGGAATGTCGATTTTCGGATCTCTGCTGAGGATGTCAGACGAGCACTTCGACGAGGTAATGCGCGTCAACGCTCATGGCGTTTTCTATATGATGCGTGCCGCGACTAGGCGTATGCGGGACCAACGTCATGGAGCGGTGGTCAATGTCTCCTCCGTTGGAGGCAAGTATGGCTCTCCCATGTCTATTGGTTACGGAGCGGCTAAGGGAGCCGTGCTCGCCATGACGAAGACCGCTGCGAAAGAGTTGGCACGTAGCGGAATTCGGATCAATGCGGTAGTCCCGGGCGGGACGCGTAACGACAGATACGACCAGTTTGGGCTACCTCCAGAAAGAGTAGATGAGCAGATGAGATTGATTGCCCTCGGACGGCTTGCGGAGCCGTCAGAGATCGCTTGTGCCATTGCGTTCCTACTGTCTGATGATGCTTCTTATATAACCGGTGAGTTGCTTGAAGTTAGCGGAGGAGTGATGATGTAATGTCTGGCAAAATTAAAGAACGGAACGAATATGTTCCCATCGCTGTGATCGGTGTAAGCATGAGATTTCCGGGTGCAGCCAGTATCGACGAGTTCTCGACATTGTTGGCTTCGGGGCATACTGCTAATGCTGATTTATCGACACAGCGTGGGCACTGGTTAGGAATCCCCAACTACAGCAAGCTACTCGAGAATACTTTGTGTATTGATGATCTTCCACAATTCGACCGGGAGTTCTTCGGGATATCGAAGCGCGAGGCGCGTGAGCTGGCCCCCGAATCCAGACTCCTGCTGGAGCATGCCGCAGCATCAATCCTCGACGCAGGATATTCGCTGGGGCAGGTTCGTGGCAGCCGGTGTGGCGTGGTCTCTGCTCAATCCACCGTGGACCATCGAAGCCTGGTCGCCGAGGCCTCAGTCGTATCCTATCTTGAAGGGCTTGCCCCGTTAGGTGGCGCTCACCTCGGACATATCCTCGACCTGCGGGGACCGAGTTTTTGCGTTGATTCCACCTGCTCTTCCTCGTTGCTGGCCGTACACTTGGCCTGTGGCCTGCTGGCAGCAGACCAGGCAGACATGATGCTTGCCGCTGGAATCCAGCTCCACATGCCGCTGGATGAACGGCATCACGCTGAACTATTCTCTGGCCGAGACGTAGAATGCCGTGCTCCATCAGCTTTCGATGCCAGCGCTACGGGATTCGTCAATGGTGAGGGTGTCGGTATCGTTGTGCTGAAGCGTCTTATTGATGCAGAACGTGACGGTGATGATATTCGTGGCATTATTCGTGGCTCTGCGATGTCTGGCAACGGTGCACGCTCGGTGTCCACCTTTGCCCCTAGCTATAGAGCGCAGGCCGAGGCTCTTGAGGAGGCATGCGCTGTTGCCGGTATCAGCATAAACGAGATCACCGAAATAGAAGGTCACGGTGCGGGAACGCTAGAGGGGGATTCTAGCGAAGTGCTCGGACTTTCTGTATTAGCTGATCATATCGAGGCGCCAGTTTGGCTTTCCAGCGTGAAGCCATCTATAGGGCACAGTGGTGCGGCTGCTGGAGTGGCGAGCCTACTAAAGAGCCTCGCGAGCTTCAAGCAAAACGTGATTTACCCTATTGCTAATTTCCACACCCCGCACCCCGATATTGATTTTGAGGCGAGCGGGGTACGTCCGATTGGGGTGCTTGAGGATGTCGATCCCACACAGCCACGGCTGGCTGCGGTAACTAGTTTCGGAATGAGCGCACTCAACGTTGTGGTTTTAGTGGAGAAGCCATGTCCGCGCCCTGCCCGAGAGATGGTATCTGAACTGAGGATTATGCACCTGAGCGCGCGTACTCCTACGGCATTGGAACGGTACCGGACGGCGGTGCGGGCTGAGCTTCTCTCCCGTCCCGACGAATGGGCTGATATCTTGGATACCCTGGATACGGGGCGTGATGACTTACCGACCCGCATGGCGGTTTCCTTTCGTAGCCCGCGCCAGTTATTTGCGGCACTTGACAATGCCCCCATTCATCAGGTGAGAGAACGGGGTAATTTCATCGTCGATCTGCGCGAGATGGCTGGCACATCAGTCCATCATCTTGTGGTTGGATGCGATAGGTTAAGGGGTCTGCGTGCGGCAATGCCCACTGATATCGACCCTGATACCGGTGACGTGGGAGCGGTGCTTGCGTACTACTGCGAGTTGGGACTTGTCCCCCATGGACTGGTCGATGAGGCGGGGCAGCGCGACCTACTGGTTAGAGTCGTCCCGGAACTGGCGAAAGTGGAGAATGCGCCTGTTACTGACGAAGGCCACCTCACCGCGTCAGTACCGTATGTGCTTATTGGGTTCACGCGAAATGATCACTGGGACATAAGTACTTTGATGCAAAACGTTGTCGACCTATACGCCTGCGGTGTTGATCCTGATTGGGTTCGTCTTCGGGACTCAGAAGAGTCGCGGCGAGTGTCAGCTCCTGCAGAGATTATGGACAAAGAGACCGTTGAGCTTGTCGTGCCAAAGATGACGAGGTCTATATCCGAGGGCTTCCGAAAGCCTACTAGCAAGTCGGCTTCGGCGTCTTACGAAGCGGGCCTCGGGCCGGGCTTCTTCGTCTTTGAAGACGACCCTCTTACGCCGTGGCCTGGACCGGAGCCCACCGTTATGAAACCTTCTTATGCGGAACCTACGATGGCTTCTGCTGAGTCTGTTTCTCCACCTAGGTCCACTCCGACTAGGGCGTTAGAGTGCGAAGCAGCTGTTCCCATTGAGAAAAATCTGTCTCGAGCCGAAGCGGAGGCTCGGGTCTGTGAAATTTGGCGTCAGGTACTTGAGATCGACAGCGAATTTCCTGCTCATCCCAACGACCTGCATGACTCGTTCTTCGCGCTGGGAGGAAATTCTCTTCTTGGAAGCATGGTAGTCGAAGACCTCAATAACATTTTTGGCAGCGACCTTTTGCTTAAAGATATCTATGAGCTGGACACAGTCGATAAGCAAGTCGCGCGGGTATGGAGGGGGACAGATGACTGAATCGCGCTTGACATCGTCGTGGGTAGGATTTGAGGTTGTCCAACCGTCAGCAGAGTATAATCTCCTATGCCTTCCTCATGCTGGAGCTGGAGGCAGTACTTTTGCCTCTTGGGGAGCACACTTGCCCTCCGTGCTGAGCCTATATCCGGTACTTCTACCGGGCCGAGAAGCACGGGTGGATGAGCCTATTCCCGGAAGCTTTCAAGAGCTTGCCCGAGATTTCGTCTCGGATAATACCGCGTTGCTATGTGAACCGGGGCTGGTACTGTTCGGTCAGTGCACTGGAGCCTGGCTGGCTTACGAAATTGCTCTGTGCGCTGATCGCGAACTTGGAATTCAGCCCGAACTTCTGGTTATAGTGGGAGCGATTCCGCCAGATTGTTCGGCACCTACTGTGATTTCCGATGATGCCACGCTTGCCGATATCTGTGACGCCTTTGTGAATCTGGGGGTTCTAGATCCACGAGTGGCAAACAGTGATGCTCTCAGGGATTTCTTCGTCCCCGTGATCCAGGCAGATTATCGAATGCAGCAGAATTATCGCTACGTTCCTGCCGCGCCGTTGACCTGTCCGATCATCGCAGCTAGGGGAGAAAATGACGATCAGGTGTTTGCTGATCAGATAGAAGGATGGCGGAGATTTACTCGCCATTCATTAATTCGGTTTGAGTTTGAAGGAGGACATTTCCTAGAGACTAACGATTCTGCTGCGCTCCTCGACCTAGTGGCTGAGGTGCTTAGAAGGGACACCTATGAATTTCACTGCCCGTAGATCCCGGTGGATTGCCTACGAACGTGTGCTGCCGGCGCCGCGCCAAGTCGTGTGTATTGCTCACTCAGGTGGAGGAGCAAGTTTCTTCGCTGGATGGCAGTCTAAGTTCGGGGAGGACGTCCAAGTTCTTCCCGTTCAACTGCCGGGCCGAGAGAACCGAGTGGGCGAGCCCCTGATTCCCTCTTGTAGGGTGCTGGCTGAGAATTTAGCCTACACACTCGTTCATGAGACCGGGCTGGTGAGGGAATTCGCGATCTTCGGACATAGCCTTGGCGGAATGGTGGGTTTTGAGCTAGCGCGAGTATTAGCCAATAACTATAATCGACCGGCAAACTTGTGCGTCGTCTCTTCGGTGGGTCCTACTGCCAATCACGATGGTACTTTATCGCGGGATCTCGATGATGAGGCTTTCCTAGAGCGTGTTCAAGCCTTCGGAGGGATAGAATCCGATAGTCCGGTCTTGACTCAGGCTGAAGCGCGCGTTATATATCTGCGAATCTTGCGCGCTGACTTTGAGGCTGTCGAGAATTATGTCCCAACGCCTCTAATGTATCAGATCCCGGTGCGTACCTATTTAGGTGCCGAGGATCCGGTCCTCTCGCCGTCGAGAATGAGAGAATGGGCGGCATATACCGTCGGCGAGTTCACTCAACGCATATTTGTTGGAGACCATTTCTATCTGCGCGATAACTGGGAAGAAATGGCTAAAGATATTAGAGTGTTTGCCTTCAATTTAAGGAGTACGAATGAATACTAAAGGGTCAACTTCTGAAGCCCAAGTTTGGGTATGCTTGGGGCAACGCCTAGCCGAGAGTTTTCGGCGCCACGCCGACCGAGTCGCCGTTGAGACCCATGATGGTAGCATAACCTATGCGGAGCTTGACAAAATTTCATCAGGGGTTCGTGATAGTATTCTTGCGCGCCTGACTGAAGGGACGACGCAGCGAGTGGGTTTGTTGTCGGGGAATTCGGTCGACAAAGTGATTATGCTTTCTGGGGCTATCCGGGCGGGGGTAACCTTTGTACCCTTAGATTCTCAGACGGATTCCGTGCGCCTATCGCAAAGTCTAGCCGCTGCTTCCTGTGACTTAGTGATCGTCGATGATGAGGGAAAACAGGCTTATGATAGGTTGTCTACTCGTCAAGAGGCGGCTCTGGTCACTTGCGATGATTTAATGGATAGCGTGCAAGGTGGAACCGATCCAGTTGCTGCCAAGGAATCCATTGCGTATGTTATCTTTACATCCGGATCGGCCGGACGGCCCAAGGGCGTAGAGGTTCCACACCGCGCCATGATGGCGTTCTGCGATGCGGCAGTATCCGACTTTGGAATCCATGCGGAGGACCGGCTCGGGGTGCTTCAGCACTTCTCTTTTGACTATGCGCTAATGGATCTGTTGCCTACTTTGTTAGTAGGAGCGACATTGGTGTTGGTTCCTGTTTCGCTCCGCGAAGATCCAGAACAGCTTAACGAGTTCCTTATTGCATCGCGGATCACTGTGCAGACTATGCTCACTCCCATCTATGAGTCTTTCATAGATTTCGACAACTCCTGTCTAAGGCAGTTGTTAGTGGGTGGGGAGAAGATGCGCAGATTTCGTCCACAACCCTATTCCGTGTATAATTTATACGGTCCTACTGAGGCGGCAGTCTATACTACTTCTTCCTTAATCACAGCCCCAGGGCACGACGTGCCCATTGGGCGGCCGACTCCTGGCACTGAGGTTGTGCTTCGCGGAGCAGATGGGTCCGTTGTTAATTGTGGCGTGGGGGAGATCTGTCTGCTTGGGGATCAACTTGCAGTCGGCTATCTTGATGATCCTGAGACGACGGCATCCGCGTTCGTGCCTGGACCGTGGCCCGAAACTACCATGTACCGAACTGGGGACCTTGGTTATTGGGATGATGCTGGAGAATTGCATATAACGGGGCGTGTCGGCCGTCAGATTAAGCACCGGGGCTATCGCATCGAGCTCGATGAGATTGAGGGGGCGCTTGGCTCGTTGTCTGGCGTGGATGTAGCTGCTGTCATTTATGCGGCCCACCTCGACCCGGCGGTGGTGGTTGGTTTCTACACATCAAAGAGTGGTCTTACTCCCGCCGAAGCGCTTTATCAGCTTGCTGAGATAATTCCCCGTCACGAACTTCCCGACCAACTGGAATGCCTCGAAAAATTCCCCCTAACGGGTATTGGCAAAGTTGACCGTCGAGGATTGGCGAACTTGGTGATCCCGCCGAAAGTGTCGATAGACGATCCGGAGCAGAGCAGCTTATCTCTTGAACTGCGTTCACTATGGGCGAAAGTTCTCCACCTCGCTCCGGAAGCGATTGGCGATGACGACGATTTCACAATGCTTGGCGGGCATTCGATCCTTATGCTTCGAATGTTGCGTGAGCTTCGGGAAGCCATGGGGGTGAAGCTGGGGCTCCACGAGGTAATGGCCAAGCCAACAATCAAAGGCTTGCGTGAGTTGATTGAGAATATCGCGGAGCCTTCCCCGCCGGTCGTCCAAACTGCGACGATCGATTCAGAGAGTAGGTGGCTTCCCTTCCCTCTGACCGATATGCAACAAGCCTACCTGGTGGGTCGTGATGCTGGCCTAGGAGGCTTGTCCAAACCAACCTATATCCAACTAGATCTTACGATCCATGACTACCATCGTGACCGGGTTCTTGCAGTCTTGCAATCCTTATGGCAACGTCATGATGCGCTGTCTTTGAGAATCAACGACGCTGGTCACCAGTACATCGCGGCTGGGAAACATGCTCCGTGCCTGATAGAGGTAGATCTATGCGATCATGACGCGACCAGTGTGCAACGTGAATTAGGTGAAGTGCGTAATTCCCTGATCCGTGAACCTTTGGATTACCGACGTGACCCACTGGTTAGGTGTGCTCTGGTGCAAACGGATGTTAACACCGCTGTTCTAATGCTCTATTTCGATGGTTTTATTGCTGACGGATGGAGCCAAGGACTATTCGTCCAGGAGTTCTCGGAGCTGTATGCGGATCAGCAGGTAGATTTACCGACTTCGGAGATCGGTTTCCGTGACTATGTCCTTCATCTAGAGGAACTTAAGAAAGGTCCTCAGTATGCAGGAGACCTCGGATATTGGACGCGGCGAGCTGAGAGTCTGCCGGGTCCTCCACAGCTTCCGTTGGCTATAGATCCAGGTACAGTAGAGCGCTTGGATTCGAGCAGGGTCACAGTTACGGTGCCGAGCTCAATCTGGTCTAGTTTTGAGCGGATGTGCGGGCGGTACGGTGCTTCCGCATTCCTTGGTGCGCTTGCCGTGTTTGGGCGGGTTATAGGGCGATTTTCCGGTACGCGGGACTTTCTGCTCAGTGTCCCTGACTGCGCCAGATACAGAACTGATATTGACATCGATCGACTTTTCGGTGAGTGTGCTACTCATGCGCTCATTGAATTCGCCGATCGCCCAGACCAGGCGTTCTACGTAACTGTGCAGGATGTGCTCGCGCAGTTTTCTGAAGCAACCGAGCACAATGCGGTCAGCGGAGTGGAAGTGCTGCGGCAAATCGCGCGCACTACGGGGCAAGTGACGAATGTAGCACCCTTGGTGTTCACTAGTTTGTTGGACAATCCGACAGGTTCGGGGACGCAAGTCGCTGTGACCCATTTTGAGACGCACACTAGCCAGGTGTGGATGGATGTTATCGCTGTTCATGGTGCTGATGGTGTCGATTTCCACTGGCATTTTGTGAAGGATCTATTCCGCCCAGGTTGGGTAGACCAAGTTGCCAACTTATTCCTAGACGTCGTTGTGATGCTTGCGGAGAATCCGGTCGCCTGGCAAAGGGCTTTCCATATCCCGCTTCCCAGCAAGGAAGCGATGGCTGTTGACCTTGTGCGTGGTGAAGTCTATGACTGGGGGGATGCCTCAGTTCCGGAACTATTGGTTGACAGTGGTCGTCGTAATGCGGATCTCTTGGCGGTTTGTACTCAGAAGAGTTCCTGGACTTATCGTGAAGTGTACTCTATGGCGGCGGACCTTATTGATAGACTCGTACGTGTAGGCGTCAAACCTGGGGACAGGGTCGCCGTGACGGTGGGAGATGGGGTCCAACGCGTAGCTTCCGTGCTGGCGGTAATGCTTATTGGCGCTACTTTCGTTCCCGTTGAGGCGGGTTTGTTACATACAGATGTGACTGATCGGATGGCTATTTCTGGAGTTAGTGTGTTGGTCACGGATTCTCCTTGGCCTGATATCTCTGTGAATGGTCGACAGATGGTGTGTGTGGATGTGGAGAACCTCGATCCCGCCGGTGCCGGAGCAGCAGCTATTCGGCCTGTGGCTTCACCACAGGACCTTTTAACCATCTTGTTCACTTCTGGAACGACGGGTGAACCTAAGGCTGTTGCTATCTCTGACAGTGGAGTCAAGAATTGTCTTCTCTGGACCAACCGGGAGTTTAGCATCGAAGCGTCGGATCGCCTGTTGAGTGTCACCAATCCTGGCCACGACATGGCACTCTTCGACATCCTTGGTCTGCTTGTGGCAGGAGGTGCGGTGATGGTTCCCGAACAGGGTGATGAACGGAATCCTGGGGCCTGGCTAGAACTGATCGAGACACATGGCCTGACGGTGTGGAGTTCTGCACCGGCACTTATGGAGATGCTGGTGACTAGCCTCGAGGTACAGAGACGTGTGATAGAGACAGGACTTCGGGTAGTTATCCTTGGTGGAGATCGACTGCCGAAGACACTGCCCGCTCGGGTTCGAGCAACGCTAGGTGGTAGCGCGCAGGTGATCAATGTGGGAGGACCAACAGAGGCGACGATCTGGTCCATCTGGCATCGGGTGGGATGCGCAGATGAAGTCGTTGAACGTATTCCTTTAGGACGTGCTATCCCCAACACCTCTTATGAGATCCTCAATCAGAATGGTGAGATTTGCCCAATCGGGGTGCCTGGCATGATGGTGGCTTCTGGGGTGAACGTGTCGCCTGGGTATCTCAATGACCCAGAGTTGACCAGATCTAAGTTTATTATTGACCCGATTTCGGGAGCTCGCAGGTACGTCACTGGTGACATCGGTGTTTATCTTCCTTCTGGGCAGATTGATATCATCGGCCGCGAGGACGCGCAGGTGAAAATCAACGGAAAACGCATAGAACTGGGCGGTATCGATGCTGCTGCGCTGCGTATCAAAGGGGTCAGATCCGCTGTTGCCTTTGTCGTTGAGATGGCGGGACGGTCGCGGTTAGCTTTGCGCTACGTTACCGACGAGGGACTCGAGGCTACTGATCTCGTCAAGGCATTGCGGTTAGCGCTGCCATCACACTTGGTGCCGTCTGAGGTTGCTCCTATCGATCACATGCCTTTGACCCGAAATGGGAAAGTGGATCGTCGTTCCCCGGAGTTGGCGCAATTTCCGCGATACGAGGTTGTGCAGGACGAGGGATCTTCCGCAGAAATATCGCGGATCTTTGCTAACGTTCTTGGTGTGCGTGCGGTGTCCCCTGATGATAATTTCTTTGCTCTAGGAGGTGACTCGATCATGGCGATCTATCTCCAGGAGCGGATCGCTGAGGAACTTGGTATTCAAGTGAGTCTCGGCCAATTGTTTGCTGCTCCTACCCCGAGATTGCTACAATTGATGGTGCGATCCGCAGGAGCTTGATGTGGAAAATGAACTGATTGTTGACTTATATGACGAGTTGTACAGCCAGCCGTCGCCGAGCAACGACCCAACCCTCAACTATGTGGGATGGCGTTCTTCAATTACTCGTGATCCTTACACTGATGAGGAGATGACTCAGTGGCGCGATAGTTTTGTTGCCTTGGTGAGTAGATTCGCTCCGACTCGGGTGCTGGAGGTTGGGTGCGGAACTGGGATGATTATGCTTCCGCTGCTGGCGATCTGTGATTCCTATGTGGCTCTCGACGCCTCTTCGAAAGCAATTGAATACCTATCCTCGCTGGTTGGTACTGATCCGCGTATTGATCTTCGTGTATTATTTGCTCAGGAGTTGGATGCTCTGAATACCCCCTTGTGTGACCTGGCGATCATGAACTCTGTGGCTCAATATCTGGGAACTGTTGAGGTTATTGAAGAAGTGATTTTCCAAATGATTGAGAAGACTAGGACAGGAGGACATGTCATCATTGGAGATCTGGTCTCGCGCCCTCAGCGTCGCTTGATGATGATGATCTCCGAGGCGCTACGGGATCCGGCAGCGAACAATGCCCTGGTGGTCGAACGGGCAGAGCGTCGGCTGTCTCTAGACGAGGATGTCACACTAGAACCGAGTTGGGTTACCACTCTTCCATCCCGGCTGCCTAGGGTTAGTTCTGCCAACGTCGAGTTGCGCAGTGGGCGGCATCCTACGGAGATGAACTTGTTCCGCTTCGATGTTGTCCTGGAGTTGGACAGGCCAGTCCTAACTGAACCTGCCGTCCGTGTTGTTGATGTGGATTGCACCAGCCCTGGCTGGACCTCTCGTATCGATGATGAGGGTGTTACCCTCAAAGGGTTGGGTCATGCCGGCCTTCGGCAGCTCGCCGAATCAGCCGCAGTGCCCGTTGATTGTGTAGCAACTAGATGGGTTGCCCCTTCGCAGTTGAAGGAGGAGGCTGCTGAGGCGGGATTCGCTGTGAGGCTGACACCGAATATGGACGACCCGGTGTGGACTTATGATGCTACTATTATCTCAGCAGCGGGAGGTTGAGGATGATTTTGAACCGGCGTGTCTTCCGGAACCTGGCGGCGATGGCCTCCTTCCACATCGTTGCGGGGGTGTTGACCGCGCTCGTCGTCGCTTTCGCGCTGGCAACGCTGACCACCAGCGCGACCCTCAACCGGGTGGTGCCTGACTTCCTATCGGCCAACGCGGTGGAGGATGCTTCCTTCACCACCGTCCGTCCTCTCGCCCCGGCAGATGTGGACGACCTCAAGGAAGAGTTCGGCGTTGC
>JBHAEB010000002.1:0-3036 GCA_041855345.1 Arachnia sp. | reverse complement strand
CACCACGATGTCAGCGATCCCTTTGCTCCGAGCCGCCGATTGCAAGCAGGGCAACAGCGCCCGCACCGGGTGCAGCACCACAAGGGTGTCATTGGTGAAGAACCGATCCCAGGTCACCAGCGATCGCGAGTCAAGCCGACCGTTGATGGCCCCACCCGCAGTGACCACCAGGGCGTCGATATCGGGTTCCTCCTCAGCTAGCCGCTCCAAGATGGCCACCGCCTGCGGGTCATTGACCACATCACATGTGATGAGCCGGGCAGCAACTGCCTCCAGCGGCTGCTGACGATCGATGATGATGGCGCGCCAGCCCTCGGCGATGGCCTGTTTCACGGTAGCTAGGCCAATCCCGGAAGCACCGCCGACGACGACGATGGTGCGGTTCATGCGGGGCCTCCTACGGGTTGACTGATTGCCTCTTGAGCTGCTTCCAGAGCGGCGATGAGGGATTCGCTGTCGACGGGTCCGTCGTAGATGTCACCGTTGATGAAGAACACCGGCGAGGTGGTCAACCCCAAGGTTGCCGCATCATCGGCGTCGTCATGGACATGGGCGGTGTGAACTCCATGGCGTATGGCCTCGTCGAGTTTCGCCAGATTGGCGCCCACGTCTACCGCGGCGCGACGGATCAGCCGAGCATCGAGTTCCTCGGTTTCACACAGCCTGCCCAGCTCGGTACGCATGGGCGCAAATAGGTCTGGGCTTTGCGCGTTGACGGCCTCGATGGCCTCGGCCGCCTGGTGGGCAGCCGGGTCGTCCATGGGATTGTGACGGAAGACGAAGCGCAGATCGTGATCGAAATGATCCAATACTTGGCGCACCACTTCGTCGATATCGGCGTCGTCGAGACCACCCATGCGGCCGTACTCCACCAAGGTCAACGGTGCGTTCACGTTGCCCTGAATATGGTCCCGGGCTGGGTCCACGGGCCGGTTGAGGCGTTTCCGAGCCGGCTGATGGCTGGCATCAAAGCGGGCGGTGGCGGTCAACGCCCCCATACCCAGGGCCGCCGCGATCAGCGAGGCCGTCAACACACCGATTCGGGCATCGGACTGCAAGGTGGGGTCAACGATTGCCAGGTCAACGATGAACAGCGAGATAGTAAAACCGATTCCGGTCAGCACCGAGCCGGCGCCAATATGACGCATACCCAAACCGGGCGCTAGCTCCCCAATTCGAAGTTTCTTCGCTAGCAGCGTGGCCGCTGAAATACCGATTGTTTTACCGACCACGAGCCCAAGGATGATGCCCCAAGTCAGCGGGGAGGTGAAGGCGTGGGCCAGGGTCTCCCCAGTGATGACCACCCCAGCATTTGCCAGTGCGAAGACCGGAACAATCACCAAGTTCACTATCGGGGTCAAGGCCAGATAGATCCGCTCATTGAGGGACACTGCTTTGCGGATAGCGTCCACAGCTGCGTGCCCAGTACGGGCGACGGGGGTGCGACGGAAAGCCTGGGTCATCTCCTCAGCCCGCAGCACCTCGTGGCGTTCCGGCGGGAAAACTGGCAGCAGCAAGCCCAAGACAACCCCAGCGATGGTGGCGTGAATCCCTGAGGCAAGGAAGGCCACCCACAAGGCGAGGCCGGCAACCAGATACACCTCGGTGCGGTGGATCCGGAAGGAATGGATGAGCCACAACAACCCGGTGATCACGGCCGCGACGATGAGCGGCACGATATTGATGCTTCCGGTGTAGACCGTGGCGATCACCAGGAGAGCGCCCACATCGTCGACGACGGCCAGTGTGACCAGAAAGGCCCGCAGCTGAGCCGGAAGCCGAGAACCAAAAACCGCCAAGATACCCATGACGAAGGCGGTGTCAGTGGAGATCACGATCCCCCAGGCATTGGCCCCTTCGGTGTTGGCATTGAGTGTCAGGAACAGCACGGCGGGGACGGCTAAGCCTGCGATGGCTGCCACCACTGGCACCGATGCCCGACGCCATTCCCGCAGTTCTCCCATGATGAAGTCGTGTTTGACCTCCAAGGACACCAGGAAGAAGAACAGCATCATGATGCCGTCGTTGATCCAATGCTGTAAGGACATCGAGATCTGCCACTGACCCAGCGCGATCGTGCCGACGGTGTGCCAAAACTCCTGGTAACTATCGCCGCCGAGATTGGCCCACAGCAGTGCTACCGCGGTCGCTGCCAGCAGCAGGATCGCCCCCGATGTTTGCTTGGCCGCGAAGCGGTGTAGGGCTGCCCGGAACCTCAGGATATGTTTCATCAACGGTTCCTCAACGGCAGGATGCTGGCGGCTGCCATGTTGACATGGGCCGGCAGGGAGGTCATGAACCCCACCTCGTCAGCGATGCGTTCGGTGTCGACGGTGTTGACCTCACCTATATCGGCGGGCATCACGTCGTGGTGCAGGCTGGTCGAACGGTCGGAGCCGACATTGCTTGCCGCGAAGAAACTACCGGCAGTAAAGAGGGAAGCGATGTGATGTACCCGTACCCCACGCGGACCGTATTCGGCGCGCAGATGTTTGGAGAATTGGCGAATCGAGGCCCCGAAGGAGGAGAACACGGAATAGGCCTTTTGGCGTTCCCGCGCTGGGGAGGTGCTCAGCAGCACGATATCGGCGCGCTGTCCGGCTGCGGCGGCGGCCATCACATCGGGGCTGAAGATCTGCACCGTCTGTAACACACCACGCACATTGGTAGCCTCCATGGCGTTCCAGTCAGCCGGGATCGCCTCCTCGAAGGGGGCTGCCCGACGCACACCCGCCGCGGCGACGACGAGATCCACTGGGCCGAAAACATCGTGGATCTTCTCGCGGGCTTCGACGATATCGAAGGCGCTCGTGACATCTGTGGGGCAAACCAACGTAGGGGCGGTATCGGGAAGCCTGCGCTGGAGTTTCTCTAGTCGCCGCTTGGTGCGGGCCAGCAGCGCAGTGCGCACACCGGAAGCAACCAAGGTGCGCACGATCGCAGAGCCTATGGCTCCAGTCGCGCCGGTGACGACAGCGGTACGGTCATGCAGATCATAGGTCGAAACAGGTGCCATGGGGTCCTTGGGGTCATGGT
>JBHAEB010000001.1:0-19251 GCA_041855345.1 Arachnia sp. | reverse complement strand
GCGATTGAGCTGTGGATCGACACAGAATACTGGTTTGTGAGTGATCCGCCGCCAAGCGAGCCGGTGCGACGTCATGAGCTAGTCATTAAGGGAGAACCCCAGGACAAGGTGGAATTCAGTGAAGCCTGTCGGGATCTAGCCAAACTGCCTTGGCGATCAGCGGTGTTGTAGTTGGCCCTGAGCGATGGTGGGATCAGGTCTCGGCCACGCCCTCGACATAGTGGTGATGATCTTGGAAGGCTGAGGTGAAACCGCCAACGAACTCCGCAGCTCGGTGTTCATCGCGGGTTGGTTTGAAGCGTCCCTGAGCTACCGCCCAGTCCCAGACGCCCTGATCCAGCGGGTACTTGGTGAGCACTCCGCTGAGTCGATGCTGAGCGATCCATTCCTCCGCGATCGTCTTAGTCGCGAATGCCCCACCAGCGAATCGGGCGCCGGCCTGGTGAAAAATCCAGACGGCGTTATCGGCGGCAGGGGGTTCAGTCATGGTGTGCTCCTTTCGGTGCATGAGCTGGGTTATGGCCACCGCCCACCTGGTGGTATGGCGTCGGCCCGGCCAAGGTGTGTTTTGCGGTGAATGATCCTGGCGTTGTTCTAGTCTGTGCTGGCTCGGGGGAGGGGACGGCCGGCTTTCAGTTCTTGGATGGTGCCGAAGCGCTGTTCTGCATGGGGTAGCGACACCTCTCGGATGTATTGGCTCAGTTCAGTCTCACCGTCGGTTTCGAGATGAGGCAGCAATCCCCGCACATCGTCGGGGTGACGATTTTGGCTGGCCTTGGCCTTGGCCTCGATCTTGTCGATGCTCACCTCCACCCCGACGATGGCCCGAGCCATCTTGTGGAGTTTCTCCTCTCCGACAGCCCCCAGCACCTCGGGGGATTCCATGTGGGCGGTCAGTGCCCGGGCAGCCGCTAGAGCTTGTTCCGGGGTGGTTGAGAAGCTCACCTCTCCAGTGAGGTGGATGGTGATGTAATCCCAGGTAGGGACATTGGGCAATTTCTCGTTCGTGGTGTACCACAGTGGCGAGATATAGGCGTCGTCGATGTCGAGGATCACTAGGGCGGGGCCAGTGACTGGCACGGTGGCCTGCGGGTTGTTGCGGACCAGATGAGTTACCAGGACCGGCCCTGATTCTCGTTGTTCCAGATGGAAGGGAACAAAGGTTGCTTTCGGGCCGTCAGCATGCACCGTGACGAGGTTCCCGGCGCGGACACCGTTGAGTAGCTCGGAAAGACGGTCTGCAGGAATCTCGTAGTGCTTGGGAATGTACACGTCCCCAACCCTAGCCGGGACTGTGCTGAGGTGTCAGGTGCTCCGCATCGGAGGGCATGGGCAGCACGGGCTGGGGTCCTTGTCGCGCCTTCAGATGTGCAGGGAGCGAACCAGGGCAGGTGTGCAAACCCTGATAGTACAACGCGCTCAACAGCGGCGGCCTCGCCCTTCAAGAGCCATGTTCGTGCCCTATTGGGGCTTGCCACCCAGCCAATGCGCACAACAGCGGCGGCCCCACCCTTCAAGGGTGAGGCCGCCTGCATTGTTGGTTGAGGATCGCGCGCCTCGATGCGCAACTAGGTGGTGGCTAGCCTTCCAGGAGGGCCATACGCTCGGCATCCTCCGCGAAGACCTCCAACAGATTGTCCTTGGTCACCACAACTGGATCGAGCTGGTAGATCGGAACATCAATGGAACCATTGTTGGTGGAGTACTCGGTGGCCGGTAGGCCCTCGCCCTTCTGCAGGGCCTGAATCAGACGCACGGTTTCTGCTACCAGTTGATCGGTGGGCTTTGCGACGGTGCAGTACTGTTTGCCATCGCGGATCAGCAGCAGCGACTCGTTTTCGGCGTCGAGGCCGGTGACCACTGGCAACTCCTGACCTGCCTGTTCGGCCGATGTCAAGATAGCCCGTGCGATCCCGTCGTTGGGGGAGAGTACGCCGTCGATCTGCTTGTCAGCGTAGAAACCAGATAGCAGAGAGTCCATCCGGGCTTGGGCCTTGGCGTTATCCCAGTCAGCGGTGGCAGCCTGATTGAAATCGGTTTGGCCAGAGACCACATTCAACGTGCCGTCATCGATCTTCGGCTGTAGGACACTCATCGCTCCTTCGAAGAAGGCTGGCGCATTGGGATCGGCGGGACCGCCGCCGAATAGCTCAATGTTGTAGGGGCCAGGACCCTTGGCTGCGAGGCCATCCAGCAGGGCTTGGCCCTGCAATTCTCCAGTGCGAATCGAGCCGAACTGGACCACTGCGTCGACACCTGTGGTGTTCTCGATCAACCGGTCATAGCCAATGACCGCGATCCCCGCGGCTTTGGCCTGCTCCAACACAGAACCAAGCTGAGTACCATCGACTGGGCCAACGACGATGACCTTGGCGCCCTGCTCGATCATAGATTCGATCTGCTGTTGCTGCTGGGTCACCTTCTGATCAGCGGTTTGTACCAGCGGCGTGAAGCCAGCTGCCGAGAGTTGCTCGGCGAACATGACCTCAGCCTCTTTCCAGTTTTGGGTGCCCAGCCAGGGCAGCGCCACTCCGATGGTGGCATCAGCGGCGAAACCAGTGGTGCCGTCTGAGGCAGTGGAGGCAGCCGAATCACCGCGTCCGCCACCGCAGGCGGTCAATGCCAAGGTGACGGCGGTCGCGGCTGCGAGAAGCTTGCTGGCCGTGAACTTCATAGGGGTGTTCCTTTCGGGTGGATGAGCGATCCGCCTAGGCAGCGGAGGCTGGTGCGGGGGAGGACTTGGATGCCCCTTTGAAAAGGGAACCGAGAATGGAGGGCTTGCCCTGTTGTTTATTGCGCACATCAAATGCGACGGCTGCTAGCAGCACGAGTCCCTTGATCACCTGGGTTTGATCGGCGCCCACACCCATGAGCATCAGGCCGTTGTTGAGCACCGCCATGACCAGGCCACCGATCATGGAGCCGACGACGGTACCGATGCCACCAGAGACCGCCGCACCACCGATGAATACCGCAGCGATAGCGTCGAGTTCCCACATATTGCCGTCGGATGGTCCTGCTGCGGTGGAGCGACCGATGAAAAGAATGCCCGCGACCGCAGCCAGGAAGGACATGTTGAGCATCACCAAGAAATAGGTTTTGGCGGTGTTGACCCCAGAAAGCGCAGCAGCTGCTTTGTTGCCGCCGACGGCGTAGATATGGCGGCCAAATCGGGTGCGCTGAGTGATGACGTGGTAGATGATGACCAGGACCACCAAGATCACACCAGGAATGGGGAAGGAGGTTCCAGTACGTCCAGATCCGAATAGCCAGGTCGCATAACCGAGAATGGCGGTGATAGTGATGATGCGTACCAGGGTGACCCACAACGGAAGTTCCACACCACGATCGATGAGGTGGGATCGGCGTCGGAATTCACTAAAGATGAACCAGCCGATAGCGAGCAGACCAAGCAGCAGCGTCGAGTTATTCATATTCGTGAAGGCCGGTCCCCACTCGGGTAGGTGACCAGCACCCAGCACCTGGAATTCGCGCGGCACGGCCACCGAGATTGAATTAGAGATCCAGATCACCAGACCACGGAAGATCATCATGCCGGCCAAGGTGGTGATGAAACCTGGGATTCCGATCTTCGACAGCCAGAATCCATGCCAGGCGCCGATCAAGGCTCCGATGGCCAGCCCCATGAGTAGCGCTACCCACCAGGGGAAACCGTAGTCGCGGACGCTGAGCGCTACGCACATACCGACGAAACCGGCTACCGAACCAACCGATAGGTCGATATGGCCCACCACGATCACCATGACCATGCCGATGGCCAGGATGAGGACATAGGCGTTGCCAGAGACCAGGTTTTGGAAATTCGAGGAGGTCAGCATGCGCCCGTCGGAGATAAATTGGAAGACGACGATGAGCGCGATGAGAGCCAGCACCATCGTGTACTGCTGCAGGCTTCCGCCGAAGATCTGCTTGAGAGTTTTCATGTTCTTTCCTTGGTGAGGCTCAGGCGTAGGAGCTCGATGTGGTGGTCATGCGGCGCATCAGGGTTTCCTGGTCCGCCTCAGCGGCGGCCAGCTCACCGGTGACTGCGCCTTCGCAGATGGTGTATATGCGGTCGCAAATACCGAGTAGTTCAGGCAATTCGGAACTGATCACGATGACCGCCTTGCCTTCGTCGGCCAGGGCATGGATCAGTTTGTAGATCTCGTATTTCGCGCCGACGTCGATACCGCGAGTAGGCTCGTCCAAAATCAGCAACTTTGGTGAGGGGTACAGCCACTTAGACAGCACCACCTTTTGTTGATTACCACCGGAGAGGGTGGCGACGCCGACGTCGACGCTGGGGGCCTTGATCATGAGATCCTTGCGGTATTTCTCCGCTACCTGGCTTTCCAGTCGGGGTTGGATAAGGCCGCCTTGAACGATTCCTTTGAGGTTCGCCGAGACGATTGTTGCCTTGATTGAGTCCAGCAGGTTCAGCCCCAGAACTTTCCGGTCCTCGGTGACATAGGCGATACCATCCTCGATGGCCTGGGCGACGGTTTTGGGTGCGATCTGCTGACCTTCAAGGGCCATGGTGCCGCCGCGCCAGATGCCATAGGAGCGACCAAACAGTGAGCGTGCCAATTCGGTGCGTCCGGCCCCCATAAGACCAGCGAAACCGACAACCTCGCCGCGGTGGACGGTGAATGTTGAGTTTTTGCAGACCATGCGGCCCGGCAGATCGGGGTGTTCCACCTGCCAATCCCGTACCTCGAAGAGGACCTCGCCGATCTGCGGGTCACGATGGGGGTAGCGGTTGTCCAAGGATCGGCCGACCATGGCGCGAATGATCCGGTCCTCATCGACCTGCCCCGCGGTGACATCGTAGGTTTCGACGGTACGGCCATCACGGATCACGGTGACCGCGTCAGCGACGGCTGCGATCTCATTGAGCTTATGGGAGATCATGATCTGGGTGATGCCTTTGCCTTTGAGACCACGCATCAGGGCCAACAGATTGGCCGAATCATCCTCGTTCAGGGCGGAGGTTGGTTCGTCGAGGATTAGCAGACGGACATCCTTGCTGAGGGCTTTGGCGATCTCGACGAGTTGCTGTTGTCCCACGCCGAGGGTTTTGATCGCGGTATCGGGATCGAGGTCTAGGCCAACCCGGGCGAGTAGATCGATGGTGCGTTTGCGGGCCTCCTGCCAATCGATGAGGCCGCCGCGTACGATCTCGGAACCGAGGAAGATATTTTCGGTAATGGACAGCTCAGGCACCAGCGCAAGTTCTTGGTGGATGATGACGATGCCGTGCTCTTCAGAGGATTTGATTCCCGAGAATCTCATCACCTCGGTATCCAGACGGATTTCACCGGAATAGGTGCCATGGGGATAGACCCCGGAAAGCACTTTCATGAGCGTGGATTTTCCCGCTCCGTTCTCGCCGCAGATCGCGTGGATATTGCCCTTGCGCACGGTCATGGTGACGCCGTCGAGTGCCTTGACGCCCGGGAACTCCTTGGTGATGTCGCGCATCTCAAGCAGTACGGGACTAGATGCCATGCTGGGTCTCCTTCGACTATCAAGCAGGACCCCTCAACTGCACTGCGAGGGTGTTCCTGTGGTGGGAACGTTAGGGCCCCTTCAATGTTGACATCAAGACTTAAATCCAAGAGTTATCAAGTTGTGATCAATGCACTTGCGTGAAACTGCGATCATCCTCCGCTGGTGGCAGAATATCGCCTAGTCACAGCCGATTTAATGGAGTTTCTCGGGGGACAGTCTGGATTCGATAGTTGAAAGGATCTGAAGTTGTGCCGTGATGGTCTCTGGGGCCGGTGGTAGCCTCGCGGGCATGGCTGAAAGCGCTGCCGCACCAGGGTCGCAGGCCTCGTTGAGGGAGGCCAATAGTGTGCGCATCGTCGAAGCTGTCAAGCTTTATGGCAGTATCACCCAGGTGGAATTGGCGGCCGCAACGGGGCTGTCTGCGGCCACCGTGTCGAATATCGTGCGTCAACTCATCGCCCAGCAGGTGGTGGAGACCCATGCGACGACACGATCTGGACGCCGTGCGGTGGCGGTGTCGCTGGTGCGTTCGTCCAAACTTGCGGCTGGGGTCCATATCGGCCACCGCGATGCCACAGTGATCCTGGCTGATCACTCCCATGCCGTGTGTGTGCGTCAACGACTCCCGTTGCCAGCTGAACATCGGCATGACACGACGCTGGATCGGGTCGCCTTGCTGGTCCCCGAGCTGGTGGAACAGGTGGGGGCCACGCCGGATGATTTGGCAGCGGTGGCCGTCGCTGTGCCGTCGACGATTGGCGGTCCCGGTTTGCCACAGTGGGATGGGGTGGATATCCCAGCCGTGCTGACCCGGCGACTGCGCTGCGAGGTTCGAACCCTGCCAGAGACAGAGGCAGTCGCGATTGCAGAGCTTCGTTTTGGTGCCCTTCGTGGCGTGGACACTGCCCTGGTCGTGAGAGCCGATCATTTCGTGGACGGCTGTGTGATCATCGACAGCCAGCCCCATCGAGGTGTTGGGGTTGGCGGGTCGATCGGGCATCTACGCGTGGAACCGGCAGGCCGGATCTGCTGGTGTGGGGCACGGGGCTGTTTGAACACCGTGGTCTCTGGTGAGGCCCTGGCCGAAGATCTGCGGGTCAGCCACGGCAGCATGTCCCTGCGTGCCATCGTCGCCGCCGCGCTGCGGGGTGATCCAGGCTGCCGCCATGTGCTGGGAGATGCTGCTGCCCTGATCGGAAGCGTCGTAGCAGATGCGGCTAGCCTGCTGGGCCTGGAACGAGTCGTGGTTGCAGGCCAGTTAGCGCGGGCCGCTCAGGTGTGCCTGGACCCGATCCGAGACGCGCTGGCTGCCAGGCCGATCCTCGGGGCAGAGCTGATGGTGGCGACTGCTACTACCGACGATCCAGAGGCCCGAGGCGCGTTAGCGGTAGCTCATGATCTTGTTACACCACTGGGCGGTATGGAGGGGCGTTGTGATGGCTGAGCCCTTGATTGCGATGACCGGCATCTGCAAGTTCTTCGGCGGGGTGGAGGCCCTCGTCGATGTGGACTTTCACGTCGACTCCGGGGAAGTCGTCGCCTTGGTTGGCGATAACGCTGCCGGTAAGTCGACGCTCGCGAAAATCATCGCGGGGATCTATCAACCCGATGCCGGAACAATCCTGATCGACGGGACATCGGCTGTGATCGGCAGCGCTCAAGCGGCCCTCGCGCTGGGAATCGCGAGTGTATTTCAGGCCAATGCGCTGCCGGAGAACCTCGATGTGACTTCAAATATCTTCCTAGGTCAGGAACTGACGGTTGGCGGTTTGCTGGACTGTGAGGCTATGCAGCAGCGGGCCCGAAACTATCTGAGCAGGATTGGCGTCAGGATCCCCGACCTGAGCGTTCCCTTATACCAGCTTTCGGCGGGGCAACGGCAGAGTGTGGCGATCGCGCGCACCCTCGTCGCTGAGCCCCGGCTGGTGGTGCTCGACGAACCAACCGCATCATTGTCGGTGGCGCAGACCGCGGAGGTCTTGGGGTATATCGAAGGGCTACGAGATCTCGGCCTAGGGGTGGTGTTCATCTCCCATAATCTGGGTGATGTGCGTGCGGTCGCCGATCGTATCGAAGTGCTGCGACATGGCCGCAACAACGGATCCTTCTCAGCCCAGGCTAGTTTCGATGAGGTGATCGCGGCGATCACTGGAGCGAGTCGGTTGCGTCGCTGAATTGTGGTCAATATCGCGCTACCTTGTGACGGATCATCGCAGTGATGCTAGGTAATAGGAAGGATTGGCTGACCAAGCCCAGCCAGGATCCTCACCACCAACACCTCCCTTGCCGCAGGAGCCAGCTGTGGCTTGGCGGCCTACTCGACCTTCGAAGACAGCGCCTGGTCTTTGCGGCCTCGGTGGGCAAGGTGACTGCGACTGGCGAGTGGTCAAGGTCGAGGCCATCAGTATCTTCGACCAGACACCCACTCGCCCAGATTCATTTACGAGGGTCCGTTGGTTGCGGTCGCATTGCAGTGCTGCGCTGCGGCCGCAACAATGGGGCGGTAGCTGCCGAAATCAGCTTCACACAGCTAGCCGCAGAGGTCGTTGTCGCAGTCTTGCGACGAATCCACCTGGCGACTGTGCGACAGGGCAGGCTTAAGTCATCAACCACCTCACAGGAGACACAGATGATCACCTTCACCCGGTTCGCCGTTACTGCCGCCGCTATCGCTGCTCTGGGGCTCAGCGCCTGTTCTGCTGGCGTGAGTGCCGCTCCCGCTGATGGCCAGCCCGCTACCCCGCAGGTCTCGACACCCGCCCAATCCCCGGCTGCTGCCGACAGCTCCGCCCAGGCCACAGACCCGAACGTTGTGGTCTCGGTGGGTGCCGACGGGATTCAAGCCCCAGGCGTGTCCGTGGGCGCCGATGGCAATATCCAAGCTCCCGGCGTCTCAGTGGGACCCGATGGGATCGAGGTCAGCGTTCCTGGCGACAGCTCCTCATCGCAGTCCGCTACCCAATCCACGCCAAACTGTGGAGGTGCCTCCACCGTTAGCGCCGATAACGCCTATGTCACCTTGAAGGGACACTGCGAAACCATCCATATCACGGCCAGCAATTCCTCGGTGTATTACGAATCCGCAGGCCAGGTCATCATTGAAGGGACCAACAACTACGTCAGCGGAGGTGCCACCACTTCGGTGAATATCAGCTCTGACGGCAACTCCTTCTACGTCGAAGGGGAGCTGGGTTCGGCGACTGTCAGCGGCAATGACAACTATCTGTCCGCGACCGTCATCGCCGGTAGCATCGACAACACCGGATCCGACAACAGCATCCACAACGGCTGATCCGAAAGGACAACCAGTGCCCGCGAGCACCCAACGAAACCAGGCCGGGACATGACCACTATCTTGGTGGTCGACGATGACCCGATGATCCGCAGCCACCTCGCCCGTCTCCTAGAGCGGGCGGGGTTCGCCGCGTCTACCGCCGCCGATGGCCAGGAAGCCCTCGAACTGCTTGAACACACCCCGGTGGATCTCATCGTGCTGGATGTATTGATGCCTCGCGCCGATGGGGCCCAGGTGTTGGCGCGGCTGCGACGTCGCGATGACTGGACGCCGGTGATCCTGCTGACCGGCGTGGGGCAGTCGGGTACCCGCGCGGACGCGTTGGACAAGGGAGCCGATGACTACCTCAACAAACCTTTCGATCCCTCGGAACTGATCGCTCGGATCCGGGCGGTGCTGCGTCGCGGACAGCGGGGGCAGAGCCTGGCCCACGCCGCCAAGATCACCGGTGGGGGACTGGATCTAGACCGGTTAGCCAAGGTGGTTACCCACAAGGGACAGCCCGTGCCGCTGACACCGAAGGCGTTAGCGCTGCTGGAGTATTTGATGATTCATCACGGCGAGACTTTTTCTCGTGACCATCTGCTGGAGCAGGTGTGGGGGGTCGAATTCGCGATCACTACCCGTGCCGTCGATCACCGGGTAGCTGAACTGCGGAAGGTCTTGGGGGCGCGGGGGTTAGAGGTTATCGACACCGTTCAGGGGGTCGGGTATCGATTCCATCCCAGCGTGAAGGCGGCCTAATGCGTATTGGGTGGGCGGCTGCGGCCGTTGGTGCCCTAGTGGCGGTTGGATGGAGATTGTCGGGGGAGACCCGCCAGGTATGGCTGCAGTTTGAGCTGTGGCTAGTGCCATTGGTGGCGGGCTTGATCGTGCCTGGAATCATGGCCTTGATCAGGTGGCGTCGCAGAGTCCTGGCGCGGGCCGTTAACGAGGCCACCGAGCAGGCTCAGGCTGTGGCCCGGGAAGGTCACCGCACCTTCGTGGGGCGGCTGGATCATGAGTTGAAGAACCCACTGACTGCGTTACGGATGGGGATGGCGGCAGTGGATGACCCGGTATTGGCGGAGCAGATGCGCGCCCAGGTTGACAGATTGTCCTCGTTAGTGACCGAGCTGCGCAAGATCAGTGAGATCGACTCCTATCCGGTGGCCGATGAACCGGTGGATGTGGCGGATGTGATCGCCGAGGTGGTGGAAACGGTTGTTCCTGCGGACCGGCAGGTCATGGTCGCATTGCCGAAAGCGCCGCGCCCCCTCCCAGCTGTTCGAGGTGATCGCGATCTACTGTTTCTGGCGTTTTACAACGTGGTTGGAAATGCGGTGAAGTACTCCACGCCTGGAGCTAGGTTAGAGATCCGCGGTAGCGAAGATCGAGGCCACGTCGTCGTAGATGTCTCAGACACCGGACGAGGTATTCCCGCCAACGAAGTGGAACAGGTCTGGAGCGAATTGGCACGTAGCACCCAGGTGCGTCACATCCCAGGAAACGGTTTGGGACTGCCGATGGTGGCTGCGGTGCTCCGTCGCCTCGGCGGCAGCAGCGAACTCAGCTCCATCGAAGGGCGAGGCACAACGGTACGGCTGAGGCTCCCGATGCTATGACCTTTCCCATTGTTTAGCGCAGGCAAGGCAAGTGGGCATGATTAGCGTTTCCCTTCCCTGCAGCGATGAAGTTGACAGATTGGCCCTGCACCATCAGGCATCCAGGAGCCAGCCAGGCTGGGGTGCTGTTGAGATTGGCGCTCGTCACATGTCGGGCGACGCCAGCGGGCAGCTCAACTGGGATGGTCACCTCCCGATCCGCGATATACACCCTCATGTTGCGGGAATAGCGTGAGTATTTCGAGATATCCCAATCCGGTCCGTGAACCTCGGGGAGGGGAAGATCCTCATCGCCTAGTTCGGAAGACGCAGGCTTTTCCAGTTCAGTCACGGTCCGGCTTGTCGGATCAAAGACCGCAAGTGTGTCGTCGGCGTGCTGCAGCACGAGCTGAGTGGCTGAGACGGCTCGCGTGGTCATGAACTCTCCCAACGGTACCGTTTCCCCGGTTTCCAGGTTTAAGGCCTGCATGGTCACGTCAGTATTCTCTCCGGGAGGCTCGGCCCCAGGAGTCAACTGGGCCACCCAACCCTGCACCGGCATGTGTTGGGTCGCCAATCCGTAGTTGATGCTCACATCATCATAAGTGTGGCGATTAGCCGGATCGTTGTGATCCAGAGTGACAACTGTGCACAGCATTTTCTCTTGGGCAAAGGAACAATACGGGATGTCTAGGAGCTTTGACGAAGTGGCCATCATGCTGTTCGTGATCGGCTTCTCCCACAGCACCTTGCCGTCGGATAGTGAGATCCCCTGCCCGTTCACCCAGAGGACCTCGTCGGTCAGCTGCCCGATCGGGTGGTCTTTGGTGGATCCCTCCAGCACCAAGGCTCCGGTCATGGTGTCGAGGACCTCATATCGACTGCCATCTCCCGCGCAAAACGTGTAGGCAACGAAGCGCCGGTTCTGGCTGACTAGTAGGTAATGATTGGATCCATGATCGAGGCTAAGCGCGCTCTGGGGGGATTCGGTCCATGAGCATAGATGGCGTCCGGAACGCCTGCGCTGCCACGCTACGCTGCCGTCGCTGGAGTCGAGACCAACGACGCCGTCCGACATAGCCACGACTGGCCCGCGAGTCCCGGCAGCATTGTCCACAGAGTCGCCTGGGATAGACGTGACCCAGATAACCTCGCCGAGCACATTGCGGGGCAGCGGCGGCGCCTCAGCCAGCTCGGTGGCCTGTTGGGCCTGAAGCGGACTGGCATGCAGCATGAACAATTGCGCGATCAGCGCAGTGGCCGTGACTGAAGCGGCTGCTGCTACCCAGAAGGCTGGATTTCGTTGGGCTGAGCCAGCTCGAGATTTCTCTGGCCGGTCACCGCTAGTTTGAGCAGCAACCTGGCACATGGTGGCCCAGGTCAATGCCACTAAGCCAACCACTACCCAAATGAGACCCTCATTGATAAATTCTGACACCTGGACTAACCCGCGGTAACTCAGCCAGAAGGGGGTGACCATGCTCACGATCAACAGCCATGTCGGCACCACTACGCCGAGGCTGCCGACGAATAAACCCAACGTGTAGACCAACCCCAGACCGGCCATGACCAGGTTTGCTTCGTCAACCGGGACCGGGCTGGCACCTGTCACGAAACTGTAAATAGCCCACCCTAGGGCCACTAAGCCGGCGACGGCGAAACCCCAACTGGCGCCGAAGGTTATATCTCGGCGCTTCATCGCTGCACCTGCTTAGTCTTTGGATCAAACCAGGAGGTAGCCGTCGATTCCTCATTCCCGGAATTCCATTCCGTGGACGGGGAGGGCGGGCGGATTCCCAGTTTGCCTGCACTCGAATCGAGTCCTGCTCCCGGTCCGATGGATACCGTTTCGCCGGTGTCTAGGTTCCGAGCCACCATATGGGCTGAGATTGTAAATGCTTCGGCGTTGATCTGGGGCGCCTCGACCGGCTCAAAGGCGCGGTCCAGAGCCCAGCCCTCTACCACCAGCACATCTTCGGCTTGGCGTGTGTCGGCCGCGGCATAGGCGTCTCCCAGTGCGCTAACGGTTCCGAGTGGAGAGCCGTCGGCGGCGTTGATCAGATCCAGTTCGCAGCTGACTAGATGGTCGACATCAGAAACGCATCTGGCGTCAGCGATGAACCGCTCGGGGGTCCCCGACATGGATAGCATCCCCAGCGGCACGGCGTCGCTATGCCACAACATCTCGCCAGTTTCCAAGGAGTAGGCGTCCCTGCCGATCAGCGCTGCGGAGTTGGTGAGCTGCACATTCACGAAGGTGCTAGTAAAGACCTTTATCACCGGTTTTCCTGTTTTAGTTTCAAATACCACGACCTCCTGGGCCACGTATTCCGGCTCCGAACGGCTGTTGTCCGGTTGCTCAAGCACAAACCCGGCGGCGACATAGGCCTGGTTCGGGCTGGTTACCAGCGGAGACTGGGAGGAGTTCTGATTGGGCCAGCTCACGTTCTTTGCTCCGCGATGGGTGTAGCTCCAGGTTCCCTCGGGGGTGGTTGCGGAGATGCCATCGTCGTATAGCCTCAGTTGAACCTCACCCATGGTCACCGCTTCCTGCAGCGCGCCCTCGGGGAGCCGAGACATCGACACCGGATTGAGCATGGCCAACAGCCCCCACAGCCCAAGCCCCAGCACCACAACCGGAATCGCTGCCATCACTTGCCTCCTGAGCCTGGTAGGAGGCTTCGCTTCTGCTGTGGGCGGAGCCATGGCTGCGAAGCCTGCGAAGGCAGTGAAGGCGAGCGCCTGGAACACCAAAGAGTGACTAACCACCCCATGCTGGTTTAGCGCGAAAACATCCACTACCGACCAGACGGCCGCCACCAAGCTGAGTGGAGTGGCCAGGTACCTGCGAATGTTGGCCTCCAAACGGTACGAAAACCAGATCAGAAACACGCTGACTGCGGTAACAACTCGAACCGGGATTGGCATCGGGGAAGCAAGTAGTTCGAAAGGCGCCGCAACCACCGATCCAGCTGCTGCCACGATGGTTATAGCTAACAGGGTGAACCTCACGGGATCCTCCTCGATGCCATTGTGTCCGTGATTTTTACGGTAGCAACCGCCTGGTTCACACACCGGTTGAACAGCACTCCTCCGGCGCCCGGCAGTGGCGCCATAGCCGATCACTAGGGGCCGGTCACCTTAGGGGAATGAGCGCATCCGTGGCGGCAGAATCTGGGCATGGGCAGGCCGCCAATCCGTCATCGACAGTGGATATGACTCCGTCATGCCCCACTTGGGCGTAGGGTGGTTGGGGGACGAAGAAGCGGGGAAATGGCGGATAAGGTGAAGCGTGCGGCCAAGGTTGGGCTGCTGACTACAGGAGCAGCGCTGGGAGCGGTAGTGGGTGTGACCGCCCACCTACTGTCTGGGCCTAGCCGGCCAGAACTCGACTACGACTTCACCCCCTTCGAGATCGGTGTGCCAGCCGAGGATGTGACCTTCACCACCGCTGACGGAGTCAGGATCGCCGGTTGGTGGTTCGACGATGAGGAAGCTGACGCCGTCGTCATCTGCTGCGCTGGGCACCGGGGCAGCAAGTCCACTATGTTGGGCATCGGCCCCGGGCTACACAAGCGAGGCTACGCCGTGCTGTTGTTCGACTTCCGCGGCAATGGCGATTCCGCGGACGGGCCCCAATCCTTGGGCCACCACGAACGGCTAGACCTCAGGGCTGCCGTCGATTGGGTGAATAAGCGTCGCCCAGACACCCGGATCGTGGTTGTCGCTTATTCGATGGGGGCTGCCGTCGCAGTGCAAGAGGCTGCCGAGGATGAGCGGATTTCCGCGTTGGTCGCGGATTCGCCGTTTACGACGATCTCCGATGTGGTCGCGGCGAATTTCCGGCGCCGTCGATTGCCGTTTAGATTCTTGGTGCCGGTGGTTAGCGCGTGGACGGCGCTGCGGTACGGCTACCACTTCGAGCAGGTACGCCCGATTGACGCTATCGGGCGGATTGCTCCACGGCCGGTGCTGCTATTGCACGGCACTCAAGACCGGGTGATCCCTTTCGAGCATGGCCAACGCATGGCGTCGGTAGGCAGGGTTCCGCTGATCGCGTTCGAAGGAGCCGATCACTGCGGCGGCTACTTCCAAGACCGCCCCGCATACCTGGAACTCGTTGCCAGGTTTTTGCGTGACCCAAACGACCTCCCCGGTTCTGAGTCGGTAAACGGCGCAGCCTTCTAGTAACTCGGCCGCAGAGTCTCAGACCGATATACCTGCAGTTAGCAGTAGCCGACCCCCCGACGTGGAACCAGAGCCAGGAGCCCAGCTCCACTCTCCTAGCGGGAATGGCGTCGTTTTTAACAAGCCTCAGCTTGGGGCCTTGGGCCTGACTAGGGTTGACCCACGATCTGGTCGCAGTTCTCCCAGCGTTACGCCGCCAGTCAAGTGCGACGTCCCTTCGGCGGCCAGTTCGTTAGGGTTGTGCGCCCCACCAGTGGTGTTGATCGGATAGTCCACCAAAGAGGCCTGACACCCGATCTGAAGGGATTCCCTTGGGGCGTATCCACAATCGTGTTGGCTGGGGATTCTGAGTCATATTGGGTGACAATCCAACTGGCAAGTCGAAGATCAAAAAGACCGGGACCCAAACTAGCCTGCCCGTCAGAGTTGATCTCATTCTTGTCCTTGCCGGCAAACTACTGACAAACTCCCAGTCAATCATCTCAGCCGACAGCCGAAGCCCTACTGATGCCAGCCTCGCCTCTCCCGCTCAGCGCCGTAGGTGCTGTTCATTCCTGGCCCCAGATAAAAGGGGTAACTCGGGTCTCAACGGTAGGCACTGATAGGCTCTCGATACGGTCATTGGGGGAGGGCGTGGACTTATATATAGCTATATTCGATATATGGTTGGAGCCGTTTCGCCTGTGGTGGGGTGAGAACCGCAGAATCGTCGTTCCAATCCTCTCCTATGCGACGATCCTGGCGCTGGCTTTGATGCTCCTGGTATTTGCATTCCGCCAGTTTCAGCGAGCCAAAGCAAGCAATGCCCTCGGAGTCAGGATTCCTCGAAGAATTCGGGTCCGCGGTGCGCGGGTTCCCCACGAGATGGGGGCGTTCGTGTTGAGGTATCCCCGCTGGCGGTATGCGAAGAAGGACGGCACTAGAGACCGGCGACGCCGGGAGAACTCGGTCGTCAAGCCATGGTCGGTGTTGGAGGTTGGAAAGTGGTGTTTCGCCTCGCGTAACGTCTTGATTCTTTATGATTTCGTGTCGCGGATTAGGAACGCAGGAATCCCCGTTGCCGCGTGTAAGGAAGAAAGTCATAAGATACGACAGGAACACCTCGCCCGCGTTAGGCGTCAACAGGCAGCCAGCATCTGGGAGATACACTCGCGATTCGCCGGTGCCTATCGGGAGTTCGAGTACTACTGCGCCGATGTGTTTCGAGCCCACGGCTATAGCGTGGAGGTAACTCCCGCATCCGGTGACGGCGGCGTGGACCTGCGGATGGAACGAGACGGAATTCGTACCATCGTGGAGTGCAAGTGTTTTCGTCCTAACTCCAAGGTGGGGCGGCCGGTCATACAGAAACTCGTGGGTGCCAACCAGGTTGAACGCGCACACCACACGATGGTGGTGACCACCGCGCGCTTCAGCGACGAAGCCGTTGAATATGCCCGTCAGGTTGGCACACAGCTTGTGGACGGGACCCGGTTGCTGGGTATGCACACCCGAATCTGGAAAACTGAACCGGCCCCGCTGGTCCCGGAGTCAGTCACGCTGACCCGGGACGACTTGCTGGCTAGGTTTCCAGCGGATCTGCGTTCCTAAGCCTCCGGGGTTGGTTACTCCGGCAGGTGATCTGTGCCGTAGACCGATTCCCAATCGGCGATGAACGTATCCACCGCAGCCGTGATGCCAGGAGCCGACAGGGCGGCGCGCAGGAGTTTCGGAGAAAGCGTGACGGCGTCGGCCCCGGATTCCAAAGCGTGGGAGACCTGGGAGACGTTCTTGAAACTGGCGGCCATGATGCGGCTGGGGGCATCGAAACGGCGGATGAATCCGGCCAGCGCCTCAAGGGTGCCTCGAGTGTCAATGTCAAGGCTCTGCATCCGGTTGTAATAAGGCGCCAGGTAGTCCACCCCAGTGGCGATGGCCAGGAAGCCTTGGGTCTTGGAATAGATCGCGGTTGCGGTCACCTTGACGCCCTCGGCTTTGAGGTGACGCATCGCGGCGATCCCGGCCTCGGTGGTGGGAATCTTGGGGTACACCAAGTCGTCAATGCGGTCCAGCAGGCGGTGGGCGTCGTCGATCATGCCCTGGGTGTCCTTAGCTAGCACCTGAACATGCAGGGTGCGCTCAGGGCCGATGATCTGGCGGATCCGGCGGAAGTGGGCGTAGAAATCCACCTTGCCCTCGGCCTTGAGGATTGTGGGGTTCGTGGTGACGCCGGTCACCGGGTAGATGGGGGTGAGGCGTTCGATGTCGTCGAGGTTGGCCGTGTCGAACAAAATGTCCATGGCCAGGGACTTTAACGCCCCTAGGAGTCGGCCCACCAGCTGGGGCCGTGATGCGCGGCGTGGGGTGGCTGGTTTCGGAGCCAACCACCCCCGACAGTTATGTCCAGGCGGCCATGAACTCGTCGCTGCGGGTGACCAGGAGGTCTAAGGTCGGAGGCTCCTCGTCGATGGCATCACCCAAACGAGTCGACACGGCGCCTCCCTTAGCCTTGGCATAACAAACGAAACCAACATCGGTCACTTCGCCGCACGTCCAGATGCCATGAGTCTCAGGGTTGTGCAGTTTCCCCACCCAATAGTCGAATATGTCCGCTCTAGGGTTGTAGGTCACGGAGAAGTCCATGCCAGTGTTAGGGGAGGTGTACCTGGCACCCGTGTCGGTGGCTGGCCCGTTCATCGTGTATTCCCCGAACGAGGTGGGGAATGCGCTAAAGGGGGCATTGGGGTCGCCGCTGCCTGACGGTGACGTGGCAGTCGGGTTCGGGGTGCTGGCGCCGCTCGGAGCTGAGGCCTGCTGACTGGGTTCTGGCTCTGCTGGGACGGTGATGGTCACGGTGGTTTCCGTGACGGCCTGCGTATCCTGGCGGCCGCCCAGGACAACCAGCAAAGTGGCGGGTAGAGCGACCGCGATCATGCTCACCGCGACTAGGGCGATGAGTAGTCCCGTGCGGCGCTGCGGGGGCTGCTGCCAGGAGGGCTGGTGGGGTGGCTGACTATTCCATGGGGTGTTACTCATGATTCCTCCTAGACAAGAGGCTAAACCGATGCGGGGTCACCGCCGTGGTTCTGCCAAAGGCCCCTTACTCAGGGAGGCAGGCTTGACGATTGGTGCCTTCGGGAGCCTGGAGTGGCGCCTTGCTGATCCCCTCGGTGTACAGGGCGTCGTCACAGGATGGGAATGCTGGCCACCTTGAACTCAGCGTCGCTGTGGCTTGGAGGATGCCCAAGTGTGGAGTAGTGGATCACATCCGCAATAGTTGACAGGGGCCTCCGACAGCGGCACTGCCGATCTCGGTTGGGGGCTAGAGCGATGCGCAGTCGTGCGACTGCGGTGCTGCTGGAACCACCAGCGGGGTCCCGGTGACTGGGTCTGGAATGACCTCGACCTCCAACCCGAACACCTCGCTGACGGTTGCAGCGGTTATGACCTCGGTTGGCTCACCCTGCAAGATGATGCTGCCATCGCGCATGGCGATGATGTGGTCGGCGTATCGACAGGCTTGGTTCAGGTCGTGAAGCACCGCGACCACGGTCGTTTTTAGAACCTGGTTCAATTCCCGACACAGTTCCAACACCTCGACCTGATGGGCCAAATCCAGGTAGGTGGTGGGCTCATCCAGCAGCAGCACCCGGGTTTGCTGGGCCAGCGCCATCGCAACCCACACGCGCTGTCTTTGGCCTCCCGACAACTCCGATACCCGCCTGGTCGCCAGTTCGTCCACGTGGGTGCGTTTCATCGCGGCACTGACCTGCCGGTCGTCTTCCTCAGACCATTGGTGAAGCACGCTCTGGTAGGGGTAACGGCCACGAGAGACGAGCTCGTGAACCGTTATCCCCTCTGGGGCGATCGAGGACTGAGCAAGGAAACCGACCTCGCGAGCGAATGCTTTCGGTTTCATCGTCGCGATCTGCTTGCCGTCAAGGAAAACAGTCCCCGAACGCGGCGGCAGCACCTTACTCAGCGAGCGCAACAGGGTGGACTTTCCGCAGGCATTGGGGCCGACGATGACCGTAAACGATCCGGCCCCAATAGCGACGTCCAATCCGGCCACGACATCGCGACCAGCACCATATCCGAGGCGTAGGTGCTGTCCTTCCAGAACAGCGTTGCCTGCTGACGCGTGGCTCAACCCGAGATAGCCTTGGCGACTTGTTCCCGAACCAGCTTTGCGGCAGAGGGGCCAGCATTGAGGAAGAATGGGCCGTCATCAACCTCTACGGCGTTGCCGTTCTCAACGGCTTTCAACGACCCCCACAATGCTTGGCTGGTGAGTTCACTCTCGTTGCCGCCCTGGACCCCGTAGAACAGCCAATCACCGTCGGCTTGGTCGAGGGTTTCCGCAGACAGTTCCTTGGATACCCCGTCGGTGAATTGCTGGGTTTCGGGACGCTTTAGGCCCATGTCGGCTAGGACCGATCCACCAAAGGAGATGGGCCCGAAGATACGCAGCTTCTCGCCATTCTTCCGCAACAGTGACACTGTGCCAGCGTTACTCAAGGTGCTGCCCGCTTCTTTCGCCTGGTCCGTGAGATCATCCAGCACCTTCTGGGCTGCTTCCCGCTTGCCTAAGGCATCGGCCAGCAGCAGGAAATCGACCTTCCAGAACTGGCCAGTGCCCCGCATAGTTACGGTGGGAGCGATGGCGCTGAGGTTCTTGTAGAGGGTTTCGGCGTC